>CAKZHN010000175.1 GCA_936924235.1 uncultured Rhodoplanes sp. | reverse complement strand
GAGCCCGGGCGCCTCTCGGCGCTCCATCGCGGCACGCATTGTCGGCGGCCGCACCTTGCGAGGGTTTCGGATGCCGCGATCGACGGCGTCCGAAAACGAGCAAGGCATGACGGCTTTAGGACGGGATGCGAGAGCGGGGAAGATTAATGTTGCAAACGCAAGGTCTATCAACAGTGGTGCCGCCGCCACGGTGAGCCCCGCGTTATCGCGGCGGTCTGCTCGAAAGCCGGTCACAGCCACTATCAAAGCACGCGGATGAACCGCTACGATCCGGTCTTTCGGGTTGGGGCGCGCATGCGGCGGCGCAAATTCATCGGATTGGTTTTGGGAGCGGCCACAGCGTGGCCGCTGACCGCAAAGGCGCAGCAGCAGGCCAAACCTGTTATCGGTTATCTCAGCATTCAGTCCAGTGCGGAACGGCCGCACTATCTCGCAGCGTTTCGCAGAGGCCTCGAGTCGGAAGGCTTCATCGACGGCCAGAACGTCGAAATCGAATTTCGCGCGGCCGGCGATCGACCCGAACAACTGCAAGCCATGGCTGCCGATCTCATCCAGAAAGGTGTGGCCGTCCTTGCCGCTGCTGGAGGGCCACCGGCCGCGCTTGCGGCGAAGCGGGTGGCCACCACCACTCCGGTGGTGTTCGCGAGCGGCGGCGATCCGGTGAAACTTGGTCTGGTGTCGAGCTTCAACCGGCCCGGCGGCAATCTGACCGGCCTTTATTATCTGCTGAACGAACTGGTGAAAAAGCGGCTGGCGCTGCTGCACGAGCTGGTGCCGCAAGCCAAACGCATCGCGGTTCTCGTCAACCCGAGCAACCCGGGGGAAGGTGAGCCGTCGGGGCGTGATGCATCTGCTTTCGGCCGCGAGCTGGGCCTGGAAACGCGGATTTTCAATGCGACGACGGTCGCCGAAATCAGAGAAGCCTTCGCCGCGATGACGGACTGGCGGCCCGACGCTCTTTTCGTTGCTCCGGATCCATTCTTCGGCAGCGAGTCGCCGATTTTCGTGGAGCTGACGACCAAGCATTCGCTTCCGGCGTCCTACTTTGCGCGCAACACGGTCGAGGTTGGCGGCCTGATGAGCTACGGCCCCGATGTCGTCGAAAGCCAGCGGATGCTCGGTGTATATGTTGCGCGCATCCTCAAAGGCGAGAAGCCCGGCGACCTTCCGGTGGTGCAGCCGGACAAATATGATCTCGTGATCAACCTCAAGGCCGCCAAGGCGCTCGGGATCGAAGTCCCGTTCACGCTGCTGGCTCGTGCCGACAGCGTGATCGAATGAGCCTGCGATTTAGCCTATCGGCGCTTGGCTGACGTCACCTGCGGCGGCATGCATTCATCGGAGAGTGAAATGATCGATTGCTACACCTGGACCACCGACAACGGCTACAAGCCGCGGATGATGCTCGAGGAGACCGGGCTCGCGCACAAGATCATTCCCGTCAACATCCGGCAAAAAGAGCAGATGTCGGCGGGGTTCATGAAAATCAGTCCCGGCCATAAGATTCCGGCGATCGTCGATCATGATGGTCCCCGGGGCACCACCGTCATGCTCTGCGAGTCCGGCGCGATCCTCAAATATCTCGCGGAAAAGTCCGGCAAGCTCTATCCGAGCGATCCGGTCGCCCGCGCGAAGGTGGATCAATGGCTGTTCTACGGCTCCGCGACCTTCACCACCCTGGCGCAGCAGTTCGGCCACTGGGTCGTGCGCAACCCCGAGAAGGTGCCGCCTGCGCAGAAGCACTACGACGCCGTGCTGCGCGACATGCTCGGCACGCTCGACCGGCATCTCGCTTCTCACCAATATTTTGGCGGTGATTATTCCATCGCTGACCTGACCATGTACTCCGACGTCCACCTTCACGGTGTGAACGATGTCGGCCTCCAGGATTATCCCAACCTGAAGCGTTGGCACGATTCAATCGAAGCGCGCCCGGCCACTCAGCGGGCATGGGGGCCATTTCCTGCTTGATGTGATGAGTTCGATTGAGCCTCCTTTCCCATATCGCGTGACCGAATTTCCTGTTTTGATGGCCTGATAAAAAGCCGAGCTTTGGCGCGGCCCCAAGGGGAAGGCAGTGCGAGCCGATTGTGACGCACCGCCAACCCGTTTGCCCGGATTGCGCCGGCAAAAGCTGTGTGACGCCTGAAGCATAACCAGGACTGTATGCGGCCAGGGGAGGGCCTCGCGATGATCAATCGACGCCAGGTGATTTGCGCCGGAGCGGCCGGCGCCGCGCTGCTCGCTCGCGTTCCGATGGCACGCGCGGCCGCTTACGATCTCGTCATCAAAGGCGGACGCGTCATCGATCCTTCGGTCGGGCTCGACGCGGAGCGTGACATCGCCATTGCCGGCGGCAAGATCGTCGAAGTCGCGGCCAATGTCGCTGGCGATGCCGCGGAGACCCTCGATGCTCGCGGCAAGATCGTTGCGCCCGGCCTGATCGACATCCACACCCATGCGGGTCGCAGCAAGGAAGGCCCGCCGATGCTGGTGCAGGAAGGTGTCACCGGCTGGGTCGACGCCGGCTCCGGCGGCGCCGACAATTTCGACCAGATGGCCGCGGTGGCGCGCGGCGCGCCGCAGATCGGCCGCGCGCTGGTCAACATCGCGCGCGGCGGAGTCGAGCCCGGCGGCGAGTTGCACGACATCAACCGCGCCAATGTGACGCTCACGCGGGGAACGATTGCGCGCAATCTCGATGTCGCCATCGGCGTCAAGGCGCGGCTGTCGGCCAATGTCGCCGGTCCCAACGATCTCGAGGCGCTGCGGCGCGCCCAGGAGGCGGCGGCGCCGTTCAAGCTGCCGGTGATGATCCACATCGGCCAGTCGGTGTCGCCGATGCGCTCGATCCTGCCGCTGCTCAAGCGCGGCGACATCGTCACCCATCTTTACGCGCCGGCGCCGAACGGCATTCTCGACGACCAGGGTCGTCTGATCGCGGACGTGACGGCGGCCCGTCGCCGTGGCGTGATCTTCGATTTTGCCAACGGTCGGGAAGATCACTTCGACTGGGCGACCGTCGAGCGTGCCACCCAGCAGGGCTTCTGGCCGGATACATTGTCGACCGACTGGAATGTCAATTCAAAGACTTCGGGTGTCGTGAACTTCGCCAACGTGATGTCGAAGTTCCTGATGCTCGGTATGCCGCTGAAGGAGGTCATTGCCTGCGCGACTACCAATGCGGCCCGGGTGTTCCCGTCCTTCGACGACCGCGGCACCTTGAATGTCGGCGCTCCGGCCGACGTCGCTATCCTGGAGCTGCGCGACGGCTCCTTCGAATTCCTCGACAACTACAAAGGCACCCGCACCGGTCGCCAGCGGTTGTTCCCGCTCCGCACTGTGCTGTCCGGCAAGCTCGTTCCGCGCGCGTAGCGGGGCGCAGCGCGCAGACGAGGCGATCGAGCAGGTCCGGCTGACGTCTGCGATTGGCAGCTGGCGGACATCAGGGTGCGCCGGCTGTCGCGGACCCATAGGCGCGTCGCATAAGTGTCACAACGCTCGTGTCACACTGCTCATCGTCCAAATGCCGAGCCCCGGAATGACGCTTCTGCCGGGACTTTTCGTTGGAGCCGACTCGATCTTCCTGCGGGATTCTCGAGCGACGAATGCCATGACCCGCGAGTGACTTGTGATCGGAGGCTCCCATGGGACGGTCGTGCTTGGCCTTTGTCGTTTTGGTTCTTCTTTCAACTGCTCCGGCTCAGAGCCAATACGCGTCGGCCATCCAGGCGTGCGGCCGCGATATGGCGGCACTTTGTGCAGCCAACTCGTCAGCGGATGGTGGATTTGTCGCCTGCGTCAAAGCCCAGTTCCCGAAAATCTCCGAGCCGTGCAAGGCAGCGCTGGTGAAGATCGCCGCAGTGACAGATTCGTGTGCCGCCGACATCCGGGAGCAGTGCCGCTCGACCAAACCCGGCTCGGGCCGCATCCTGCTCTGCGTGAAGCAGCATTTTTCCGCCCTGAGCGAGCCGTGCAAGGATGCCATCGGTCAAGCGGCGCAGCGCAAGGTCGATGCGCATTGAGAACCAGACGCGGTCGTTGCGTGGTCGCCTGACCCAGAGCTGACATTTGCGTCAGCCCCTGTGGATGCTCGCTCTAAACGTTCGGATAGTTGTTTGGCGATGTCGCCCGGTATCTGCTTTGGCCGGGGTGCTCTCAATTGTGGGCGACGATGAATGACGAACGGCCTTTCGGGCCGATCGCAAGGAGGCCGTCATGCGACGTCGTCAAGCGCTGAAGTTGTTCGCGGGTCTGGCGCTGTGTCCCCTGTGTGCCTCGACGGGTATCGCGGCAGAGCAGCACCATTGGAGCTACGGAGGGGAAACGGGACCCGAAAAATGGGGCGGTCTCGACGCAGCCAATGCGGCCTGCTCGGCCGGCAGCCAGCAGTCACCCATCGACATCAGCGCGCCGATCAGCGCTCGTCAGCCATCGCTTGGGATCAAATGGAGCAAGCCGGCCAGCACGATCGTCAACAATGGCCATACCGTTCAGTGCGACTTCGCGGAAGGCAACACGCTCCAACTGGGCGACCGTAAATTTGCTCTGAAACAGCTCCATTTCCATCATCCCAGCGAGCACCTTGTGGCGGGCAAGCGGTTCGCCATGGAAGCGCATTTTGTTCACGCCGGGACCGACGGGATGGCCGTGGTCGGCGTGCTTTTGGCCGCTGGCAAGCCCAACCCGATCTTCAAAAAGATCGTTGCGGCGATGCCGGCGGAGGAGGGCCCGGCCGTTCCGGTTTCCGGCGTCGATCCGGTGCGGCTGTTGCCGTCCCAGCATGCGTATTACCGCTACGAAGGATCGCTGACGACGCCGCCTTGCAGCGAGACGGTCGACTGGATCGTGCTGGCCCACTCCATCGAGGTGGATGAAGGCGATGTGGCGCGCTTCGCCAAGCTGTACCCGATGAACGCACGGCCGGCACAGAAGCGCGACCGGCGTTTCATTCTCAGTTCGGGTTGAAAGCGCGACGCGCTGCGCTGCATGCCCGCATCTGCGTTGGCGCTGCCTGCCGTTGCGCAGCCTCTTTCCGACGACCGATCTGAGCCGCTACGATGCCGCGGAGTGTGGGGGCGCGCATGCGCGATCCATTCGGCCGATCCATCGAGAGAGACACGAGAGCCCAACATGACTGATACGCCTGAATACACCCCGCCGGACGTCTGGGTCTGGGAGAAGGGCGACAGTCCCAACTGGCGCTATTCCAGCACCAATCGCCCGATTGCGGGCCCGACGCACGAGAAGGAGCTGCCGCGCGGCAAGCATCCGCTGCAGCTCTATTCGCTGGCGACGCCCAATGGCGTCAAGGTCACGATCATGCTGGAGGAGTTGCTGGCGGCCGGCCATCGCGGAGCCGAGTACGACGCCTGGCTGATCCGGATCGGCGACGGCGACCAGTTCGGCAGCGGATTTACCGCGGTGAATCCGAATTCCAAGATCCCGGCGCTCATGGACTACAGCGAAAAGACGCCGCAGCGCCTGTTCGAGTCCGGCTCGATTCTGCTCTATCTCGCGGACAAGTTCGGCGCCTTCCTGCCGAAGGATCGCGGCAAGCGCGCCGAGACGCTGAACTGGCTGTTCTGGCAGATGGGCTCGACGCCCTATGTGGGCGGCGGCTTCGGGCATTTCTTTGCTTATGCGCCGGTGAAGATCAAATACGCCATCGACCGTTTTGCGATGGAGGTGAAACGCCAGCTCGACGTGCTCGACCGGCAGCTTGCCAACAACCGGTTCGTCGCCGGCGACGAATACACGATCGCCGACATGGCGATCTGGCCGTGGTACGGCAACGGCATGCTGAACGGCGCCTCCTACAACGATCCGCGCAAGTTCCTGTCGACGCACGAATACAAAAACCTGACGCGCTGGACCAAGGAAATCGGCGAGCGCCCGGCGGTCAAGCGCGGGCGCATGGTCAATCGCGTCAGCGGCTCGCCCGAAGAGCAATTGCCGGAGCGCCATGACGCCAGCGATTTCGAGAAGAAGAAGGGATAGGGCAACGCGCGGGCAAACCCATCGTCATTCCGCGCAAATCACGCCGACATTGATCGTGCTTCGGACCGGGATTCTGCTCGCGATTCTGTGTGCTGCCACGCAGCCGGCCGCCGCCTCATATTGCGCGATGTATGCGAGCGGGTCGCGCCACTGCGGCATTCCCTCGCTGCGAGCCTGTCAGGATACGGTTCGCGGCCTGGGCGGCCACTGCGGGCCGGACCATTCATCGTCGCTTCGGTCGAATGCCTGGGACGTCATGAACCCCCGTATCGATCCACGGTCGCGCGCGAAACCTGCTGACGATTTCTCATCGTCCCCGTGCCAGTCGCTGTCAGGCGATGCGTGCAGGCACACCGTCTACTGATCGATTGCGAAAACGACTTGCGCGACGGCGCTGCCTCATGAGCTAGGGCGCGCGCTTCGAATGCCGGTTCGGCGGCACCGGCAAGCCGAGATGCTCGCGTAGCGTGAATCCGGAATATTCCCGGCGAAAGATGCCGCGCTTTTGCAGCTCGGGCACCACCTGATCAATGAACTCGTCGAACGCGGCCGGGAAGTAAGGCGGTACCAGCACGAAGCCGTCGCAGGCGCGGTCGACGAACCACTCCTCCATGACGTCGGCGACCATCGAGGCGTCCCCGCACGCAAAGAGGTAGCCGCGGGCCACGGCGACCTGGTTGTAGATGTCCCGCAGCGTAAGATTGTCCTTGAGGGCCTTCGCGTAGGCGACCTTGGCGTGGGTTTGAATGTCGTTCGACAGCGGCAGATCCGGCACCGGGCCATCCAGGTCATACCCGGACATGTCGTGTCCGAACCGGCTCGACATCATCTTCAAGGCCACTTCCGGAACGGCGAGGCGCATCAGCTCCGAAAGCTTCTTTCGCGCGTCTTCCTCGTTGCGGCCGACGATCGGCATGAAGCCGGGAAGAATCTTGCAATGATCCGGATTGCGGCCGTGGGCGGCCACCTTGGCCTTCATCGTCGCGTAGAATTCCTTGGCGTGCTCCTTGTCGAGCTGCGACGAAAAGATCATTTCCGCGAATCGTGACGCGAAGTTCTTGCCGTCGTCGGAGGCGCCGGCCTGCACGAGCACCGGCTGGCCTTGCGGCGTGCGTGTCAGATTGAGCGGCCCGCGCACCGAATAGAATTTGCCGACGTGGTCGAGCGAATGCACCTTGGTCTTGTCGAAATATTCGCCCGTTTCCACGTTGGTGGTGATGGCGCCTTCCTCCCAGCTGTCCCAGAGACCCTGCACGACTTCGACAAATTCAGTGGCCGACTCGTACCGCAGCGCGTGGTCCATCGGGGTGCCACTGCCGAAATTCCCGGCGGCTGCGGGCAGCCCCGTGGTCACGACATTCCACCCGGCGCGGCCGCGACTGAGCTTATCGAGCGACGCGAACATCCGGGCAACGTTGAACGGCGCCGAATACTGGGTGGAGCATGTGGCGACGAGCCCCACGCGCGATGTCTGCGTGGCCAGCGCCGCGTGCAGGGTGAGCGGCTCGAACCGCAGCATCTGGCCGGGGTGCTGGTCCGGTACGAACGCGAGACTGTCGCCGACGAACAGGAAGTCGAGCTTGCCCCGTTCGCACGAGTCCGCGATCGTCTTGAAGATCGCAAAGTCCTCGCTGCTGGTGGCGGCTCCCGGAAAGCGCCAGCCGGACACATGATTGCCCGTGCCCACGGCGTACACGCCGAGATTCATCTGCCTGCCCGGGTTCATGTGTGTTCGCTCTTCTTCTGAGACGGCGCTTCCGATGTTGATCAACCCGGTTCTGTCGGTCAACTCGCCAAAATCAGACCTGCCCCGCGTCATGCAATGATGCTGCTGCCCGTTCCCTTTCGGGGAACAGCGGATATTCTTGAGGCTGACGGTACCAATCATCGATCAGCGGGACATGGGTTGCGACGGATGAAAGCCTGGATCGCATTGGCCGTTTTGGGCCTCATCGGCCTTGGCCTGGTCGTAACAGGCACGGTTCAACTGCCTGAAGTCGGCAGCATCATCGGAGTCTTTCAGCCGGCGCCGTCTCTGGCTTTGCCGAGCGTAGAGCTGAAATCGCTGAGGAGCGAATACGGCTTCCTGCAAGGCAGCTTCGTCATCAGCAACACCAACGCTTTTCCGATCGCCAATGTGGCGATCCATTGTGATGTTCATGGACCGAGCGGATCCGTCACCCACACCTTCGACTTCGCGGTCGACGAGCTGGTCCCGGCCAACGGCAGGAAGCCGATCAACGACTACAAGTTCGGCTTCTGGCCCCAGGAGAGCAGCAAGATGGACTGCCACTCGATGTCCGTTGAGCGCCGTTGATGGTGCCCGCCAAAACAAAACGGCCCGCCGGGGTGACGGGCCGTTTGCTTGGGAGAGGTCGGAGTGCGGCGCTAACTCAGCCGCGATCGAGAATGCCCGCGATCGCCTTGATGCGGTTGCGCACGTAGTTCGGCAGGCCGGCGCTGATCGACTCGCCGGTGTTGAACGAGCTGTTGCCGAGCAGCACCTGCGACGGCACGAGATTGCGCAGCACCGGCACGTTCTCGTACTTCTTCTTCTGCTCAAGCGTCGAGGAGCCGACCGCGAGCGCGATCACCACGGTGGTGACGGTGCTCTTGGCGTCGGACGGGTTCGGCTGGAACACGGCGATCAGCTTGCCGAAGCGCATCACCTGGTTGACGTAGAACATGTTCTGCTCGAGCACGCCCGCGACCGGCGTGTTGATGCCGGTGAGCTGTTTCAGGCCGGCCTCGTCGACGTCGGAGGCCTTGAGCAGCCGCATCTCGCTCTCGAACTCGATGGTGTCGGAGAGCTTCTTCTCGCTGTCGCGCAGCTTGTTGGCGAGCGCGACGCCGATCGGCAGCTTGCCTTCGAGCTTGTAGCTCGAGCGGATGCAGGCGGTGACGCCTGCGCCCTCGCACCAGTTGCGATCGGGGTTCTTGTTGTTGGTGCCCTTCTCGTCCTTCAAGGTCGAGACGTCGGAGGCGTTGATGGTCTGATGCTTGATCGACGGATCGATGCTCTGGATGAAGGGCAGCGACGCGAACTGCTTCAGGTCGACGCTGTCGGCCGGGCGCGACAGCATGAAGCGCGCCTCGGTGACGTACATCTGCAGCTCGTCCTTCACCTCTTTCTTCGAGCCGTCGATGATCTTGTGAACCATGCCCTCCTTGAAGGTCGGGAACAGGTTCAGGAACTTGTATTCGACCGGCCGGCTCTTGCTCCAGTCGTCGAAGCGGATGAAGGCGCCCTTGTCCGACGTGTCATCGGTGCGATGGTCGGTGAAGAAGATCGTCTTGGGCTTGAGGGTGTCGATGGTCGCGCCCGCGACCGACGCCACCTTGACGATCTGATAGTCCGCCGCTGACGCGGCGATCGCAACGCTGGTGGTCAGCACCAGCAGCGCGGCAGTTGAAGTCTTGATCCACATGGCTGTTACCCCGACTCTCCGTGATTCTGACACACATTCCCAGAAAACGGTGGCCGATCTATGTAGCCACCGTTGCACACTCAAAGCCGAAACAGTTCCCGCAACGTCCGCGGCATCCGGTTTTCCGGACCTGGTCCCGGATTTGGACCCGGACCTTGGCCCTGCACGTAACCCGGCCCTGGCCCGTAATTCGGCCGCTGGATAACGCCCTGCTGTGGCGGCCGTTCTTCGTTCATGAACGGGGCGGCCATTGGCCCACCCCGCGCCATCGAATTGCGTCCGGCCAGCGCATGCTGAGTGTCGCGCAGCTTCTTGTGCGCGTCGAGCCGGAAATATTCGGTGAACCCGCCGGAGGCGACCCGCTGGCCGGTGCTGACATCGATCTGCATCGCCTTGAGATACCGTCCGGCTTCGGCCGAGGGCGGCGGCAGCTGCGTCTTGGGCGCCTGCAGGTTCCAGGCGGCCTCGAAGATCGCCTGGGCAATGGGCACCGAAACACTGCCGCCGGTGCCGCCGTGGCCGAGCGTCTGCTTGCTGCGGGCGTTGTCATAGCCGACCCAGACGACGACGGTGACATCGCTGGTGAAGCCTGCGAACCAGGCGTCGTTCTCGTTTTCGGTGGTGCCGGTTTTTCCGGCAACGAAGCCGGCATACTGCCGCATTGCCGCGGCGGTGCCGCGGGCCACCACGCCTTCCATCATCGTGCGAAGCTGGAAGAAGGCCGGGCGGTCGCCGTCCGCCATATAGAGCGGCGCGGCGGGCTGGTGGCGATAGACGGCGTGGCCGCCCTTCTCAATGGCATCGATGGTGTAGGGCGTGACCCGCAGGCCCTCATTGGGGATGGAGGCGTAGAAGCCCGACAGGTTGATCATCCGCAGCGCCTGGGCGCCGAGCACGAACGGATAGTTCTTGATGCACTCGGGGTAGATCTTGGCCTCGAGCGCGAGCTCGCAGATCTGATCCAGCGCCTTGGTCGGATCCTTGTCGATGCCGCTGTCGAGCAGCCGGGCGGTGACGAGGTTCTTGGAGTTCTCCAGCGCCCTGCGCAGCGTGATCGCGCCCCAGCTCTGGCCGTCGTAATTCTTCGGCGTCCAGCTGTGCGTGGTGACGCCCGGGATCGGCGGCAGCGTTACCGGCGCGTCGAGCACCAGGGTGTTCGGCTGCAGCCCGCGGTGCAGGGCGGCGAGATAGGTGAGCGGCTTGATCGAGGAGCCCGGCTGGCGGAGCGCTTGGCTGGTGCGATTGAGCTGGCTCAGCGGGTAGGAGAAGCCGCCGACCATCGCGAGAATGCGGCCGGTCTTGTTTTCCAGCACGATGGCTGCGCCCTGGACCTTGGGCTTGATGCGCAACTCAGCCCTGGCGTCGCCGGACTTCTTGCCTTCCGTGATGTTGACGAAGATCACGTCGTTGAGGTGCAGCATGCTCGGGTCGACATGCTCGGGCAGCGAGAGCGGCACGATGCGGCCGTCCTTGAGACCGACGCGGATATAGCTGCGGCCGTTCTCCTGGGCCCGCCCCAGCACCACGGCGACCGGCCAGTGCACGTCGTAGAGCGGCAGCTTCGCGGTCTCGAGCGCCATCTGCCACACCGGCTTCACCACCCGGCCGCGGCGCAGCGCGCGGGTGCTCTGCTCGGTGGTGACGCGGGCCACGACCTCGCCGAGGCTGAGTTCCGGACCTTCGAACTTGGCGCGGCCGTTTTTCGCCTCATAACGCGCGAGACCGTCCTGCAACGCCTGCTCGGCGGCGCGTTGCAGCTTGGAATTGATGGTCGAGCGCACCGTGTAGGATTCCGAGGTCAGCGACTGCATGCCGACCAGCGTTTTGGCTTCGCGCATCAGGTGATCGACGAAATAGAAGCCGCCTTCGCGCTTGGGCTTCTCGTAGGGAACGAGGCGCGGACCCGCGGTGACGCCAGGATTCACGTCTTGGGCGCCGGGGACGTTGTCCTCCTGCATGCGCTTGAGCACGTAAGCGTAGCGGTCGCGCGCCCGCTCCGGATAGCGGTCGGGGCTGAAATAGGCCGGGCCCTTGGCCATGGCGGCGAGCATCGCGCCTTCGGTGACGCTCAGGCCGGATGCGGGCTTCTTGAAATAGCTGCGAGCCGCCATGTCGATGCCCCAGGCGCCGCGGCCGAGATAGATCGAGTTCAGATAGATCTCGAGGATTTCTTCCTTGGTGAGCGATTGATCGATGCGCGAGGCCACGATCATCTCGCGGATCTTGCGGTCGTAGCTGACATCGTCACCGACCAACAGGTTCTTGGCGACCTGCTGCGTGATGGTCGAGCCACCTTGCGGCCGTCCGGGCTCGGCAATGTTGGTGATGAACGCGCGAATGAGACCGCGCTCGTCGATGCCGTGGTGCTGGTAGAAGCGCTTGTCTTCGGCCGACACGAAGGCAAGCTGCACGTAGCGCGGAATCTGGCTGATCGGCACCCAGACGCGGCGCTGATCGGACTCGAACAGCTCGGCGAACCTGTCGCCCTTGGAGTCGAGCACCACGCTGGTGCCGGGCAGCTTAAGGTTCTTGAGCTTGTTGTGATCGGGCAGGTTGGATGCGACGCCGTTGTAGAACTCGATCACTTCCTTGAAATCGAATTTTACGGTGTCGATCGGATCGTCGCCGCAGAGCTGCTTGTAGGCTGAAGCGAGGTCGTCGAAGTTGATGCCACGGAACGCGCGGATTTCGCCGGCGACGGTCTGCGGATCGGTCATCGCGGTGTCGATCAGCGAGTCGAGGTTGAGATCCTCGATGTCGAAGGCCTTGCGCATGTGCGTGCAGCCGTCCTTCAGAAGCTGCACGACTTCGGGCTGATCGTTCTCCGGATCGAATTGGGTCTTGAGAGACTCCGGATGCGTCGTCACCTGCGCGAGCGCGAGCGCAGTCGCAAACATCTTGACGAGAATCAGATTCATCGCGCCGCGATCCGCCTCTGGAGTACCGGACTTTGTAATCGCGCAGCGGCCCTCTCGCCAAGAAGAAGCGGCGCGTTGCGTCAAATACCCCGCATTAATCCTAACGCTGCGAACCCAGGCGCCGTCTGGGTTTTCGGCAGGGTGAACGGGTCTGGATAATTTTACCGGTCGCGTTCATCGGCGCTTCACCAGAGCGCCTCAGCAACACCGCGATGCACGTCATTTGTTCGCGCCGCGCCGGACTCGTGCACGCACTTCGCGGCGCGTGCAAACGTTACCGCGTCTTTGGAACAATTGTCGCGCGCCGATTAATGTTACCCATTGAAAGCTCAACGTTTACCACGCCTCTCCCGCTATAGAGCGCAGTCATTACAGGACTAGGTTCGGCACAGAGGCATCGTGCCGAGGACCTAAAGAGGCGGACATGATGAAGGCAATGCGGCACATCATCGGCGGTGCATCGCTGACAGCAGTGGCTCTGCTTTCGGCAACTCCGGTCTTCGCGCAACTGCCACCTTGGGCACAGCAACAGCGCCGGTATTACGGACCGCCGCCGCAGCAGCACCAGCAGCAGATGCAGCGCGCGCCGCAGCCGCAGCACGCACAGCCTCAGCACATGACGCAGCCGCAGCGTCCGCCGCAGCCGGCGCCGCAGCAGCAGGCGCGTCCGGTGCAGCCGGCGCAGCAGCCTCAGCCGATTTCCGAGCCGCAACAGCCCGCGCCGCAGCAGGCTCAGCAGAAGTCCGCGCCCGCGCCGGTTCCGCAGAACAACGAGGAGCGCGCGGCCTGTCTCAACAAGGAAACGCCGCGGGACGCGATGATCGCGGCCTGCTCGGTGATCATCGATTCCGGTCGCGAGAAGCCGAATACGCTGGTGACGGCCTATGGCAATCGCGGCGACGCCTATCGCGACAAGGGCGAGCTCGACAAAGCCATCGAGGACCTCGACAACGCGATCAAGCTCGATCCGCGTGAGCCGAACTACTATTCGAGCCGCAGCCGCGCGCTCTACGAGAAGCGCGACTACGACCGCGCCATCGCCGACCTGAGCCAAGCGATTCGGCTCAATCCGCGCAACACGCTGACGATCTACAACCGCGCCATGGCGTACCGCGCCAAGGGCGAGCCCGACCGCGCGGTGCCGGATTTCGATCTGGTGCTGAAGAATACGCCAAACGACGCCTATGCGTACCAGAATCGCGGCCTCGCCTATCGCGACATGCGCGACTACGACCGCGCCATCCGCGATTTCGATTCGGCGATCAAGATCAATCCGAATTTCAGCGCGGCGATCAACGATCGCGGCCTCGCCTATGTGTCGAAGGGCGAGACCGACCACGCCATCACCGATTTCGACTACGCGATCCAGATCAATCCGAAGGATTCGCTCGCCTTCAACAATCGCGGCCTCGCCTATCGCAACAAGGGCGAGACCGATGCCGCGATCAACAACTACGACCAGGCGATCCTGATCAGCCCGGACTTCGCGCTGGCTTATTACAACCGCGGCAACGCCTACTACGACAAGCGCGACTACGACCACGCCATCACCGATTACGATCAGGCGCTCAAGATCAATCCGAAATACGAGCTCGCCTACTACGATCGCGGCGTGGTCTATTACGACCGTCACGAATACGAGAAGGCGGTGGCCGATCTCAGCAAGGCGATCGAGCTCGAGCCGCGCGATGCGCTGGCGTTCTACAACCGCGGCCTGACCTACCGGGCCATGGGCGACATGGACAAGTCGCTGGCCGACTTCGACCAGTCGATCAAGCTCGACCCGAAGAACCCGCTGCCGTACTACAACCGCGGCCTCGCGGCGCGCGACAAGGGCGACACTGACCGCGCCATCAACGACTTCAGCCAGTCGATCCGCATGGACGCGCGCAACGCGCTCGCCTTCTATAACCGCGGTCTTGCCTATTGGGACCGCAAGGAATTCGAGAAGGCGCTGGCCGACTACGAGCAGGCGGTGCGCATCAATCCGGGCTATGCGCCGACCTATTTCAGCCGCGGCCTCGCCTACTTCGAGCGCAAGGACTACGACCGCGCCATCAACGATCTGAACCAGGCGATCAACGGCCGGCCGAACTATCCGCATGCCTACAACATCCGCGGTCTGGCCTACATCGCCAAGGGCGAGACCGATCGCGGCATCCAGGACTTCGACCAGGCGGTGCGCCTCGATGCGAAGTTCTCGGTGGCGTTCAACAACCGCGGCGAGGCCTATCAGAGCAAGGGCGACCTCGAACACGCCATTTCCGACTTCGACCAGGCCGTGAAGGCCAATCCGAACTACGAGACCGCCTATTTCAACCGCGGCAGCGCCTACCGTGATCGCCGCGATTTCGGTCGCGCCATCGAAGACTTCGGCCAGGCCGTCCGGATCAATCCGAAGAACGCGCAGGCCTTCAACTATCGCGGCTTCGCCTATTGGAATCGCGGCGACAGCGCAGAGGCCATTGCGGACTTCGAGCAGGCGCTGAAGCTCGATCCGAAATTTTCCGCGGCCTACACCAACCGCGGCATGACCTATTACGACAAGCGTGATTACAATCGCGCCATCCAGGATTTCGATCAGGCGCTGAAGCTCAATCCCAACAGCGCGCAGGCCTATTACAACCGCGGCCTTGCCTATCGCGACAAGGGCGACAGCGGCCGCGCCATCGCCGACTTCGACCAGGCCATCAAGTTCGACGGCAAGTACGCGGCGGCCTATGCCAGCCGCGGCCTCGCCTACAGCAACCGGCAGGATTACAGCCGCGCGATCTTCGATCTCGACACCGCAATCCGGCTCGACGGCAAATACGCCGGCGCCTACAACGACCGCGGCCTGGTCAACGTCGCGACCGGCAAGACCGACCGCGCGATTGTCGACTACACCCAGGCGATCCGGATCAATCCGAACTACGAGGTGGCCTACAACAACCGCGGCCTCGCCTATAAGCTTCGCGGCGACCTCGACAAGGCCATTGAGGACTTCACCCAGGCTTCCAAGGTCAACCCGCGCTATGACACGGCCCTCAACAATCGCGGCCTGATCTACAAGGGCAAGGGCGACATCGAGCAGGCCCTCAACGACTTCTCGGCGGCAATCGCGGTCAATCCGAGCTCCGAGGTGGCGCTGACCAATCGCGGCCAACTGTTCCGCGGTCGGGGCGATCTCGACCGCGCGATCGCGGACTTCGACGCCGCCGTCAAAGCCAATCCGAACGACTCCCAGAGTCTCTACGCCCGCGGCAGCGCGCTGGCTGAGAAGCAGGACTACGACCGCGCGATCGCGGATTTCGACACCGCCATCAAGCTCAACCCGAACTTCGCCGTGGCCTACAACGAGCGCGGTGCCGCGCATCTCGCCAAGGGCCGCCCCGACCGCGCCATCCCGGACTTCGACAAGGCGACGCAGCTCAGCCCGAACTTCGATGTCGCCTTCAACAACCGCGGCATGGCCTACCGGGCGCGCGGCGATCATGAGCGCGCCGTCGCCGATTTCGACCGCGCCATCCGGATCAACCCGAGCTTTGCGATGGCCTACCACTACCGCGCGCTGTCGCTGCACGACCGCGGCGAGTACGATCGCGCCATCGCCGACCTGAGCCAGGCGCTGAAGCTCGATTCCAACGACTTCGCGGCCTACAACGACCGCGCCATCGCCTATGGTGCCAAGGGCGACAGCGACCGCGCCATCAAGGACTTCGACCAGGTCATCAAGCTCGACCCGAAGAATGCGGTGGCGCTGAACAATCGCGGCGTCGCCTACCGCAACAAGGCACAGTACGACCGCGCCATCGCGGACTTCGACGCGGCGGTCAAGCTCGACCCGAAATACGTGGTCGCGATGTACAACCGCGGCACCACGCTTTACGACAAGCTCGACTACGACCGCGCAATTGCGAGCTTCGATCAGGTCATCGCGCTTGATCCGTCCAATGCCCCGGCGCTGCACGATCGCGGCGTCGCCCGCTACGACAAGCACGACTATGAGCGCGCCATCGCGGACTTCGAGCAGCTCGTGAAGCTCAACGTCGCCATGGTGGTGGCCAACAAGACCGAACGCCAGCTCGGCTATGACCGTGGCCCGCTGGAGCCGGTGAAGCAGCTTCGCCTGAGCCCGAGCTTCGCGCTCGCCTTCAACGACCGCGGCCTCGAGCTGTCCTCCAAGGGCGAGTTCGACAAGGCGATCGCCGACTTCAACCAGTCGGTGAAGATCAACCCGAACAACGCGCCGGCCTACTACAATCGCGGTAACGCCTTTTACGGCAAGCGCGAGCTCACCAAGGCGCTGGCCGATTTCGACGCCGCCATCAAGCTCGATCCGCGCCAGGCGCTGGCCTATTACGACCGCGGCCTGACCCACTACGATCGCCGCGACTACGATCGCGCCGTTGCCGACTTCGATGCCGCCCTGAAGATCGATCCGAAGGACGCGTTCGCTTATTACAACCGCGGCCTGGCGCAGTACGCCCGGCAGGACTTCGACCGCGCAATCGCCGACTTCAACCAGGCCATCACGCTCGATAGCAAGATCGCGCTCGCCTACCACAACCGCGGCAATGCGTACGCCCGCAAGCGGGATTACGACAAGGCGCTGGCCGATCTCGACCAGGCGATCAAGCTCAACGGCAATTCGTCCATGGCCTATAACGACCGGGGCCTTGCGCTGGGCGCTAAGGGCGAGCTCGACCGCGCCCTCAAGGACTTCGATCAGGCCATCACTCTCGATCCGAAGAACGCGCCGGCCTACGTCAATCGCGGCGTCGCCAACAGCGTGAAGGGCGATCCGGCCAAGGCGCTCGCCGACTACGAGAAGGCGATCGAGATCAACCCGAGCTATGCCTTCGCGCACTACAACCGCGGCAACGCCTATTATGACAAGGCCGACTACGACCGCGCGATCGCGAGCTACGACGAGGCCGCCAAGCTCAATCCGAGCGATCCGGTGGTGTTCCACAACCGCGGCAACGCCTATGCCAACAAGCGCGATCTCGATCGCGCCATTGCCGACCAGAACGAGGCGCTGAAGCTCAACGCGAGCTATCCGCTGGCTTTGAACGACCGCGGCCTGGCCTACGGCGCGCGCGGCGAGTTCGATAAGGCGGTGGCCGACTTCGACACCGCGATCAAGCTCGACCCGGGCAATGCGCTCGCCTACTACAATCGCGGCCTGACGCTGCGCAACCGCGGCGATCTCGACCGCTCGATCGCCGACTTCGAGGCCGCGATCCGGATCAATCCGGGTCAGATGGCGGCGCTCTATGCGCGCGGCAACGCTTACCTCACCAAGCGTGACTTTGGCCGTGCCATCGCCGACCTCGACGAGACGATCCGGCTCAACCCGAACTTCGCCATGGCCTATTACGACCGCGGCGTGGCCTATGGCAGCAAGGGCGACACCGACCGCGCCATCGCCGACTTCGACCAGGCGCTGAAGCTCAACCCGAACGACGCGCTGGCGCTCAACAACCGCGGCTTCGCCTACCGGGTGAAGGGTGACATCGCCAAGGCGGCAGCCGACTACGAAGCGGCGATCAAGCTCGATCCGAAGCAGGCGGTGGCCTATTTCAACCGCGGCAACGCCTATTACGAGCAGCGTGACTTCGACCGGGCGCTGGGCGACCTCGACCAGGCCGTCAAGCTCAACCCGAACTATGCGCTGGCGCTGTACAACCGCGGCCTGGCGCTGCGCGAGAAGGGCGACATCGACCGCTCGATCGCCGACTTCAGCCGCGTGGTCCAGCTCGAGCCGAAGAACGCCCCGGCGTTCAACAACCTCGGCCTGGCCTATCGCAGCAAGGGCGACGTCGACCGCGCGCTTGCCAGCTTCGATCTCGCCGTGAAGGCCGATCAGACGCTGGCGCTCGGCTACAACAACCGCGGCGCCATGCTGGCGCTGAAGGGCGACTATGATCGCGCCCTGCCGGACCTCGATCAGGCGCTGAAGCTCGACGCGAACGACGCGCGCGCCTGGCAGAACCGCGGCTTCGTCTGGCGCGCCAAGGGCGATCTCGACCGCGCCGTCGCCGACTTCGACCAGGCCATCAAGCTCAATTCGAACAGCGCCGTCGTGCTCTACAATCGCGGCAACGCCTTCTACATGAAGAAGGATTACGACCGCGCGGTCGCCGACTTCAACGCGGCGCTGAAGATCGAGCCGCAGTACGCGGCGGCCTACAACAGCCGCGGCCTGGTGTTTGACGAGAAGCGCGACTACGACCGCGCCATCGCCG
>CAKZHN010000174.1 GCA_936924235.1 uncultured Rhodoplanes sp. | reverse complement strand
CGCCATGATGCCGATGTCATCGTCGGTGAGCCAGATGCTGTGCGCGCAAGACCAGCGGTCAGAAAGCACCCCCAACTCTTCGAGATGCGCGACGACCGTCTTGCCTAGCCGCGCCTGGGCCAAGTCCGCCTGCTTCTTCGTTTCCAGCAGGTGCGTGTGGATGCCGGTGTCGTAGCGCTGCGCAAGCTCGGCGCAGATTTGCAGCGCGCGGTCTGTGCAACGCTCGGGGTTGGATGGCGCCGGATAGACCGAGAGACGCGGCTTGCCGTGCCAGGCCTTGATGGTCGCCTCCATCAGCCCGGACAACTCCTCGGTGGGTTGCGGCTTGAGGATTTCCACCGAGCTCATCCGAGACTTGAGGTCGTTCGGCAGCGGCACCGACGGGAAGATGTCGCTGAACGGCCCGTCGAAGAACCGCATCCCGAGCGCTATCCGCATGCCGGTTTCGCTCCAGGCCGACAGCACGGCGTTCATGTCGGCGAGCGTAAAGCGTTGGCCCGGGAAATGGTCGATCGCGCCGGTGGTGCCGCAGCTCAGCAGGCCATAGGCGGTCAGAAGCACACTCAGGCGGATCTCGTCGGGGGTGCGGCGCGAGGTGTGGGCCTGGGTCAGCCACATGAACGACGGATGGTTCAGCCGGTCGCCGAAGCCGGCCATTGTGCTCGACTGGGAATGGGTGTGCGAGTTGATCAGGCCGGGCGCGATCAGCTTGTTGCTGCAGTCGATGCGCCGGTCGGGCACCTCAGCGCCGCGACACTCGCCCGCAGCAACCGTTTCGATGCGGCTTCCGCGGACCAGGACGTAGCCGTGCTCGATCTGCGGGTTCGCCGGATCGAGCGTCAGGATCATCGCGTCATGAAGAAGCGTCAGCGTCATGTTGCACCGGCCATCATGGCATTCGCCAAATTGGAGGATTGAGCCGCGGGGGACATCTGGCAGTCCCCGGTGACAGGATCGAACTCAACGCCGATTCCGTATTCCCTGGCGCGCGTCAGCACCAATTCGGCGAGCGCAATGTCCTGTCCGATCACACCCATCGACTTGAATACGGTGACACCGCGTTCGGCCGAAGGCGGCGGCCTAGCGGATTGAAACAGTCCCCCGATCTCACCGGCGATGCGGTCAGGCGCCAAAACGCCGTACTGCAGTGGAATGCTGAGGTCTCCCGCCCGCGCGACGCAGCTTTCGTGATGGTCGACGAACACGGTCGCACGCCTGATCAGGTCGTCGTCCGCCTCGCGGGCACTCGGCCGGTTGGCTCCGGCCAGGATGACGAGCGTCCCGTTCCGCACCGCACGGCCGGGAAACACCGGCGTGTCCGACGTGGTCAGTGTCACGATCACGTCGGCATTCGCGACCGCGGTTTCCGAGTCGCTCGAGGCGCGAATGTCTGTGCCGGAAAACTGCGGCATTGTCCGGAGCATGTCGGCGAGCGCCGAGGCCCGGGCCGAGCCTTTGCCGACAATGTCGATCGCTTCGAAGCACCGCACCGCGCAGAGATAGCGGATGGCGGCCGGTGCGATTTTTCCGGCCCCGAACAGCGCGAGCCTGCGCACGCGTTGCGGCGCCAGCACGTCGGCCGCCGCCGCAAGCCCGGCCGCGGTCCGGTGATTGTTGAACAGCGTTGTCGCGATCATCGCCACCGGCGCGCATCGCGCCGCGTCCCACAGCAGCATCATGCTCGCGGCGAGCCGCTGCCGCGATCCGGGATCGGGATAGACGTGCATGTTCGCCTTCATGGCGAATGAGGGGCCGTCGCTGTGTCCGGCCAGCAATAGAACGCTGCCCTTCGGCGTGCTGCGTCCGAGATCGAGTCGGCCGGGCGCAGGCATCGACCCGGCCGCATGACGGCGGTAGGCGTCGCGCATCGCTGCAATCGCAGCCGCTGGCTCGATCAGGCGCTCGACATCGGTTTCACAGAGGATGCGCATGACGGGCGTCAACGCTGCGTCCAACGCAGCAGCCGCTTCTCGGCTGCAGACGTGGACCAGAACACGATCAGGGCGACGGACACCGAAACCAACACCGCGCCCCAGAGAAGCTCGGTCTCACGAAGCTCCCCGGACTCGAGGATCAGATTGCCGAGCCCCTTACTGCCGGTGATCCACTCCGAGAGCATCGCACCGAGGATGGCACTTGATCCGGCGACGCGCAGCCCGGTGAAGAGATACGGCAGCGCATAGGGGATACGCACCATGCGAAGCTGCTGCCAGCGCGTCGCACCGTAGACATGCAGCAGCTCGGCCGCGTTGCGGTCGGCGCTCTGCAGCCCGCGCATCATGTTCACCAGCATCGGAAAGAACGAAACGATGCTCACCACCGCCATGCTGGTGCTCATGCCGCGGCCGAAGATCAGCATCATGATCGGGGCCACGGCGGCGATCGGCGTGGAGCGGAACACCAGGACTACCGGCAGTGTGGTCTGCTCGAGCTTCCGGCTCATGGTGAAGGCCACCGCAAGGCTCGTCGCGAGCGTCATGCTGATCACAAGACCAAAGGCTGCAGCCGAGAGCGTGAACCCAGCCTGGGCCGCAACCTTGCGCCAGTTCTCCTGCAGCGCGACGGCGACCTCGAGCGGCACTGGAACGAGATATTTCGGGATGCTGAGGCCCCGCACCGTCATATGCCAGGCCGCGAACACGACGGCCACGCCCAGCATCGCCTGGGTGATGCGCTTGATCGCGAGATGGCCGGCGTCCGCGGTCATGGTGTCAGTCCGCCATCTCAACGTCGCGCTGCCAGTAGATGGCGAAACGCTCGATCAGCGCCCACAGGCCAAAACCGCCGCCCGCGAGCAGGCAGGTCAGCAGCACCGACAGCCAGACCTTCGGCGTGTCGTAGGAGAACAGCGCATAGAGCATCATGGCGCCGACGCCGCGCTCGGCGCCCGCCCATTCGGCGGTGATTGCGCCCAGCACCGCCGACGGCGCCGCGATCTTCAGCCCCGCGAACAGATACGGCAGCGCGCTCGGGATCAGGAGATAGCGCAACGTCTGCGATCGCGACGCGGCCAGCACATGCATCATCTCGCGCTGGCGCGAGTCTGCGGCCTGCAGGCCCTGGATGGTCCCGACCAGCATCGGGAACTGACTGGCAAGCGCGGCGATCGCAATCTGCACCTGGGGGCCGGTGCCGAGCCACAGCGCGAGCAGCGGCGCGGTGGCGATGATCGGGATGCTCTGGATCACCACGCCGATATTGTAGATCGGCCCGTAGAGCACGCGCAGCGACACCGCGATCGATCCGGCCGTGATGGCGACGGCGGCGGCGATGCAGTAGCCGACGAACGCCTTCCAGGCGGTCGGACCGAGATTCTCGGTGACGAGCCGCGGGATGTTCCAGACCTCCATGAAGACCTCGGAGGGCGCTGGAACGAACACCGGCAACAGATGGCCACGCTTGGCGGCTTCGGCCAACGCGAGCAGCATCACTCCGGTCAGTAAGGGCCGCCATGCGGCCTGCAATGCCAATGTCGGAGCAGCCGCGGCCATCAGTAAGCCTCGACCGGCTGATCGGACACGGCGCCCTGCGCTAATTCATGGCCGAACAGGCCGTCGCGCACGCGGTTGACGCATTCGAAGAACACCGGCGTTCGCATCATCTCCAGCCGCCGCGGGCGCTCCAATGGAATGTCGACTATCTCGCTGATGCGGCCGGGCCGCGCGCTCATGACATAGACACGGTCCGACATGAACACCGCTTCGGCGATGGAGTGAGTGACCAGCAGAGCCGAGGTGCCGGACTCCGACCAGATCCGCAGCAGCTCCAGGTTCATCCGTTGCCGTGTGATCTCGTCGAGCGCGCCGAACGGCTCGTCGAGCAGCAGGATGTCGGGCGTCAGCATCAGCGCCCTTGCTATCGCCACGCGCTGCTGCATGCCGCCGGACAGCGTGTGCGGCAGCGCGCTTTCGAAGCCACGCAGGCCGACCAGCTCGATCAGCTCGGCCGTGGTGCGCGCCGAGCGCTTGGCGCTCTTGCGGCCGACCACGTCGAGCGGCAGCTCGATGTTCTGCGTCACCGAGCGCCACGGCAACAAGGTCGGCGCCTGGAACACGAAGCCCAGCGAATGCGCGTGCCGCGCCGCCGCGGGGCTTTCGCCGCCGAGCGTGATGGTGCCCGCATAGGGCTGCATCACGTCGGCGACCAGTCGCAGCAAGGTGGATTTTCCGCACCCGCTCGGACCAATGATCGCGGCGAACTGTCCCGCCGGAACATGCATGTCCACCTTGTCGAGCGCGATCACCGGCTCGCCACGGCCATAGAAGACCATGGAAACCTGATCGATGCTGATGTCCCGCGACATTCGACCTGTTCCGCGACTTGGCCCGGCGCCGTTCGCGGTCAGGCCTTGAGGCCTGCCAGCGCAGCGTCGATGTAGCTCGGATCGCAAAGCTCCTGCGCGGTCATGGCGGTCTTGACCATGCCGACCTTGCGATAGATGTCGATGATGTTCTGATAGAGCGGCATGTCGAGCGAGAGCAGGCCCTTCGCCGAGCCCGCCCCGGCCTCGATGTAAGGCTTGCTCTCGATGATCTCAGTGAGTTGCGCCTGAAAATTGAGGCCCGGCGCGCCGTACTTGTCGACCATCAGCTTGGTCGTGGGCTCCGGATTGGCCAGCGACCAGCGCCATGCCTCGACCGCGCCCTTCAGGAACGCGACGACCAGATCCTTGTTGGCGGCGAGGAAGTCCTCGCGCCCGTAGATCGTGCCGGTGGTCTCCGGCAGGCCGAACTCCTGTGCGTTCATGGCGTAGATGTCGACTCCGCGCGTCTTGAGCATGACGCCCTGGTTGGTGACGTAGCCGCAATAACCGTCGATCTGGCCGCTGACCAGCGCGGCCGGATCGGGCGACGACGGCACGATGTTGACGTCGTCCGGCTTCAGCCCCGCATCGATGATCAGGTTGAGAAGCAGCGGACGGCCCGATGTCGCGACCGCCACGGTCTTGCCTTTGAGGTCCTTGGGCGTCTTGATCGGCGCCTTCGCGAGGCTCAGCACGCTATAGGGACTTTTCTGGAACACGTTGCCGATGATCTTGATCGGGATGCCCTTCTCCTTCGCCACGATGAGCGGACCGATCGGACGGTCGCCGATCTGCGACTGGCCGCTCGCGACGTTGGCAACCGGGTCCATGTTCGGCCCGCCCGAAACGAAGGTCGGCTCGATGCCGAATTTCTTGAAGCTGCCGTTCTCGATGCCGGCGAAATAGCCGCCGTACTGGATGCTCTTGATCCAGGAGAGCTGGAACGAGAGCGGCTTGGCCTGCGCGTAAGCGATGCCAATTCCAGGCAGCGAAGTCAGCGCCGCAAGCGCAGCGCCGGACGCGCCGGTCTTGAGCAGGCGGCGGCGGAAAGGATCGAATTCGAATGGCATCACAGGTCTCCGTCCTGAAGCGGCATGCAGGGAGGTCGCATTCAGGCAGGAGGTAGCAAGCGATGTGCCATTCCGGTCGGCAGGTCACTCGACGGGTGCCGACAATTCCGCCAATCCCTCCTCATCGAGTAGTGCGACAAATTGCGCGGTGCTTTCCCGGATGTGCGCGGCAAGCAGACGCTCGGCGCGCGGAACATCCTTCGACAGCGCGGCCTTCACGATCGCGCCATGATTGGACTTGAGCGCGGGATGCCGGCCGCCGCGCAGCACCGCGAGGCGGCGATAACGGTCGAAGTGATCGTGCAGCATCGTGCAGAAGCCGATCATCCGCGGCAGGCCGCAGGCCGCGATCAGCGACATGTGGTAGCCGCGATGCAGCGCCTCCCATGGCTCGTCCACAAGCAGGGACTCGCGCCGCGGGCTCCGGCTAAGCCTATGATGAGCCGAGAGAACATCGGCCTCCCAGGCGTCGCCGCCCTGCTCGATCGACATCCGCAGCGCCGTGGTCTCGAGCCGCACGCGCGTCTCGGTCACGTCGCGCAGGTCCTCGGCCGAGGCGCGCGCGACGCGAAAGCCCTTCTGGCCCTCCTGCACCACGAGGCCGCGGCCAGCGAGACCCGCGAGCGCTTCGCGCAGCGGGCTCATGCTCACCTGGTATTCGTCGCACAGCGTCTGCAGCCGCAGCCGGCTGCCCGGCCGCAACGTGCCGTTCAGGATGTCGGTCGCGAGCCTGGCCTGGACCGCCTGGGCGAATGTGCGGGACTCATCCATGCGAGGCGCACCTTCCGTTTCGGGCCGAGAGTGACATGGCGCGGCCGGGACGGCGCAGGCCAAACTTTGTGCAAACTGCCTGGATTTGTGCAAAGTCAAAAAATTTCGAAATTCTGTTCACGGTACAAGCTCTTCCATCCGCGCCGCCCAACGCTGCAAGTCGCTATTTCGGGCACGCTGGCGGCGGACGAGACCGCGCACCTCGTCAAGCACCGGCTGCATATCGAAAGCGGTGATCTTGCCGTTCTCGACGACGAGCCGGCCGTCCACGATGACGGTATCGACCGTCGCGCCCGATGCGCCGAACACGACCTGCGCCAGCGGATCGTTCAGCGGCACCCAGGACGGCGCGGAGAGGTCGTGCAGCACGAGATCGGCCGGTGCCCCCACCGCGAGCGTGCCGAGCCCCGGTCGGCGCAGCACCTTGCCGCCGGAAACCGTCGCCATCGCAAGCCCTTGCGCGGCCGTCGGCCAGCGGCTTCGGTCCGGCTCGCCGGGCCGTTGCAGCATCAGCGCGAGGCGCATGACCTCGTGCATGTCGAGATTGTCGTTGGTGCTGGCGCCGTCGGTACCGAGCGCGACGGTGACGCCGGCCTGCAGCATCTTTGCCACCGGCGAGATGCCCGTTCCGAGCTTGAGATTGCTTTCCGGGTTGTGCACCGGCATGGCGCGGCGTTCGGCGAACAGCTCGATGTCTGCGTCGTCGAGCCAGATGGTGTGTGCGGTGGAGAGGCGTTCGTTGAGCACGCCGAGCTTGTCGAGCTGCGCCACCATGGAGCGCCCGTATTTGCCGCGGGCGATCTTCGCCTGCACCGCGGTTTCGAGCAGATGCATGTGGATCGCGGTGTCGTGGCGCCCGGCCACGTCGACCACGGAACACAGGAGCGCGTCGCTACAGCGCATCGGATTGGACGGCGCAGGACAGATCTCGATACGGCCGCCAGCCGTTCGGTGATGCCGGCCAATGGCGGTTTCCACCAGGGATATGCTCTCGTCGAGCGGCGACGGAACCAGCGGATTCTCGATGGTAAAGCCATCCGGATAGCCGCCCGGCGGTTCGATGTCGGTATAGGCCTCGTCGAAGATGCGAAGCGCGACGAGCGCGCGGATGCCCGCGGTGTGATAGGCGTCCACCACAGCGTCCACATCCGCGTCGGAAAAGCCCTGCTCGGGAAAATGATCGACGATGGCGGTGGTGCCGCCGAGCAGGTGCTCGATGCAGCCGAACAGCGCGCTGAGACTGATTTCGTCCGGCGTGCGCCCCGCTGTGTCGGCCTGGTTGCGCCACATGAAGGCGGGATGGCTGAGAATGTCGCCGGTGCCTTTCAGCACGTTGGTCGGCGAATGCGTGTGGGAGTTTACAAGGCCCGGCATGAGCAGCCGCTCATGCCCGTCGATCGTCCGGGCATTCGCAATATCGGCCGTGTTCGGCTCGGTAACGGCCGCAATCGTTCCATTTTCGACGACCACATCGCCGCGGCGGGCCGGTCCGGCCGAGGCCGGATCCAGCAGCAGAACATCCCTGATGACAATTTTGTTGGACACGGTGTCGGTATCCCGGCTTGACGTCGTTACGTTTCGACAATCACCGTGCAGGCAATCACCGTGCCAGCGAATTGGGCATGGTGATTGCTTTCTAAGCCGGTCTACGCTCCGGCCAAAGCAACGAGATCAGAAAAATGACTGAACAGCCCCTCCCCGCCGGCACCACGCTGCTCCTCAAAGGCGGCCAGGTGCTCACACCGGATTCCGACTGGCACAAGCCGCCGCAGCTTGACGTGGCCATCGCCGGCGACCGGATCGCGGCCGTTGCGCCAGGCTTCTCGGGACCGGTCGGAGCGGGCGTGCAGACGATCGACGCACACGGTCATCTCGTGCTGCCGGGCTTCATCAACGCGCATTATCATTCGCATGACGTGCTCGCGAAGGGCACGCTGGAAGAGGTCCCGCTTGAAACCTGGCGGCTGTACGCGCTGCCGCCACAATACCCGCCGCGGTCGACCGAAGAGGTCTACGCCCGCACGCTGCTCGGCGCGCTCGAATGCCTGCGCTCGGGCATGACCACCGTGCAGGACATGCTGACGCTCTATCCTTACGAAGACCGCCACATGGACGCGGTGATGGACGCATATGCCAAGGTCGGCGTGCGCGTGGTGTTCGCACTGCAATACGCCGACCGCAAGGGCCTCGAAACCATCCCGTTCTGGAAGGACACCTTCCCGCCCGAGCTTCACAAACTTCTTTCCACCGCGGCGGAGCCGGAGCGCAATCTCGATCTGCTCGGCCATTTCGAGACCACGCGGCTCAAAGCCAAGCCGCGGCCGCTCGTGTCCTGGGCGCTCGGGCCGTCGGCGCCGGAGCGCTGCTCGACCGCGCTGATGCAGCGCACGATGGAGCTCGCGCGGCGCTACGACATCCCGGTCTATTCACACATCTACGAGTCGCGCGGCATGGCGCTGCAGGCGCGGCTCTCGGTGCCGGAATACAGCGGGCTCCTGATCGAGCGGCTCGCCAAGGAAGGCGTGCTCGATCCGAGGCTCAATCTTGCGCACAGCGTCTGGCTGGCAAAGCCCGAGATCGAGCTGCTCGCGCAGCACGGTGCCGGCGTGGTGCTCAACCCGCAAGGCAACCTGAAAATGAAGTGCGGCATTCCGCCGATCCGGATGCTGCAGGACGCGGGCGTGCGGATCGGGCTCGGCTGCGACAACTGCAGCTGCTCGGACGCGCAGAACATGTTCGTCGCCATGAAGCTGTTCGCGCTGCTCGCCGCCGTCAGCGATCCAATACCCGGACCGCCGCAGACGGTCGCTGCGCTGACGGCTGCGACGCAAGCCGGCGCCGACGGCGCGCGGCTCGGCCATGAGCTCGGCCGCATCGCACCGGGCTACAAGGCCGACATCTCGCTGATCGACATGCAGGACCCGAGCTGGTCGCCGATGAACAGCGCGGTCCGCCAGCTGGTTCACGTCGAGGCCGGACGCGGTGTGCGGCACGTGATTGTCGACGGCAACCTCGTGGTCCGCGATCGAAAATTGACGACCGTGGACGAAACGACGATTTACGATGCCGTGGAAGCCGTGATGTCCGGATTCCGAAATGACTTCGCGGCGATCTCGGCGCGCGTAGCCAAATTGCAGCCTTGGCTCGACATCGCACATCGAAAAATCATGGCGGCCGAACTCGATATCGAACGTTTGCCGTTTGCTTCGAGCAGTCCACTGAGTTGATCCGCCGACTGATGGCGTTGGGACGCGTGTCTTGGCGACGTAATTGAAAGTTTAAAGTCGCGGCACCGCCTGCAACAGCCGTTGCGTGTAGGCATGTTGCGGCGTTTCGATCACGGCGCGGGTTGTGCCCCGCTCGACGATCTCACCGTGAGACAGGACCACCACCCGGTCGCAGAGATATTCGACCACGGCGATGTTGTGGGTGATAAACAGAATGGTAAGCCTTAGCTTATCGCGGATATCGAGGATCAGATTGAGCACCTGCATCTGCACCGAGACGTCAAGCGATGATACCGGTTCGTCGGCAACCAGAACGGCGGGCTCCATCACGATAGCCCGTGCAATGCCGATACGCTGACGCTGACCGCCGCTGAACTGATGCGGATGGCGGTCGAGATCCTCGGTGCGCAGGCCCACGAGATTGAGCGCGGCGGCCGTACGCTCCGCGATCTCTCGCCGGCCGACGCCGGCAAGTCGCAAGCCCTCCCCGACCACATCGCGCACCCGCATCCGCGGATTGAGCGACGAGGTCGGGTCCTGAAAGATCATGCCGACTCCGCGTTTGGCTGCCGGCACGGCGATACGACGCGACACGTCGACCAAGGTGCGCTCGCCGAGATGCACCGCTCCGCTGTCCGGATTCAGCAGGCCGACGACGATGCGGCCAATTGTGGTCTTGCCCGATCCGGACTCGCCGACGATGGCGAGGATCTCCGACGGCTGGACTTCGATCGAGATGTTGTTCAACGCGGTGGTGCGGTTCGCCGGCTTGAACAACCCTGCGGGCGTGACGAACACCTTGCCGAGCCCGCTGACGCGCAGCGCCGGCTGCTCCTTGGCGGCGGCGGACGGCCGGTTCAGGTCAGCGGATAGAGACATCGGGCGCTTTGTGTCGGGCGGACGGCGGAAATGTCGACCGGCTTGGCGTGGCAGTCGGCGTGAACGTGGGCGCAACGCGGCGCGAAGCGGCAGCCATCGAACCAATGGTCGACGCGCGGCACGTTTCCCTCGACGCCGGCCTGACGCGCTGAGCCTTCGCGCATCCGCGGCATGCAGGCGAGCAAGGCCTCGGTGTAGGGATGCGCCGGCTTTCGGATCACCTCGCCGGTCGAGCCTGTCTCCATCAGCACGCCACCATAGAGCACACCGATCCGGTTGGCGTAGCGGTTCACCAGCGCGAGATCGTGTGAGATGAAGAACACGGAGAGACGGTACTTCGCCTGTAGCCGCACCAGGATGTCGAGCACCTCCTGCTGGATGGTGACGTCGAGCGCTGTGGTCGGCTCGTCGGCGATCAGCAATAGCGGATCGTTGGCGAGCGCAATGGCAATCATCACGCGCTGGCGCATGCCGCCGGACAATTCATGCGGATACTGGGTCGCGACCTTGCCCGGATTGTCGAATCGCACGTCGGCGAGAAGCTGCATGATCCGCTCGCGCTGCGCGGCGGCGCTTAGCTTCTGGTGCGCCTGCAGCGCCTCCGCGATCTGCGCCTCGACTGTCATGATCGGATTGAGCGAGGTCATCGGCTCCTGGAAGATCATGCTGATCGACTGACCGCGCAGCCGTCGCATGACGCGTTCCGGCGCCTGCGCCACATCGACGCCCGTCGCCACGAGAGAGCCTGCGATACGCAGCCGCGCGGTCGGCAGGAGCCGCATTACCGCCTTGGCGATGGTGGTCTTGCCGGAACCGCTTTCGCCAATCAGCGCGAAGAACTCGCCGCGGGCGACGCGAAAACTCACGTCGTCGACGATCTTGAGCTCGCTCGCGTCCTGACGAAGGAACAGGCTCAAATTCCTGGCTTCGAGCACGATGTCCGGGTCCGTTGTCATACGAGGTTCAGATCGGCCTTTGGATCGAACTGATCGCGCAACCAGTCGCCCAGAAGATTGAGCCCGATGACGGTGACGAAAATGCCCAGCCCCGGGAATACAGCAAGCCACCACGCGCGGGTGATGTAGGAGCGGCCGTCGGCGAGCATGCCGCCCCAGGTCGCGGTGCCGGGTGGCACGCCGAGGCCGAGGAAGCTCAGGCTTGCCTCGGCGATGATTGCCGTCGCCATGCTGAAGGTGGCGACGACCACCGCGGAGGCAAACACGTTGGGTATGATGTGCCGGCGCAGGATCCAGACCGTGCCGCCTCCCATGATCATCGAAGCGGACACGAAATCGCGCGAGCGCAGCGACAGCGCCTGGGCGCGCGTCAGCCGCGCATAGGGAATCCAGCGTTGGATCGTCAGCGCGATGATGAGATTAGGCAGGTTCTGGCCAAACAGCGAGACGATCGCGATCGCCAGCAGGATGGGTGGAAAGGCCCAGAACGTCTCGACGATCTTCTGGAGCACCACGTCGCGCCAGCCCCCGAAAAATCCGGAGGCCGAACCGATCAGCACGCCGGCGACACCGGAAATAAGCACCACCGACGCTGCGATCATCAACGACACGCGGGCGCCCGAGACCATCCTGGCAAAGATGTCACGACCGAGCTGATCGGTGCCAAAAATGTAGCCCTCCTCCCAGTCGAACGGCGGCAGCAAAGAGGAGATCAGGTTTTGCTCCTCCGGATCATGCGAGGTCAGGAACTGGCCCGACAGCGCCATCGCCACGATGCAGCCGACGCACAGGATACCGACGATGAACTTGATCTGGAGAAATTTTCGCGCGGTCAATGGCGCACCCCTCCAGCCGAGCCGACGCGCGGGTCGATGACGAAATAGAACAAGTCGATCAGCACGTTCAAAGCGATGAACAGCGCGGTGTAGACCACGACGACGCCCGTGGTCAGCGGCGTATCGCGCACGTTGACCGCCTGGAACAGCAGGCTGCCGACGCCCGGCCAGGAGAAGATGACCTCGACGATGATGGTGCCGCTCATCAGCACGCCGAGTTCCAGGCCGATGATGGTGGTGATCGGGATGGCGGCGTTCGGCAGCAGGTGCCGGCGCACGATCTGGCCCCGGCTCAAGCCCTTTGCCACCGCCGTGGAGATGAAGTCTTCCTGGCCGACGTCGATCAGCGCCGAACGCGCGATGCGGGCGATGATGCCGACCATGCCGGCGGCGAGAGTCATCGCCGGCAACGCGAGGTGCGACAGCACCAGGCCGAAGGTCTTGAACTGCCCCGCCATCAGGCTGTCGATCAGATAGAAGCCGGTGCCGTCAGCGATCGGCGTACCGTAAGGCAAACGGCCGCTCGACGGCAGGATGTGCAGGTCGGCGGAGAACAGCAACACCAGCAGAATACCCATCCAGAACGATGGCGCGCTGACACCGGCGACCGCAATCATCGAAACCAGACCGTCGATCACCTTGCCCTTGTTGAGCGCGGCCGCGATGCCGAGCGGCACGCCGACGCAAACCGCGATGATCAGCGTGACCACAGCCAGTTCAAGCGTCGCCGGCAGCCGCTCGGCAATCATGGCGACGACCGGCTGCTGGTAGCGCAGCGACGTGCCGAGATCGAGCTGCGCGACGTTCAGCAGGAACTTGCCGAATTGCACGTAGAGCGGCTGGTCGAGGCCCCACAGGGCGCGGAGCCTCTCCACGTCTTCCGGGCCGGCGTCGGTGGAGGATAGCAGCGACGCGGCGTCGCCAGGCGCCAGATGCAGCAGGCAAAAGATGCCGCAGGCCACCAGGAACAGCACGGGAATGGCCCCGGCCAACCTCAACAGGATGGCTCTCAGCATTCGAAACCGTCGAGCTACTCCGATGCGGCACGCAACTGTCAGCCGGCGCGACAAGCCGACGCATCTTCAAGCGATAATCCTGGCAGAGTTCATCGTCAAAAGCCAGTTGCCAGACCTATGCGCTTGTCGCGTGGCAGCGCATGGTGGATCAATGCTTCACTTCCCTTCCGCATCATCCGCCGATGCGATTGCCGGCCTGGCAAAAGCCATGGAATACTTGGGCCACGCCGAAACGAAGGGACCAGCCATGTTCACGACGTCGAGCCGATGGAAACTCATGGCGGGCGCCCTGCTGATCGCGGGCAGCGCGAGCCTCGCCGACACAGCCAAGGCCGCGAGTCGCGTCACGATCGCCGTCACCGAGACCATCGCAAGCACCAATCCGATCGCCGACAGCGTGAACCTGATGTACGGCGTCTGGTGCCAGGTCTACGGCTGCATGATGCGGTACGACGACAGCAAACAGGACTACGTCTCCGACGTGTTCGAAAGCTGGAAGGTCGAAAACCCCACGACCTGGGTCTTCACCATCAAACCCGGCCTCAAGCGCCATAATGGCGAGCCGGTGGTTGCCGAGGACTTCGTCCACTCCATCAACCGCATCAAGACCGATCCGCAATCGCGGCAGGCCTATAATGTCGCGGAGGTCACCGAGGTTCTGGTCCGCGATCCTCGCACCGTCGTGATCAAGACCAAGAATCCCGCGGCGCCGCTGCCGGATTATCTGACCTTCGTCATTGTGATGTCGAAAGCGCAATGGGACGCGCACGGCCGCGATGCGGACAAGGATGCGTTTGGCATCGGTCCCTACAAGCTCAAGAAGCTCGTGGTCGACAACTACATCGTGCTGGAGAAGGACCCGAGCAATCCGGAGGTCTCGGCGGACAACCCCGACGAGCTCGTCTTCCAGATCATGCGCGAACCGGAGCAACGCGTCACCGCGCTGTTCAACGGCGAGGTGCAGATCGCCCAGTTCATCCCGCCCCACATGGTCGATCGCGTCCAGCAGAACTCGGCCGCGAAGATCATCATGAGCGATTCAGTCGAGGCGATGTTCGTCGCCATGAGCCCGCAGACGCCGCCGTTCGACAAGAAAGAGGTCCGCCAGGCGGTCGGCTACGCTATCGACCGCGACACCATCATCAAACGGGTGCTGCAGGGCCAGGCCACCAGGCTCAATGCGCCGGTCGGGCCGGGCCAGGTCGGCTACGCGCCGAACATCGACTACAAGTACACCTACGATCCGGCGAAATCGCGCGAGCTCCTGAAGCAGGCCGGCTATCCCGATGGCGTCGCCGTGGACTTTTACGCCACCGTCGGCCGCTACACGCTCGACAAGCAGATTTGCGAGGCGATCGCGCAGATGCTCAACCGCGCCGGCTTCAAGGTGAGCCTGAAGACGCCGGAGTGGTCGACGTTGTGGGCCAACGTGCAAAAGGGCGGCGTGCCGTTCTACTACATGGGCCGCGGCTCGATCATCGATCCGAGCGTGATGATGCAGCAATATTTCGGCACCGGCGGCTCGCCGCGCATCGGCTATTCCAGCCCCGAGCTCGACAAGCTTTTGGTCAAGGAGCGCGAGACGTTCGACCACGACGCGCGAATGAAGGTCCTCCAACAGGCCATGGGGATGATCAACGACGAGGCGCCGGCGGTTTTCCTTTGGCGTCACCAGATGGCCTGGGGCCTGTCGAAATCGATCGAGTATGCGCCCGAGGTCAACGGTTACATCTATGGCACCAAGATTCACATCAAATCCAAGTAGGCAAATCCAGGCGAGGACCCGATCATGGCATCCGTCGACAAGTTTGAAGATCATTGCTGGAAGGACGTGATTCCAACGGACGACTTGAAGCTCTATTCGCCCTACGCGCGCGAAACCTACGTCGGGCCGGACGTCGCATTCCTGGCAATCGACCTCTACAACGCGGTGTACCGCGGCGGCCCGGGCCGGCCGGTCGATCTCGACGCGCAGTATCCGAACAGTTGCGGCGTGTTCGCGCATCGCGCCGTCGAGCCGACCAAAACGCTGTTCGCGGCGGTGCGGCGCGCCGGCCTGCAGGTGTTCTACTGCACGCAGGAAACCCGACCGAACAACCGGCCGATGGGAGCGGTCTCGACCCGGCGCACGATGGAGCTGCCGAGCGAAGCCGTCGACAAGTACGGCATCTACCACGAGTTCGCGCCGCAGCCTCAGGACGTGATCATCACCAAGCAGCGCGCCAGCATCTTCCAGGGCACGCCGTTCCTCTCGCACCTCAACCTGCTCGGCATCCGCAGCCTGATCATCTGTGGCGAAAGCACCTCGGGCTGCGTCCGGGCGAGCTCGGTCGATGCCTATTCCTACGGCTTCCACGTTTCGCTGGTCGAGGAATGCATCTACGATCGCGCCGAGCTAACTCACAAGGTCAACCTGTTCGACATGCATCACAAGTACTGCGACGTGATGCACCTCGACGAGATCGTCGCCCATCTCGATGGTCTCGCGGCGCGGCGGCTGGTTTCGGCAGCGGAGTGATCCCCTTGCGGATTCAATGAAATGTCCGGTTTCAGACGGAATCCCAGCCTTTTCAGGTTATGCACCTGACGAGCGGCAGCCGGGTGCTCCACGGCTGCGACCATCGGCGGTGATGGCACGTCCGTTGCTTTGTTTTTTGCTGTTGTCGCTCATTTTCCGTTCGTTCGATGGGAGGCGTTCATGACGCGGTTTGCCGGATGGATCGCAGGCGGCCTGCTGGCGATATCAGGCCTCATGCCCCTTCATGCCCATGCCGAAAGCGGAATATTGCGCATCTCGACGACGGAGCGGCTCATCACCACCAATCCCTACGGGGATAGCAACTCGCAGATGTATTCGATCTGGTGCCAGATCTACGGCTGCCTCGGCTTCTACGATTGGCGGCAGAAGAAATACGTCGGCATGCTTGCGCAGAGCTGGGAGGTCGTCGATCCCAAGACATGGCGCTTCCATCTGCGCACAGACCTTAAGCGTCACGACGGCGGTCCCAGCCCGACCGCCAAAGACGTCGTTCACGCCTTTCAGCGGATCATGGCCGACCCGGAAAGCACGCAGCGCTCCATCGTCGCCGATGTCGCAGACGTGACTGTCGTCGACGAAAGCACCGTCGACTTTCATACCAAGGCGCCGAATGCACCTTTTCTCAGTTTTCTTTTCGACCGTCTGGCGGTCACGAGCAGTGAGCTCTACGCGAAGCTCGGAAGGGAAGCCGACAACAAAGCCGCGTTCGGCTGGGGCCCCTACAAGCTCGACGAATTCGTGCTCGACCAGCGCGTCGTGCTGTCGCGCAACGACGCCTATCCGGACATCGACCCGAAGACGCCGAAGCGCGTCATCTACCAGACGATCATGGAGCCCGAGCAGCGGGTCACCGCGCTACTCAACGGCGAGGTGGAGATCGCGCGGCTGATCCCGCCGCAACTCGTCGACCGGATGGAAAACCGCGCCGATGTCAGCGTCATCCGGACCGACTCGATCGAGCAGATGTTCCTTGGTCTCAACAACGCCTTCAAGCCTTGGGATGACGTGCGGGTGCGACGCGCCGCATCCCACGCAATCGACCGCGATCTCATCATCAAGAAGCTGTTCAACGGCGAAGCGAGCCGACTCGATGGCCCCGTCGGGAGCAAGCCGTCGGTCTGCTACGCCGGCGGCGTGAAAGACGCCTATGCTTACGATCCCGCGCTCGCGAAGAAACTCCTGGCCGAGGCGGGCTACAAAGACGGCGGGCCAGAAATCGAATTGCTCACGTCCAACAACCGCTTAATTGCCGACAAACAAGTCTCCGAAGTCATCGGGCAGATGTTGAGCCGGGTCGGGTTCAAGGTAAAGGTGCAAATACTCGAATACGCCAAGCTCTGGAGCCTGGTGCGGCCGGGCAAGGCCCCGACCTATTATTTCAATCGCGGCTCGGTGTTCGAGCCGACGGATTCGATGTCGCAATATTTCGAGACCGGCGGCAGCCCCCGGATTGGCTATTCAAATCCGAAATTCGACGAACTGATCGCCCGTGTCAGGCAGGAATTCAATGAGCCTAAGCGCTGCGAACTGCTGAACGAAGCCGCTGCGGTCGTCGTAAATGATGCTCCCGTCGTCTACCTCTGGACGCATTCGCTCGTCTCAGGCGTGCGCAAGAGCATCACTTATCCGGCAAACGCGAGCGGCGAGATCTGGCTCATGAACATACGCATGTGAGGAATGCGGTTTCCCAAATCGTGTCCGGCGCGTCGGCCTGCCATCATGTGTGGCTGACAGACAGCAACCCAGGTGCCGCGAAAGGCGTCGGGTTTTCCGAGCGACGATTGGGGGTGACATGACCGACAAGACATCTCACGTCGCCGTCGAAGAAGCGACGATCGCGGATCTTCACGCAGCCTACATGTCGGGCCGCGCCACGGTTCGTGGTGTCATGCAAGCCCACCTCGCCCGGATCGCGGCCTATGACAAGAAAGGACCGGCGCTCGGTCTCGTCATTGCGCTGAACGACCGCGCGCTTGAGGAAGCCGACGCGCTGGATGCGGCCGTGGCGTCGAGCGGCAAGCTTGTTGGCCCGATGCACGGCATTCCCGTCCTCGCCAAGGACAATTACGATGTTGCCGGCGTGCAGACGACAGGCGGATCGCGCGCCATGGTGGGCTGGGTGCCCGCCAAGGACGCGACCGTCATCGCCAAGCTGCGCGCGGCTGGTGCCATCGTCATTGCCAAGGTCACCATGTCGGAATGGGCACGCGGTGGCGTCGACAACATCAATTCGGTGCTGCCGGGCTTCGCCCGCAATCCTTACAACACGGCCTATGCGACAGGCGGCTCGTCCGGTGGCACCGGCGGCAGCGTCGCAGCGGGCTACGGCGTGGTCGGGCTCGGATCCGACACCTGGGGATCGATCCGCAACCCGTCTTCGAACAACGCCATCTGCGGACTGCGCCCGACATGGGCGCTGGTGTCACGCGCCGGGATGATCGGTCTTTATTCCGCGCGCGACATGTCAGGGCCGATGACCCGCACGATGACCGATCTCGCCAAGACGCTGGACGTGATCGCCGGAGTCGATCCTGCCGACCCTGCCACGCAAGGCGCCGAAGGCCATGTCGCGCCAAGTTATGCGGCCTGCCTGAGAGCCGACGGAGCCAAGGGCAAACGCATCGGCGTGCTGCGCCAGGCGTTTCCACCCGACGCGTCGGACCCCGACGTCACCGCGCTCGTCGACCGCGCCGTGGCCGACTTGCGGAACGCCGGCGCGACGATCGTCGATCCGTTCGTCATACCCGAGTTCGACGAGTTCGGCCCGCGTCCGCATCCTCACAGCGAGGTCCGCGCCGCTTTCGAGCGCTACCTCAAGACGACAGGACCCGGCTATCCCAAAACCGTGGCCGAGCTCGTCGCGACGCAGAAATTCCACCCGCTGCACGAGACCGGCCTGCTCGCCGCCCTGCACGCGCCTGACCCGCAGGACGATTCGGTCGTCCACAAACTCGAGGCCGACGAGACCCGCATGCGCGCAGCCTATCTT
>CAKZHN010000173.1 GCA_936924235.1 uncultured Rhodoplanes sp. | reverse complement strand
CCCTGTCGCTCGCCTCGCAGGCCAGCCAGGCCGTGCTGCGGTTGTTCCAGTAGCAAGCACCGGCGGGGGTTCCGGTTTCCCCGGCCGGTACCTCCTCGGTCAAGACGGCGGCGCTTTGCGCCGCCGTTTTTTTGTGCGCATAGCGCCCCACCCCATCGCCGGTGTCATGGGGTGGCGTCATGGCCGGCAACCAGCGGTCTGCCTTGTCAAGGCGGACGTCTCGGCCGAGTATTCCCGGAACGAACAGAACGTGCCGGGGGGAATTGTTTGATCGACAAGGCGTTCGACCGTATCGCGCGAGCGATCGAGCTCACGCTCGCGGTCGCCTTCATTCTGGCGGTCCTGCTCAACTTCACCAACGTGGTCGGCCGCTATCTGTTCGGCCTGTCGCTGCTTGGTTCTGACGAAGTGCAGGTGTTCATCATGGTCGGCGTCACGTTCCTGGGCGCCGCTGTGGTGACGCGGCGCAACCAGCACCTGCGCATGGACGTGCTGCTGCAATTCATGCCCGGGCCGCTGCGCCTCGCGCTGCGCGTCGCCGAGCAATTGCTGCTGATCGCCATCGCGGGATTTGTGATCAGCCAGTCGTATTTCTACGCGTCGCAGATGCTGCGCATCGGCCGCACCAGCGACATGGCGGGCGTGCCGATGTGGATCCCGCACGGTGCCGTGGCGCTGGGCTTTGCCCTCATTCTCATCGTCACGGTCTGGCGGCTGATCGGCATTGTCCGGCGGTCGCCGGAGACCGCGTCCGAAGGGCAGGCCAACCCATGACTTTCGCGCTTGCCGTCGTGCCGATCGTGCTTCTGCTGCTCGGTTTTCCGATCTTCCTGGTGCTGCTGACGGCGGTCACGGTCGCGCTGGTGTTCTTCATGCACGTGCCGCTGGTGGTGGTGCATCAGAATCTGTTCGCCTCCGTCAATGCGACGCCGCTCCTGGCGGTGCCGTTCTTCATCTATGCGGGAGAGCTGATGGGCCGCGGAAGCGTGGCGCAGCGGCTCGTCGACTTCGTCCAGGCCGGCGTCGGCTCGGTGCGCGGCAGCCTCGGCGTGACCGCGGTCGGCACCTCGGCGATCTTCGGCGCGATTTCCGGCGCCAGCGCCGCAACGGTCGCCACCATCGGCAAGGTGATGGTGCCGGCCATGAAGCGCGCCGGTTATCCGGAGACGTTCACGGCCGGCCTGATCACCGCCGTCGGCGCCATCGACGTGATCATCCCGCCGAGCATCCCGATGATCGTCTATGGCGCGGCCGCCGAGGAATCCGTGGCGCGGCTTTATGCCGCCGGTGTGGTTCCCGGACTGCTGATCGCCGGAATGCTCGCGGCCTATGTGATGTGGCGTGCCAAGCGCGAAGGCTTCGGCGCCGGCGAGCCGTTCAACATGAAGCGGTTCCTGCACTCCGCGGGCCGCAGCGTCTGGGCGCTCGGCGCACCGGTCATCATTCTGGGTGGCATCTATGGCGGCGTGTTTTCACCGACCGAAGCCGCGGCCGTGGCCTGCGTCTACGCCGCGCTGGTGACGGCCTTCGTGTTCCGCGAACTCGGCTGGCGCGACATCGTCGGCGCCGCAGCCGCGACAGTGCTGTTCACGGGACAGATCCTGATCATCGTCGCTTGCGCCGGCGTGTTCGCCTGGCTGCTGACGGTCAATCAGGTGCCGGCGACCATCACGGCCTGGCTGCAAGCGCTCAACGTCTCATGGTGGGTGCTGCTTCTCGCGATCAACGTGCTGCTGCTCGCTGTCGGCTGCTTCCTCGATCCGCTATCGGCAATCCTGCTGCTCAGTCCGTTGCTCGTGCCGATGGTCAAGTCGGTCGGCATCGACACCGTGCACTTCGGCATCGTCGTCACCGTCAATCTCGCAATCGGGCTGTTCCACCCGCCGTTCGGCATCAACATTTTCGTCGCGCAGACGGTGCTGGGCCTGAAGCTTGAGACGATTTATCGCGGCATCATTCCGTTCGTGATAATTTATCTCATCGCACTGGCGCTCATCACCTACATCCCGGACATCTCGCTGATCGGCGTTCGCTATCTGATGGCCAAATGACAGGCGCCAAGTGACAAAGACCAAGTGACAAGACAGTGGGAGGACCAATCCAATGCGAAAAATTCTGAACACGCTGGCCGTAGCCGGCATCATGGCTGGCGCCGCGCTTGCCGCGATCCCGGCCAGCGCCCAGCAATTCACGATGAAACTGTCGCTGCCGACCGTCAACGACGTCACCCATGAGTACTTCAAGCGGATGAAAGCCGGCATCGAGCAGCGCTCCGGCGGCAAGATCAAGGTCGACATCTATCCAGCCAACCAGCTCGGACAACTTCCCGCGGTGGTCGAAGGCGTGGCGCTCGGCACCATCGAGGCCGCCTCGTCGGCGAACGGCTTCTGGGTCAGCCTCGAGCCGCGCTTCCAGGTGCTCGATGCGCCGGGCATGTTCGACACGCTGGAGCAGGGCTTCAAGGTTCTGAACGATCCGGAGATTCGCGCGCGGCTTGCAACCTGGGGCGCCGACAAGGGCGTCGAGGTGCTGGCGCCGTGTCTCTACAGCCCGCTGATGCTGCTGAGCCACAAGGCGGTGCGGACGGCGGCCGATCTGCAGGGCCAGAAGATCCGCACCCAGGGCGGCGCGCCGATTCAGGTCGAGCCGCTGAAAAAGCTCGGCGTCATTCCGGTGTCGCTGCCGCTCGGCGAAGCGCTGCCGGCGATGCAGAACAAGACCATCGACGGCATGGTCGGTGCCGCGGCACCCTATGTCGCGTTCAAGTATTACGACATCGCCAAGCCGATGACCTATCTGCCGTCGACGATGTTTGCCGCGCCCGTGGTCGCCAACCGCGCTTGGCTGAAGTCGCTCGGACCCGAGCTCGAGAAGATCGTACGCGAGGAATCCCGCAAGGCCGAAGAGGTGTTCGGCGAGTGGGACCTCAACGACATCAAGGCCAAGGAAGATATCTGGAAGAAGAACGGCGGCGAGGTCATCACCATGTCGCCGGAAGAATCCAAGCGCTACGTCGACATGGTGTCGCCCGTAGCGGCGTCGATCCTTGCCGCCAATCCGAAGGTCAAGCAGGACTACGACGCGCTGCTCGCCGCGGCAAAGAAGTACAAATAATAAAAACGCGCCCGGCCGGCGCTAAACGCCGGCCGGCTGGGAGGCGCGCCATGAAGTTCGGGCTGTTCTACCTGCCGACCTGTCTGCCGGCCGTGCGCGACGTGCAGACCCACTATCGCGGCGTCATCGAGCAGGTCGAGTTCGCCGACCAGATCGGCATCGACTACGCCTGGATCGTAGAGCATCACTTCGTCCGCCATGGCGGGCTGTTCCCGTCGAACTACGCGTTCCTGTCCTACCTCGCGGCGCGCACCAAACGCATCCGGCTCGGCACCGGCGCCACGGTGCTGCCGCTCAACGACCCGGTGCGTGTCGCCGAGCAGGCCGCAACTCTCGATCAGCTGTCGCAAGGCCGGTTCGATTTCGGCGTCGGCCGCGGCTTCATCCGCGACGAGTTCGAGGCCTTCGGCGTCGACATGAAGGACAGCCGCGAGCGCGTCGAGGAAGGCGTCGAACTCGTCAAGCAGGCCTGGACCAATCCGACCATCGAGTTCAAAAGCAAATTCCGGCCACCAATGTCGGGCCTGCCGCTGCTGCCGCCGGTCTACCAGAAGCCGCATCCGCCGATCTGGGTGGCGTGCCTGATGTCGCCCGAAAGCTTCGAGTGGACCGCGGAGCAGGGCCACAACCTGCTCTACGTCGCATACCACGTCGACCATCCGATCGCGGTCGAGCGCATCGGCTGGTATCGCGACGCCCTGAAGAAGAGCGGGCGGCGGATCGAGGACCATGAAATCTGCTGCGTCTATCACGCGCACTTTCTCGACAACGACGACGACGCCAAGTTGCAATCGCTGGTGCATAAGCCGATGAGCGAATACGCCGCGGCCGGCATCGAGGCCGCGAGCAAGCCGCCCGATCCCACGGCCTACAAGGGCTACGAACGGCGCGAAGCCGGCCAGCGCGATTTCGGCTTCAACACCTACTATCCGGGACGCGTCGTCATGGGCGGACCGAAGCAGACCATCGAGCGCATTAAAGTGCTCCGCGACGTCGGCATCACCCAGATCGGCCTGCTGGTCGATTTCGGCTCGCTGTCGCAGGATGAGATCATGCGCTCGCTGCGTGTGTTCGCCGACAAGGTGCTGCCGCAGGTGCGCGACCTCTGAACGCTTTTTGGTTGTCCGGAAGAAACGTGCGGCTGGCCGGGAAAAACCCGCACCAGCCGCTATTTCCTCGCGCATCAAACGCTTCCGGGCGTTGCGAGCGGGCCCTCACAGCAGCACAAATATACGCCCGCTGCTTGTGATCGGCGCGGGCATCATTGACTCGATCTGCAATCGTTTAATGACAGAATTGCTGTCGTTTCGTTGCAGTCCCCGCGCGATCTGTCTGCATCGCGCGCGGATGTTCTTCCGAACGCTAGGATTTACTGCCGCTCGGTGAGACGTGAGACCCAGCCTTCGCCCGCGAGCCACGACTCGAAAGCCGCGCGGCTCGGCGTGCGGCGGTCGAGCGCCTCGACCACGCGCCAGGCGAGACAGAGATTGCAGGACATCACAGGCGGTCCGCCCCAGCCGACCGCGTCGGCAATGGGGCGCAAGGTCGGCATGCCGGTGCCGAGCATGATGATCGCATCGAGCGGCTTGTCCCTGAGGGTTTGCAGCGCCTCCGAAGCGTTCGCTCCGCCCAAGCTGTAGATCGGATGGAACGTGCTGCTCTCGTTGAACACCAGCGCCACGCCGCCAACGTCGAAGCCGTGGCTCTGCCAATAGGCCACGCTCGCCTTGTTGAGATCGTCTGGATAGGGTGACACCAGACCAATCCGCTTTGCCTTCAGAACGGTCAGCGCATCGACCACGGCCAGCGCCGCCGTGATGAACGGATGCTTGTGCCGCTCCGCGATATCGCGCACGACCGCGGCCTCGCGCTCGCGGCCCGCCAGATACGAGGCGCCGGTGCATGCCGCCGCCACCACGCCGACCGGCGCATTGGCGAACTGCTTCAGCGACCCGCCATAGTTGTCGAAATAGTCGACCAGCCGCGCCGAGATCGACGCCTTGTCGCTCATCAACCGCGCATTGATCATCGCAACGCCGCGCGGCCAGAGGATGTTGAACTCCGGCTCGACCGTGGTGTTGGCCTGCGGCGTCAGCATGCCGACCAGGCCACGTGAGGCGTATTCGAGAGACATGTGATCAATCCGGCGCCTTGGCGCCCGACTCCTTCACGACCTGGCCGAGCCGCACCATGTCGCGCTTGACCATCGCGCCCAGCTCTTCGGGCGTGCTCGGCGTGACGAACGCGGCCTGCGGCAGCAGCGTGTCCTGCACCTCTTTGCTCTGCAGCGCCTTGACGAACTCGGCGTTGAGCTTCTGCACGATCGGCGCCGGCGTGCCGGCCGGCGCGAACAGCCCGAACCACTGCTGCATCTGCACGTCCGGATAGCCGACCTCCGGCATGGTCGGCACGTCGGGGATCCGCGGATGCCGTTGGGTCCCGGCGATGGCCAGCATGCGGAGACGGCCGGCTTCGACATGCGGCCCGGTCGACAGATAGGCCGCGAACAGCATGTCCATCCGACCCGCGACCGTGTCGGTCACGGCCGGCGCGATGCCGCGATAGGGCACGTGCACCAGATTGATGTGGGCGTGCTTGGCAAGCAGCACGCCGAGCAGATGTCCGCCGGTGCCGACACCCTGCGAACCATAGCTCAGCCCCTCGGGCCTGGTCTTGGCGTATGCGACGAGCTCGGCGACGGACTTCGCCGGGCTCGCGGTCGGAACCACGAGGATGTTGTTGAAGGCAATCAGCGCCGTGATCGGCTGGAAGTCCTTGACCGGATCGAACTTCAGGTCGGTGTAGAGCGTCGGGTTGATGGCGTGCGTGCCGGTGTGGCCAGTCATCAGCAGATAGCCGTCGGGCGAAGCGTTCTTGATCGCCATCGCGGCGACATTGCCAGCCGCGCCCGGGCGGTTCTCGATGATGATCGGCTGCTTGAGGCTTTCGGACACCTTGTTGGCCACCAGCCGCACCACGAGGTCGGTGCTGCCGCCCGGTGGGAACGGCACCAGGATGGTGATCGGCCGCGACGGATAGTCATCGGCCCGTGCCAAGCCTGCGAACGCGGCACCGAGCACTACAACACCAAGCACCAAGGCGGATCGCGAAAGCTTCCAGATCATCGTCATAGCCTCGTTCGAACACGCCGCGCAAAACTTGCATTTCTCATGCCGTGGCCGCGGCGCGGCGCAGCCCGTCGATCATCGACGACTTCATCAGATAGGCCTTGAGTTTCGCCGGATCGTCGATCGTCCGCTGCAGGTCTTCCAGCAAAGCGCGCCGGCGCGCCGGATCGCGCTCCTGCATCCGCGTGCGGTTCCGATGCGCCTGCTGGATGATCTCCTCCTCGGCGATCGGCCGCCGCTGGCGTTCGTAGCGGTCGAGAACGCTATCGTCGGCGCTGTCCTGCAGCACGGCGAGGATCTTCTCGCACAGGCTGAATGCGTCATGGATGCCGCCGTTCATGCCCATGCCGCCCGACGGGCTGTTGAGATGCGCGGCGTCGCCCGCGAGCAATACGCGGCCTTTGCGATAAGTCGAGGCGAGCCGCTTGTGAATGCGATAGGGCCGCGTCTCCAGCACCTCAATACGGCCCGCATCAGGGATGATGTCGTGCAGCAGCGACTGCTGCGCCTCGTCCTCCAGTGCCTGCTCGGTGGTCTGGCCGTCGCGGGCGTAGAGACTGACGCGCCAGACGCCAGGCAAGCGCAGCAGGCTGAAGGTGCCGTCCGGTTTCCAGCAATAGGAGACGTTGGACAATCCTTCGAGCTTTTCGTGGAACGGATAAAGCGTGGTCGCGAGAATGGTCGTCTCGGGATAGATATCGCCGGACAGGTCGACATCGATGGCGCGTCGAACCGCGCTGCGCGCGCCGTCGGCGCCGATCACGTAATCCGCGGTGAAATGCTGCTCGCCGTCCGGCGACGAGGCTTTCACCGTGACGGCATCCGCCGATTGCTCGATATCCGTCACCGCCACGCCAAAGCGCAAGTCGACGCTGGAGAGCTTGCGCACCGCATCGAGCACGAAATGGCAATATTTGGACTGCTCGCATTGCAGCCGGTACGGATGATCGGTCTCAGCCTTCAGCACCGACAGGTCGAACACCGCGCGGTCGCCGGACGGATGCAGCCTGATCTGCCAGGTCGGGCAAAGGAGCCCAGCCTCCATCATCCGCGCCGTGACGCCGTAAGGCGCCATCATGTCGAGCGTCGGCGGATGGAACGTCGAGGCGCGAAGCTCCTCGGAGATCGCGTCCTGCGCCTCCAGCACCACGACCGGAATGCCCTTGCTGCCGAGCAGCAACGCCGCGGTGAGTCCGACCGGACCCGCGCCGGCAATCAGAACCTTGGCTGTCTTGTTCATGCGTTGGTATTGGGCGCGGCCCAGGGCCGCTTGCTTCGGTCGCCGGCCTTGAACGACGCGATACGGTCGCGGAAGCTTTCGGTCAGTGCGATGTCGTCCCAGCCGTTGAGCAGGCGCATCCTTCGCACCGGATCGATGGTGAAGCTGTAGGTCTTATTGCCGCAGACGATGGTCTGCTGATCGAGGTCGACCGTCACCGGCAGGTCCGGCGTGCGGTTGAGCGTCTCCATGATCTCGGCCGCCTCGTCGTCGGTGACGCTGGCGGTCACGAGACCGTTCTGCACAGCGTTGCCCGAGAAGATGTCGCCGAACGACGGCGCGATCACGCAGCGCACGCCGTAGTCATAGAGCGCATAGACCGCGGCCTCGCGCGACGAGCCGCAACCGAAGTTGCGCGCGCCGACCACGATCTTCGCATTGCGCCAGGCCGGCTTGTTGATCGGGAACTCCGGCTTCTCGTTGCCTTCGGTGTCGTACCGCAGGTCCTGGAACAGCACCTTGCCGATGCCCATGGCGCGTGTCCATTTCAGATAGCGCGCCGGCAGAATCTGGTCGGTGTTCAGGTTCGGCTGGTTGACCGGGCAGGCCGTGGCTGTGAGCTTCGAAAACTTATCCATCGCGGTCACACCTTCCGTCCGGCAAGCATCGGCCGCACGTCGGCGAGATGACCGGCCACTGCCGCGGCCGCCACCATCGCGGGCGACATCAGATGCGTGCGCGCGCCCGGCCCCTGCCGGCCGCGAAAATTGCGGTTGGTGGTCGAGGCGCAGCGCTCGCCCGGCGCCACGAGGTCGCCGTTGATGCCGACGCACATCGAGCAGCCGGACTCGCCCCACTCCAGACCGGCGTCACGGAAGATCCGATCGAGCCCTTCCTGCTCGGCCTGCTGCTTGATCAGCGTCGAACCGGCCGATACCAGGCCCGGCACCTTGCTGGTGCGGCCCGAGAGCACGGCAGCCGCCGCGCGAAGATCCTCGATCCGCGAGTTGGTGCAGGAGCCGATGAACACGCGGTCCACCGCGATGTCGGTGAGCTTCTTGCCCGGCGAGATACCCATATATTCCAGCGCACCACGCAGATACTTGGCGCGCGCTTCGTCAGTCTCGCGCGCCGGATCGGGCACGCTGGCGTCGATCGGCAGTGCGTCCTCGGGACTCGTTCCCCAGGTGACGATCGGCGCGATGGCCTTGGCGTCGAGCCTGACGTCCTTGTCGAATGCAGCGCCGTCATCCGACTTCATCGTCGACCATTCTTCGACAGCCTTGTCGAAATCGGCACCCTTCGGCGCATAGGGCCGGCCTTGGAGATAGGCGAAGGCCGTCTCGTCCGGCGCGATCAGGCCGCAGCGCGCGCCAGCCTCGATCGACATATTGCAGAGCGTCAGCCGGCCCTCGATCGACAGAGCCCGGATCGCCGAGCCAGCGAACTCCAGCGCGCCGCCGGTCGCACCATCCGCTCCAATATGCGCGATGATCGCGAGCACGATGTCCTTGCCGGAGATGCCGGGCGCCGCTTCGCCATCCACCGTGACGCGCATCAGCTTCGGCTTCTTCTGCCAGATTGTCTGCGTCATCAGCACATGGGCGACTTCCGAGGCACCAATGCCGAACGCGTAGGCGCCGAGCGCGCCATGGGTCGAGGTGTGGCTGTCGCCACAGACAATCAGCAGCCCAGGCAAGGTCAGGCCCTGCTCCGGGCCGACCACATGCACGATGCCCTGGCGCGGATCGCCGAGCCCGAACAGCTTGATATCGTGCTTTTTCGTATTCTCCTCGACCTGCCGCACCATGCGGGCCAGCTCGGGATTGGCGATATTGGTCCGCGAGCCGCGCGTCGGCACGTAGTGGTCGGCTACCCCGAAGGTGAGCCCCGGCTCGGCCACCACCACGCCCCGCTCGGCGAGTTTGCCGAAGGCGTGAAACGAGCCCTCGTGCACGTAATGCCGGTCGACCCAAAGCAGGGATTCGCCGTCCTCGCGCCGCACGATTTCATGGGCGGCCCAGAGCTTGTCGACCAGGGTTTGAGGCTTGCTCATAGGTTGCGGCAACTCGGCGCTGGTTCGTGAAAACACGGCAGGTTCAGGGGTGACGATAATATAGAAGCCTGTCCGGACAAATGTTAGTCTCGGCCGAGCGACCATTGGGGGTATGCATGTCACGTATGGTTTCGTCCGTCACCCGCCGCCGGTTCCTGCAATCCACCGCGCTCGGCGTTGTCGCCACGTTGCACGCGCCGGCTGTGCTGCGCGCACAGGGCGCACCCATCAAGATCGGCGTGCTGCATCCTGTGTCCGGAGCGCTGGCCTATTCGGGACAACAGGGACGGATCGGCGCGCAACTTGCGATCGAGGAGATCAACGCGGCCGGAGGCATCAAGTCGCTGGGCGGCGCCAAGATCGAGCCGATGCTGGGCGACGCGCAGTCGACGCCGGAAGGCGGCAATGCCGAGGTCGAAAAGATGAACGCGGCCGGCGTCGCCGCCGTGGTCGGCGGCTACGCCAGCGGCATCTGCCTTGCGGCGAGCCAGACCGCGGCGCGCTACGACCTGCCCTACGTGGTCGACGTCGGCGTGGTCGACAGCATCGTTACGCGCGGGCTGAAGAACACCTTCCGCTTCGGTCCTGGCTTCGGCGTGATCGCCAAGACCGCGATCGAGAACCTCGTCGCGATCAATGAGCAGGCCGGCAAGCCGGCCAAGACCGTGATGATCGTTCACGAGGATTCGGCGTTTGGCGCGGGTCTCGCCAAGCTCCTGAACACGCAGCTGCCCGAGCGCGGCTTCCAGCTGCTCGAGACCATCTCGCATCCGACGCCGACCCGCGACTTCAACAACGTCGCGCTCAAGATCAGGGCGCAGAACCCGGACATCGTGATCCCGGCGAACTACTACAACGAATATGTGCTGCTCGCCCGCACCATGCAGCAGCAGCGCATCCGGCCGAAGGGCATCTACTCGGTGCTCGGCGGCGCCGCGTCGTCCTACAAGTTCGTCAAGGAATTCCCCGAGGCCGCGCAGTACATCATGGACTGCAATCACTGGTTCGACCCGAAGAGCCCGAAGGCCTTGGCGCTGAAGAAGAAGATCGAGGACAAGGGCGAGTTCTACACCTACGAAGTCTACATGAACTATTCCTGCGTCCTGCTGCTCGCCGACGCGCTGGAGCGCGCCGCGAGCGCCGACCGCGCCAAGATCATCGCCGCGCTGGAAAGCTCGACCTTCAGCGGCCATGTCATGCCCTACGGCCCGACCAAGTTCGTCAACGGACAGAACCAGGGCGCGGCGCCGGTCAACACCCAGGTGCTGGGCAAAGACATCCAGGTGATCCTGCCGGCCGCCTTCGCCTCGGCGAAGGCGGTGTTCCCGATGCCGCCGGCCTGACGCCGGGCATCGGTCGCCGTGCTGTCGCCGGTCATCCTCGTTCCAGCGGTGCTGAACGGATTGATGACCGGCGCCGTATATGCGCTGGTGGCGCTCGGGCTGACGCTGATCTACGGCGTCCTGCACATCATCAACTTCGCGCATGGCGCGCTGCTGACCGCTGCGATGTTCGCGGTGTTCTTCACCTACCAGCTGTTTGGCATCGATCCTTACGTCGCGGCGGTGGGCCTTACGCCGCTATTCTTCGTCATCGGCTACGTCGTGCAGCGCTACGTAATCGGGCCGGCGGCGCATGGCGACGATCGCAACATCCTGCTGGTGACGCTCGGTCTCGCCGTCGTCATAGAGAACGCGCTGCTCTACGCGTTTCGCGCCGACACCCGCACCATCAACCTGCCCTACGCCTTCGACGTCATCGAGTTCGGCAACGCGTTCCTGGCCAAGCCCCGCGTGATCGCCTGCAGCGCCGTGGTCGGCGTCGCTGTCGTCCTTGGGATCTTCATGCGCTTCACCAGCACCGGCAAAGCGATCCGCGCGGTGGCGAAGGAAAAGCTCGGCGCAGAACTCGCCGGCATCGACGTGGCCCACATCTACGCCGTGACGTTCGGCCTCGGCACCGCATGCCTTGCCATCGCGGCATGCCTGCTGATGCCGACCTATTACGTCAACCCGCATGCCGGCAACGCCTTCGTTCTTGTCGCCTTCACGGTCGTAGTGCTCGGCGGCATGGGCTCTGTCGCCGGGGCCCTGCTCGGCGGACTGTTCGTCGGTGTCGTCGAAAGCCTGTGCGGGCTCTATCTCGGTGAATCGCTCGGCCAGATCGGCATCTTCGTGATGTTCATTCTGGTGCTCCTCCTTCGTCCCAACGGCCTTTTCGGGGAGCGGGCATGAAGGGGATCTCCTCGATCCTGGTCGCAACCGCGCTGCTCGCGCTGGTGCCGCTCTTCACGACGTCCAATGTCGTGCTCAATTTCTTGGTGACGACGCTGCTGATCGCGCTCGTCGGCCAGGGCTGGAACCTGCTCGGCGGCTACGGCGGACAATACTCCTTCGGTCACGCGGCCTTCTTCGGCACCGGCGCCTATGCGACCGCGATCCTGCAACTGCAGTTCGGCATCAACGCCTGGGTCGCCTTCGGGCTCGCCATCGCGGCCGGCGCACTGGTCGGCGCGATCACCGGAGCGCTGAGCTTCCGCTCGGGCCTCAAGGGCTCATACTTTGCGCTGGTGACGCTCGCCTTCGCCGAGGTGCTGCGCATCATCGCCAGCGTCGCGCCGGTGACCGGCGCAGGCGTCGGGCTTCTCATCAAGCTCGATCTGCGCCCGGAGGCATTTCAGTTCCAGAGCCGGCTGCCGTTCTATGCGATCGCGCTGGCGCTCACCGCCGCCTCGATGATCGTGGTGCGGCTGATCGAGGACAGCCGCTTCGGCGCCTATCTCGTGGCAGTGCGCGAGAACGAGGAAGCCGCCAAGGCGCTCGGCGTCAACGTGGTGGAAGTCAAGCTCATTGCCATGACGATTTCAGCCGCGATCACGGCGGCAGGCGGCGGTTTCTACGCGCAGTACTTCCTGTTCGTCGATTCCGGCATCGCCTATGGCCCATGGATCTCGATCGAGGCGCTGCTGGCGCCAATCATCGGCGGCGTCGGCACGGTGTTCGGTCCCCTGCTTGGCGCGCTCGTGGTCAAAGCATTGGGCGAGGCTGCCAAGCTCGTGACCGGTGACGCGCCGGGGCTCAATCTCGTGATCTACGGCGGCGTACTCGTCATCGTGGTGGCCTTCGCGCCGCGCGGCATCGCCGGATTGGCCGCAAGCGCGCACAGCATCTTCCGGAAGCTCCTGCCGACAGCCACCGTGGAGGACAAGCGTGGCTGAGACGCTGCTTCAGGTCGAGAACGCGTCGAAGCGCTTCGGCGGCCTGCTGGCCGTCGACAAGGCATCGTTCACGGCTGAAACCGGCCGCATCACCGCGCTGATCGGACCGAACGGCGCCGGCAAGACCACGCTGTTCTCGATCATCTCGGGCTTCGCCGCGCCGACCGAAGGCCGCATCGCCTATCGCGGCTCCGATATCACCGGCCGGCCGCCGCACCTCCTCGCACGGCAGGGCATTGCCCGTACCTTCCAGATCGTGCAGCCGTTTGCAGGCCTCACCGTGCGCGAGAACATCGCGGTCGGCTCGCATCTCTACCGGCCGGGGCGCATCGATGCGCTGGCCGCGGCCGGCCGGATCGCCGAGGCGGTCGACCTCGCCGACATGCTCGATCAGCCGGCGGCCGCGCTGACCGTCGCGGGCCGCAAGCGGCTCGAGCTTGCCCGGGCGTTGGCCATCGAGCCCCGGCTGCTGCTGCTCGACGAGGTGCTGGCCGGACTCAATCCGTCAGAGGTGCGCGACATGCTGCCGGTGATCCGCGCCATCGCCAACCGCGGCGTCACCATCGTGATGATCGAGCACATCATGCAGGCCGTCATGAGCCTTGCCGAGCAGGTTTTCGTCCTGTCAGAAGGCCGCATCATCGCGCAAGGCACGCCAAAGGACATCGCCGCCGACCCGCACGTCATCGAGGCCTACCTCGGCCATGGCGCGGCGGCGCGCATCGCCGCGGGAGCAGTTCATGCCTGAGCCGCTTCTCACCGTCAGCGGATTGCACACCGGCTACGGCGCGACCGAGATCCTGCGCGGTGTCGATCTCACCGTACAGGACCGCGAGATCGTCGCGGTGCTCGGCTCCAACGGCGCCGGCAAGTCGACGCTCAACCGCACGCTGTCGGGCGTGGTGCGGCCCTGGCAGGGCACCATCCGCTTTACCGGCGTGCCGATCCATGCGGCGCGGCCCAAGGAGATCGTGGCGCGCGGGCTCATTCACGTGCCGGAAGGCCGCCGCATCTTTCCCAACATGACGGTAGGCGAAAACCTCGACCTCGGCGCCTACCGCCGCGGTCGCAGCCACCGCCGGCAGAACCGCCAGCGCGTGTTCTCGATCTTCCCGCGGCTCGCCAAACGGCGGCGCCAGCGCGCCGGCACGCTGTCCGGCGGCGAGCAGCAGATGCTGGCGATCGGGCGCGGGCTGATGGCGGAACCGCGGCTTCTGATCCTCGACGAGCCGTCGCTGGGCCTGTCGCCGCTCCTGGTCGAAGAGCTGTTCGCGCTGATCAAGACCATCAATGCCGAAGGCATCGCTCTCCTTCTGGTCGAGCAGAATGTGGTCCAAAGCCTGGAGGTGGCGCGCCGGGCCTATATCCTCGACAATGGCCGGTTCGTGCTACAGGGAAGCGCGGCCGACATCCGCAACGACCCGGACCTCAAGCGCGCCTATCTCGGAATGTGACAATGCCCGAACCTGAAACGCTGCGCTCCCGCCTCGCCCACAAACCCATCGTGGTGGCGCCGGGCGTCTACGATCCCTTCACGTCGCTGGTCGCGACGCAGGCCGGTTTCGAGACGCTCTACGTGTCCGGCGCGGCCATCGCCTACACGCGCCTTGGGCGGCCGGACATCGGCCTCGTCAGCATGACCGAGGTGACCGAGACGCTGGCGCTGATCCGCGACCGCGTCAGCGCGCACCTGATCGTCGATGGCGACACCGGCTACGGCAACGCGCTCAACGTGGTGCGCACCATCCGCGAGTTCGAGCGCGCCGGCGCCACTGCGATCCAGCTCGAGGACCAGGACTTTCCCAAGCGCTGCGGCCATCTCGACGGCAAGGCGCTGATCCCCGCACAGGAAATGTGCGGCAAGATCCGCGCCGCGGTCGACGCGCGGCGCTCGCGCGAGACGCTGATCGTCGCGCGCACCGACGCCGTGGCAGTCGAAGGCTTCGACCGCGCCATCGAGCGCGCCGCGATGTATCGCGATGCCGGCGCCGACATGCTGTTCGTCGAGGCGCCGAAGACCCGCGACGATCTCGCCCGCATCGTCACGACGCTCGGCAACAAAGTGCCGCTGATGGCCAACATGGTGGAGGGCGGCAAGACCCAGCTTCTGGCGGCGAAAGAACTCGAAGCCATCGGCTACGGCTTGGTGATCTTCCCGGGAGGCATCGCCCGCGCGGTCGCCTGCACCGCCATGGACTACTACACGTCGCTGGCGCAGCATGGCACCAACGAGCCGTTCCGCAACCGCATGCTCGACTTCGACGGCATCAACCGGCTGATCGGCACTGCCGACATGCTGGCGCTCGGCAAGCGTTATGAGACCGAGGCGCCGCCGGCGACCAAGACTTCAGGTTCCCGGTGACCCCGCTCGATCCCGTCACGCTTGCGGTGCTCAACGGCCGCCTCGTCCAGATCGCCGACGAGATGGACGCGACACTTTATCGCTCGGCCTTCAACCCGATCATCGCCGAGGCCCACGACGCCTGCCACGGGCTCTACCACGCCGAGACCGGCGCCACGCTGGTGCAAGGGACATCGGGCCTGCCGATTTTTGTCGGCGCCATGGCCTTCGCCGTGAGGGCGGTGATTGACAAGGTCGCGCGCGACGGCGAGCTCAAGCCGGGCGACACTTACATTTTCAACGATCCCTATGACGGCGGCACCCACCTCAACGACTTCCGTCTCGTGCGGCCGCTCATGCGCAACGGCAAGGTGTTCGTCTGGCTGGCCTCGGTCGGCCACTGGCTCGACGTCGGCGGAAATGTGCCCGGCAACTTCAATGCCAAGGCCACCGAGAGCTTCCAGGAGGGCTTCCGCATTCCGCCGGTGAAGCTCATCCGCGGTGGGGAGCTGCAGCAGGACATCATCGACATCCTCGGCGCCAATTCGCGCGTGCCGCTGTCGAACTGGGGCGACCTCAACGGCCAGCTCAATGCGCTCGACCTCGGCGAGCGCCGCCTCAACGCGCTGCTCGATGAGCATGGCGAGGACACGATCGAAGCTGCGATGGCTCAGCTCAGCGCGCGGGCCGAGGCGCTGATGCGCGCCAACATCGCGGCGCTGCCGGACGGCACCTATTCCTATGACGACTTCCTCGACAACGACGGCGTCACCGACGCGCCGCTCCGCATCGCGCTCGACCTGACCATCAAGGGCGAGCGGATGACGCTCGATTTCTCGCGCTCGGCGCCGCCCTGCGACGGTCCGCTCAACATCTCGCGCTCGACCACGGTCGCCTGCTGCTACGTCGCGCTGAAGCACCTGTTCACCGACGTCCCGGCCAACGCCGGTTGCCTCGCGCCGATCGACTTCGTCATCCCGGAGACCACGCTGCTCGGCGTTTCGGCGCCGAAGCCGGTCGGCGGCTACACCGAGACCATCCTGCGCGTCATCGACACCATCTTCGGCGCCTTCGCCAAGGCCGCGCCAGAGCGCGCCAACGGGAGTCCGTTCGCCACCATCAACGCGCTGTCGCTGGCCGGCTGGCGCGAGCACGGCCGGCGCTGGGTGATGTTCTGTTTCTTCGGCGGCGGGCTCGGCGGCAATCCCGAGGGCGACGGGCTCAACCACGCCAACAATCCGATCTCGACCGCTACCATCCCGCCGATCGAGATCCTGGAATCGCTTTATCCGGTGATGTTCACGCAATGGGCGCTGCGGCCCGACTCCGGCGGGCCGGGCCGGCACCGCGGCGGGCTCGGTGCGATCTACGAGGTCGAGGCGCTGGCCGACGGCGGCGCCGAGGTGTTCCTGCTCGGCGAGCGCGGCAAGTATCCGCCGTTCGGCGTCGCCGGCGGCGGCAGCGCCGTGCTGAACCGCTTTGTCTACGAAACCGACAACGGCGAAGCCACGCCGCCGCTGGTCTCCAAGGTCACCGACGTCAAGATCCGCCGCGGCCAGAAGGTGCGGCTTGAGACGCCGGGCGGCGGTGGCTTCGGCGATCCGGCGCAGCGCGATCCGACACGCGTCGCCCGCGATGTACGGCTCGGCTATGTCTCGCGGCTTGCGGCGCTCGACAGCTACAAGACCGTGCTGCGTGACGACGGCTCGCTCGACGCCGATGCGACAGCCAAGGTGCGCGGCAACCGATGAACGGGCGTGGTGTCATCGTCGGAGTCGATGTCGGCGGCACCTTCACCGACCTGTTCCTGCTCGATTCCACCAAGGGAACGTTCCGCACCGCGAAGGTGCCGTCACGGCGCGGCGACGAGGCGTTGGGCTTCCTCAACGGGCTCGCGGCGCTCGGCGGCGCGGCCGGCATGCAGTCCATCGTGCACGGCACCACGGTCGGCACCAACACGCTGCTGGAGCGGCGCGGGCCGAAGATCGGCATCATCGCCACACGCGGCTTCCGCGACACCTTGGAGATGCGGCGCCGCGATCGCCGCCGCACCTGGGGCCTGTGGGGCGACTTCGTGCCGATCGCCGACCGCGACATGCGGCTCGAGGTCGACGAGCGGACGCTGGCCGACGGCACCACAAGAGCCGGCGTGAATGCCGATGAGGTCCGCGCTGCGGCCAAAGCTCTACTGGCCAAAGGCGCGCAGGCCATCGCCATCACCTTCATCAACGCCTACGCCAACGCCGAGAACGAGCGGCGCGCTCTCGAGGCCGTGCGCGAGGTCTGGCCGAACGAATTCGTCACGGCTTCCCATGAGGTGCTGTCCGAAATCCGCGAGTTCGAGCGTTCTTCGACCGCGGCACTGAACAGTTATCTCCAGCCGGTGGTGGCGTCCTATCTCGGCAAGCTCGACGCCGCGCTCGCGACGCAGAGCTTTCCCGGCAAGCTGCAGATCGTGCAGTCGAACGGCGGCATCATGTCGACCGCGACCGCGCGCAAACTGCCGGCGCGCACCGCGCTGTCGGGGCCCGCTGCGGGCGTGGTGGCCGGCGCGGCCATCGCGAAGGCCGCGGGCTACGAAAACCTGATCACCTGCGATCTCGGCGGCACGTCGTTCGACGTCTCAGTGGTAGCCGGCGGCAAGATCGCGGTGGCGGCACAGACCACGGTGGACTTCGGTCTGGTGATCCGCACGCCGATGATCGAGATCACCACCATCGGCGCGGGCGGCGGCTCGATCGCCTCGGTCGACCGTGGCGGCTTGCTGCAGGTCGGACCGGAAAGCGCGGGCTCGGTGCCGGGCCCCGCCTGCTACAGCGCAGGCAACACAAGGCCGACCTTAACCGACGCGCAGGTCGTGCTCGGCCGCATCAATGCAGCGCGACCGCTCGGCGGCGAATTGAAATCGCTCGACGTCGAAGCTGCCCGCCGCGCGATTGCGACCCATGTCGGCGAGCCGCTGAAGCTCAACGTGGAAGATGCCGCGGCAGCGATCGTCCGTGTCGCCGAAGCGCGCATGGCCGGTGCGATCCGGCTGGTGTCGATCGAGCGCGGCCACGATCCAGCGCGGTTTGCCGCCATGCCGTTCGGCGGCGGCGGTGCGTTGCATGCCAGCGCACTCATTCGCGAGATCGGGCTGAAGGCCGCTCTGGTGCCGCGCTTCCCCGGCATCACCTCGGCGCTCGGCTGCGTGCTGGCTGACCTTCGTCACGACTCGGTGCAGACGCTCAACATCATGCTCGAAGGCCTCGACAGTGCCGCGCTGGAGCGGCGCATGCAGACCGCCGGCCGCAACGCCGCCACCGTGATCGCCGACGCCGACATTCCGGTCGAGCGCACTGACATCGTCTACGAGCTCGATATGCACTATCTCGGCCAGACCCACACGGTGGCCGTTCCGTTGCCCGTTGCGTCGAGCGGCGGCTCGCTGGGCGTGAACGAGACGATGATCCGTCAGGCCTTCGAAACCGCTTATCTGGCGTCGTTCAGCCGCTTGCTGCCGGGCCTGCCGATGCGGATCGTTTCGCTGCGGGTCGCCGCCATCGGCCGCCGTCCGTCATTCGATTTCCGCGTGTTTGCACCTGAGGCTTCTGCGTCCTTGGACAAAGCCCGGCGCGGCATGCGCAGCGTGTGGTTCGCCGGCGGGTTTCGCGACGCCGCGATCTGGTCGCGGCTCGACCTGCCTGCTGGCGCGCACATCGAAGGGCCGGCCATCCTCGAACAGCCCGACGCAACCACCGTGATCGAGCCCGGTCTCGCCGGCCGCATCGACGCACTCGGCAACCTGATCGTGGAGACCGCGCGATGTATCC
>CAKZHN010000172.1 GCA_936924235.1 uncultured Rhodoplanes sp. | reverse complement strand
ATCCGGCAGCACCGTCGGCCGCATATAGGGGCGCGGCTGCTGCGCCACCGTGGTCTGAGTCGTGGTGCTGGCGGGCGCGCCGCGCGCCGTGCCGTAGCGCCCGAGCAGCGTCTTGTAGACGGAGGCAGCGCCGCGGGCGTTGCCATTGCCGTCAAAAAAGATCGACGGGTTGGACCGCGCCGGCCCGGGAAACAGCGCGGCCGCCGGCGTATAGGGCCGCGATTCGGCAAGATCGATGAGCCGCATCGCGCCGTTCGGCCCGAGGAAATGCGCGATATAGAGTTCGCCCTCGCTCGGCGAGCGGCCGAACCGCTCGGCAAGCTTGCCGGCATTGGCGCGCGTGTAGGCACCGGCCATCAGCGCGTTGGCGGTCGGGTCCGCGCGCAGATCCATGATGCGGTCGTACATCCGCGGGTCGGACACCGAATACTGCCCCGACGCCTGCCGCGAGATCGCATTGGCATAGGGCGCGTAGCCGAGCGCCGTGCCCTGCTCTTTCAGCGTCGACAGCCAGGTCTGCTCGATGAACTGGAACAGGCCCTTCGCCGACGAGGCCGGCGCCTGGGCTGCGGGATTGAGGTTCGACTCGACCTGCGCGGTCGCCAGCAGATATTTGAAATCCGCGCCGGTCATCCGCGCGGCCTGGCGAATGGCGCCGGTCGCAACCGTCTGGGTGCCGGTGGGCTCGATATTCATCGCGGTCTTCGACGGCCTTCTGCCTGCCGGTCGCGGACCGCGATCGGTGAAGCGAACTGTTAACGATTATGGTAAACGAAATCTTAACTCGAGAGATCGAACGGAGAACAACAATGGCCGACAGCAACACCGTGACCGCGCACCGGCACCCCCGCGGCGGGCTGTTTTTCGAGGGTTTCGAGATCGGTTCGCTGACCGAGCACCGCTACCGGCGCACGGTGACGCAGATGGACAACATGCTGTTCTCCAATATGACGCTCAATCCGCAGCCGCTGCACATCGACCGGCACTTCTGCGAGACCGAGACCGACTGGGGCCAGCCGCTGATGAACTCGCTGTTCACGCTCGGCCTGATGGTCGGCATCCAGGTCTCCGACATGACCAACGGCACGACCATCGCCAATCTCGGCATGACCGACGTCAAATTCCCCCACCCGCTGTTCGAGGGCGACACCGTGCACTGCTCGACCGAGGTGATCGGCAAGCGCGAATCGAAATCGCGGCCGGGCGCCGGCATCGTCGAGTTTCACCACCGCGCCTACAATCAGGACAACAAGCTGGTCGCCGAGTGCAAGCGGCAGGCCTTCATCAAGATGCAGCCGAAGTAGGATCGCCCACTTGCGCTCCGGATAACTTTGCATTACAAAGCTATCCGGAAGCGGTGCAAGCCGCTTCTTTTTTGGTCCGATACTTTGTATCGCAAAGAACACTATTTAGCAGAGTAAGGGGAGTTCGATGAGCGACGTTTCCGTTCCAGCATCGACCGAGCTGCCGCGGTCCTCTTCCGGCTGGCCGCGCCAGCTCGTGCTGGTTCTCGCAATGGTGGGCTTGGCCGATTGGCTGTTCTATGGCCACGCGATCGGGATCTCGGCCCTCATTTTTCTGATGGCGCTCGACCTGGGTGTCGTTATCGCCAATCCGCTGCGCACCGGCCGGAGCGACATGTTGACGGGTTTCGGCGTGCTGGTTATGGCGCTTGTCCCGCTCGCGGTTGAAACCTCCATCCTCTCGGTTCTGTTCGGCGCGCTGGGCGCGGCCTATTTCGCGCTCGCAGCAGCACGGAGCTCCAATGACTGGACGGACCGGCTCCGGGATTGCTTCGCGCTCCTGCTCGACGGGACTTGGCAGGCGGTGGCCGATCTCGTCCGTGCCGGCCAAGCCTGGATCAACGGCACCGACGGTATGCGGCGGCTCGGCTCGCTTGCCGTATGGGTCATTCCTGTGGCGCTCGGCGCCATCTTCCTGCTGCTGTTCACGGTCGCCAATCCGGTGATCGAAGAGTGGTTCGCGTCCTTCGATTTCCGCAATCAGGCCGGAAGGATCAGCTTCGCCCGCGTGGGCTTCTGGTTCGCCGCCCTGTCGCTGGTCTGGCCCTTCATCTTCATGCGCGCCCGCAGCGTGCTGCGCGACCACGCGGCGGGCGAGATGCGTACCTTTGGGGCCGAAGTGCACACGTTTGCGAGTGAAGCCGCCAAGAACGCTTCACCCCCGAGCCTGCTGTGGAGCGACGCTGCGATCCTGCGTTCGCTCGTGGTGTTCAATGCGCTGTTCGCCGTACAGACGATCCTCGACCTCACCTATCTCTGGGGCGGCGTGGCGCTGCCGGCCGGCATGACCTACGCGATGTACGCCCATCGCGGCGCCTATCCGCTGATCGTGACGGCGCTGCTCGCGGCGGGCTTCGTCATCATGACGATGCGGCCGGGCAGCGAGACCGAACGCTCGGCGTTTATCCGCACGCTGGTGTATCTGTGGATCGCACAGAACGTGCTGCTGGTGATCTCGTCGATCCTGCGGCTCGACCTTTACGTGGCGTTCTACTCCCTGACCTATTGGCGCATCGCGGCTTTCGTCTGGATGCTGCTGGTCGCGGCGGGCCTGGTTCTGATCGTGGCGCGCATTGCGCTGCGGCGTTCCAACGCCTGGCTGGTGACGATGAACTTCGCGGCGCTCGCCTCGGCGCTCTACGCCTGCTGCTTTTTCAATTTCCCGCAACTCATCGCGGCTTACAACGTCGAGCACAGCCGGGAGATATCAGGAACCGGGGTCACGCTCGACACCGCATATCTTTCGAGCCTGGGACCGCAAGCGGTTCCGGCCATGGACCGATTTCTTCGTGAGCAGCAAAAACGCTATTCGTGGACCCTCGAATTCAAAAGCCGTGATGTCCTCGCGGCAGGCCATGTTGCACGCATGACCGACTGGCGGGGCTGGACCTATCGAAACCGGCAACTGCAGCAGTATCTCCTGAAATCGGAGGAAGGCGGGCGGCGGCTCCCTGAATGAATCCGGGACTGCGGCAACCGCCGCGCCCTGCCCTGTATCGACGGCCGATCCGGGCTCTTATAAATTACCGCGTCAACCTCACGAGGCGCGGAATTCATGAACGAGAACCTGATCCAGCAGCAACTCCAGGCCGCGCAGTTCAGCGCACATATGCTGGCCGCGCAGTTGCAGATCGCGGTGCAGCGCTACTGGGCCGACGAGATCGCCAAGCCCCGCAACGCCGATCCGAAACGGCTGCTGCGCTACGGGTTCAAGGTCTATTCGCAGAACGACGAGGACGGCATCATCCAGGAAATCTTCCGGCGCATCGGCACGACCAGCAAGACCTTCATCGAGTTCGGCGTCGAGTCCGGGGCGGAGTGCAACACCGCCAAGTTGCTGATCGACGGCTGGCGCGGGCTGTGGATCGAGGCCGCGCCGCATCACGCCGGCGCGGTCCGCCGCTCGCTCGGCGCTTTCATCGCCGACAAGCGGCTGACGCTCCTCGAATCCATGGTGACGGCCGAGAACGTCAACAGCCTGTTCTCGCAAGGCGGCTTCACCGGCGAGATCGACCTCCTCAGCATCGACATCGACTTCAACGACTACTGGGTCTGGAAGGCCGTCGAGGTGGTCAAGCCGCGCGTCGTCGCGATCGAATACAACGCGATCCTGCGGCCGCCGATGTCGCTGGTCGTGCCCTATCAGCCGACCCAAATGTGGGACGGCAGCAACTATGGCGGCGCGAGTCTCGAAGCGCTGGTGCGGCTCGGGCGGACCAAGGGCTACCGCATTGTCGGCTGCAGCTTCTCCGGCGTGAACGCGTTCTTCGTGCGCGACGATCTGTGTGCGGACCATTTCATCGAGCCGGCAACCGCGGAAGAGCACTACGAGCCGACGCGATATTTCCATGCCGCGCAAAGCGGCCATCCGCCTCGGCTCGGGCCTTATGTCGCGGTGTGAGCGGCCGGCACTCATTCGCGTGAAACAGCCGCCAATCCCATGACCAGCACCGGAGCCGTGCCCGTCCCACACGCGCCTGTCGTCGTTGGACCTGTCAGCGCATCCCGCGCGTTGCCCAACGGCATCGAGTTCACCGCAGGCAACGTCACCGGACGGATCGTCGCGATCCGCGACGACATCGTTCGGGTGCGCATGGATCTCGGCGGCCGCTTCAGCGACGACGCCTCATGGGCGGTGCTGGGCGCGGCGCGCAACGCCTCGTTTGCGGTCGAGCCGCAGGACACCGCCGACAGCATCGGCTTCCGGACGGAGGCGCTGCAGATCGCCGTGCAGCGCGGGACCGCGCGGCTCGTGGTTTCCGACAGCAAGGGCCGCGTCGTCCTCGCCGATGCCGAGGACTGGCCCGCCACGTTTCAGAACGGCGGCTTTACGGTTTTCAAGACGATCGGCGACGGTGAGCACTTCTACGGCCTCGGCGACAAGACCGGGCCGCTGGCGCGCGACAACCAGGCCTTCACGCTCTGGAACACCGACCCTGCCAACTTCCAGGAATCGACCGACCCGATCTACAAGAGCATCCCGTTCGTGCTGCGGCTGAAAGGCTCGGCCACGATCGGGCTTCTGCTCGACAACACCCACCGCAGCCATTTCGACTTCGGCAAGCGCGTCGCTCATGTGCTCGCGTTTGGCGCCGAGGCGGGCCCGCTCGACTACTACATCATCGCCAGTGAGCAGCCCAAGGATGCGATCCGGGGCTATTGTCATCTGACCGGATTGCCGCCGCTGCCGCCGCTCTGGGCGCTCGGCTATCAGCAATCGCGCTACAGCTACAAGACCCGGCTCGAGGTGCGGGCCGTGGCGGCGAAGCTCCGTGCCGAGCGGATTCCGGCAGACGTCGTCTATTTCGACATCGATTTCCAGAACCGCTTCCGCTCCTTCACGGTCGACAACAACGCGTTTCCGAATTTTCCCGAGCTCATCGGCGATCTCGCGAAGCAGAACTTCCGTGCCGTGGCGATCACCGATCCGCAGCTGCCGGTCGATCCGGACGGCAGCTACGGGCCGCACGCATCAGGCCAGGCCGGCGATCATTTCATCCGCAAGCCGGACGGCAGCGTCTTCGTCGGCAGCATGTGGGGCGGACCGTCGGCCTATCCCGATTTCACCCGCAAGGCGACGCGCGACTGGTGGGGCTCGCTCTACAAGGAGTTCGTCGCGCAGGGGGTGGCGGGCTTTTGGAACGACATGAACGAGCCGGCTGTGAGCGATGGCCCTGGCGGCACCATGCCGCCAGACACGCCGCACCGGATCGACGAGCCGGGATTTGCCAGGCGCGACGCCACGCATCGCGAGGTCCACAACATCTACGGCATGCAGAACTCACGCGCGACCTATGATGGCCTGCGTGCGCTGGCGCCGGAGCGGCGGCCGTTCGTGCTGACGCGCGCGACCTTTGCGGGCGGGCACCGCTACGCCGCGACCTGGACCGGCGACAACAGCGCCACCTGGAACCACGTCCGGCTCGGCATCGCGCAGGTGCTCAATCTCGGGCTGTCCGGTTTCGCGCTGTCCGGCGCCGACCTCGGCGGCTTCTTCGGCTCGGTGTCGCCGGAGCTTCTCACCCGCTGGTACCAGATCGGCGCCTTCATGCCGCTCTATCGCAACCACGCCTTCAAGGACACGGCGGCGCGCGAGCCCTGGGTGCATGGCGAGCCGCACACCTCGATCCGGCGGCGGTTCGTCGAGGAGCGCTACAGGCTCCTGCCCTATATCTACACGCTCGCCGAGGAGGCCGCGCGCACCGGCATTCCGATCACGCGGCCGATGTTCCTGGAATTTCCGATCACGGCGAGCATCCCGCCCTGGTACCTGCGCGAGCCGCTGTCGCAGTTCATGCTCGGCGCGTCGATCCTGGTCGCGCCCGCGCCCTATGCCGAGACGACCGACGGCTACGTGGTGACGCTGCCGCGCGTGCCGTGGTTCGACTACTGGACCGGCATCCGGGTCTATCGCAGCGGCGAGACCCCGAACGAGCCGAAGCTCGTCCGGGTCGAGCAGAGCATCGACACCATGCCGGTCTATGTGCGCGGCGGCAGCATCATTCCGCGCCAGGCCGTGGTGCAGAGCACCGCGGAGAAGCCGGAAGGTCCGCTCGAGCTCTGCGTCTATCCCGGCCCGAACTGCCAGGGCTCGGTCTATGCCGACGAAGGCGACGGCTACCGGCACCGTGAAGGGCAATATCTCCGCCAGCGCTTCGAATGCGTGACCGAAGACAAGGTCATGCGCATTCGCCTGCTGCCGCGGCAAGGCCAGCACCGGCCGTGGTGGTCAGCGATCCGGCTGGTCGTTCACGACATCGCCGAGGAGCCCGCGGTCACGTGCTCGTTCGGCGCAGTGCCGGCGGTGCAGCACGACCCGGAGCGGCGCATCCTGCGCCTCGAGTTCGCCGACACGGCGGAGTCCGGCGAGATCGTGCTGAGCCCGAAGTAGAGGCCGCGCTACTGCGCCTTGAGCCCGGCCTTCTCGGCGATCTTGGCCATCCGCTCGGCTTCGGCGTTAAGCGCGGCGCGATACTCCTCGGGTCCGGCGCCGATCGGCTCGATGCCCGCGGTGTTGAACTGCGAAATGATCTCCGGCTCTTTCACGATCTCGGCCATCTCGGCCGCGATCTTCTCGACCGCGGCGCGCGGCGCGCCGACGCGGGTGGTGATGCCCTGGATCACCGCGAGATCGAAGCCCGGCGACAGCTCGGCGATGGCCGGTACGTCGGGCGCCTGCGGCGAGCGCTTCGGGCCGTTGCTGGCGAGGATGGCGACCTTCTTGGACTCAGCTGCAGGGCGCAGGCCCGCATAGGCCGCGAACAGGATATCGATGTGGCCGCCCAGGATGGCGCCGATGGTCTCGCTCGATCCTTTGTAGGGAATGTGATTCATCTGCAGGCCGAAGGCCGCGTTGAACGCCTCCATCGACAGATGATGGAAGCTGCCGATGCCGATCGAGCCGTAGTTCAGCTTGCCGGGATTGGCCTTGGCGTAGTCGATCAGCTCTTTGAGGTTCTTCGCCGGGACGTTCGGATTGATGGCGAGGAACAGTGGTGCGCGGGCGACCATCGACACCGGCAGCACGTCCTTCGGATTGTAAGGCAGCTTCGCGTACAGCAGCGGGCTGATCGACAGGATCGCGCCGTCGGCCATCATCAGCGTGTAGCCGTCGGCCGGCGCCTGGGTCATCGCGGCGGTGCCGAGGCCGGAGTTGGCGCCCGCCCGGTTCTCGACGATCACCGGTTCGCCGACCCGCTCCTGCAGCCGCTTGCCGACGATGCGGCTGAGGGTGTCCGGCAGCCCGCCGGGCGGGTTCGGCACGATGATCTTGATGGTCTGGTTCGGGTAAGGCGTCTGTGCCTGTGCGGCGGGCGGCGTCAGCGCGCCGATCAAGGCCGCGACGAGAAGTGCTGTGCCGAATGGTCGCAGTCGCATCGTCAACCCCTTGGTCTCCCCGGCCACATTGTGGCGGGCTGGATTGACCATTGATCGGGGGCGCTCGTCAATCGCCGGGCTGCCGCAGGGCAGCCCGAAAGCATACGGCCATCCGGGACCGGATGGCCGTGCTGTCAGCGCAATAACGCGTCAGATTTTGATGAAGCCGGCGAGCTCCAGCACGCCGAAGGCGATCAAAGCAATCATCAGAACGAGCGCGAACTTCCGGAAGGTTTCGCCGCTAGGATTGGTCGTGGTCGCTTCGGTCATCTGTTCGCCCTCGAATTTTTGTGCACGTGCGCAAAGCCTGGCCGTGCCGTTTCAGTCGCCCTTCCCGAGCATCAAGCACAGTTCCCCGCAAGGGTTTCATTAAAGCTTTGTCATGTGGGGACAGCCCGGGTCCGGCGGCCGGATCGGCCGAAGCCCTCGTTGACCCGGCCCGGTTCCCGATGGCATCGATTCCGTCCCTTCACGGCGACGAGGTCCGGTCCCATGCGCTCCTTCCTGTTCATCCCCGGCGACAGCCCGAAGAAGCTCGAAAAGGGCCTCGGCAGCGGCGCCGACGCGCTGCTGCTCGACCTCGAGGATTCGATCTCGCCGCAGAACAAGGCCGCGGCGCGCGACACCACGCTTGCCTTCCTCAAGGAGGCCGTGCCGGTCAAGGCGCGGCCTCGCATCTATGTCCGCATCAACGGCCTGCAGACCGGCCTGACCGACGCCGATCTCGATGTGATCGTCGGCGGCCGGCCGGACGGCGTGATGTTTCCCAAGGCCGAAGGCGGCGCCGCGGTGACCCATTGCGACGCCAAGCTCACGGCGCGCGAGGCGATCCACGGGCTCGCCGACGGCGCGCTCGACATCATCGCGATCGCCACCGAGACCGCGCCGGCGATTTTCCTCGCCGGCACCTATGGCGGTTCGAGCAAGCGGCTGAAGGGACTGACCTGGGGCGCGGAAGATCTTTCGGTCGAGCTTGGCGCGGAAGCGAACCGCGACCGCGACGGACATTTTCTGGCGCCCTATCAGCTCGCGCGCAGCCTTTGCCTTGCAGGCGCTGCGGCCGCGCAGGTGCAGGCGATCGACACGGTCTATATCGACTTCCGCAACGAGGCCGGCTTGCGGCGCGAATGCGAGGAGGCGCGGCGCGACGGCTTCACCGGCAAGATGGCGATCCACCCGGCGCAGGTCGCGGTGATCAACGAGGTGTTCACGCCGACCGCCGAAGCGGTGAAGCGCGCCGAAGCCGTGATCGCGGCGTTCGCGGAGAATCCCGGCGCCGGCACGGTCGGCATCGGCGGCGTGATGTACGACCGCCCTCACCTCGAACGCGCAAGGCAGTTGCTGGCGCGGGCGAAGGGATTTCAGAAATAGATCTGCGTTCGCCCAGCCTGTCATTCCGGACGCCGCGAAGCGGCGATCCGGAATCCACTACCGCGACTTGGGGTTATGGATTCCGGGTTCACGCGCTACGCACGCGCCCCGGAATGACCGTGGGGAAAGTTCAGCGCAGCGCAGCGCGCTTGGCGTCCGGTGCGTCGGTCGTGTGCCCCGGCGCGACGCTCGACACCTCGTCATCGGCCGTGGGCGTCAGCGACGGCGCCTGCTCGCCATGGGCGATCTTGTCGAGACGCTTCTTCTGCGACACGAAGGCCTGGGCGCCGGCGTTGTTGAACATCTCCAGCGTCTCGGTCTCGTCGTCGGCGACCGGCGTCAGCGCCTGGTCCATGTAGCTCTTCTTGTTCGGATCCTTCTTGATCGCGAGGTAGATCAAGCGGAGCTTCACGTACATCGACACCCAGCGGACCTGCTTCGACACCGTCTCGAGCCAGTATTTCGGATAGAACGCCCACACCGGCTCGAGCGGCAGTTCGGAGCGGCGGTCGCGGCGGTACTTCATCCGCAGGAAGCCGCCCTCGAGCGGGTGCACGTTCTCGATATGGGTGCAGCCCTTGAACCACGTCACCAGGAACAGCGTGTTGCCGCCGGAGGCTCCGGTCGCCACCGCGCGGCGCAGAACCGTCTCGACGTGCTCGGGCGTGTAGTAGTTGTCCCACGCCATCTGATAGGCGCGCGCCCACTCCTCCCGCGACATCTTCGGATGCGCGGTGGTGATGTGATAGAGGTCGTAGCGGTTGAGGTCCTCGTCCATCGGCACGCCCGACCGGTAGAGCCGCTGGTGATCTTCCGAGCCCGGCAGCGGCGTCAGATAGAAGAACTCCAGGAGATCGACCGGCAGCTCCTTCTTGATCACCTCGATATCGTGGGCGATCGACTCGTAGGTGTCGTTCGGGAAGCCGAGGATATAGCCCGCATAGGTGATGATGCCGGCGTGCTTCCAGCTCAGCAGCATCTTGCGGTATTCGGTGATCTTGTTCTGGCGCTTCTTCGCCGACATCAGGTTCGCGGGATTGATGTTCTCGAGCCCGATGAAGACGCGGCGCACGCCGGCACGCCGACACTTGTCGATGAAGTTCGGCAGCTTGTGACAGAGCGTGTCGACCTGGATGATCAGGCCGAATTCCATCTTCTCGACTTCGCGTAGATAGATCAGCCGGTCGAGGATCAGCTCCCAGTCCTTGTTGCGCGCGAAGTTGTCGTCCGTGATGAAAAAACGATGCAGGCCCTGCTTGACGTTGACCCGGACGATCTCTTCGATGTCGTCGGGCGAGCGGCGGCGTGATTTCCTGCCCTGCACGTTGATGATGGTGCAGAACGAGCACTGGTAGGGACAGCCGCGGCCGGCGTCGAAGCTCGTCACCGCGCCCGCGGTTCGCCGCACCCGCTCGGTCTTGAGCAGCGGGATCGGCGCGCCCTCGATGCCGGGCAGATCGTTCATGAAGTTGTAGAGCGGCTTGAGCGTGCCGGCGTTGGCGTCGCGCAGCACCTCGTCGAGCCGGCCTTCGGCCTCGCCAGCGAAGATCGAGATGCCGAGTGCCTGCGCCTCCTTCAGCGCCTTGTCCTCGCCGCCGAGCATCGAGATCACGCCCGACATGTGAAAGCCGCCGATACCGACCTGGATGCCTGCCTTGAGCAAAGGCCGCGACAAGTCGAGCGTGCGCGGCACCTGGTTGGACTGCACGCCGATCATCATGACCATGCCGGTGTCGGCGGCCTTGATCATCGCCGTGATGCGGTCGATGCGGACGCGGCTGTTGGTCTCGTCGAAGGCGTGGATGTCGATGTCGGTGTCAGGCCCCAGCACCTGCTCGTCGGCCAGCTCCTTGGCGATGCCGTAGACGGCCGCAAGCGAGTTCGATGGGATGGCTGAACGGAACCACTGGATGACGTAGCCGTCGTCGTCGTAATGCGACGGCTTTACCAGAACGAGGCAGAAACGGCGTCGGGGGCCCCCACCGGCCATGAACTCACCCACCCATGGTTACGCTCGCCACACTCTACACGAGCGCAACCGGATTGGTACCGGAAACAGCGCCGCAACTCGGCCATTGGCCTACTCGGACTTGCTGTAAGTTTCGCCAGGATCAAAGGTTTTCGCCGCGTCCTGGAATTCGAGCGTGATCGCGCCGACCTGCCTCAGCGGCACCGCGCGGTAGAAGCAGGAGCGCCGGCCGGTGTGGCACGCCCCCGGCCCGCTCTGCTCGACCTTGATCCAGACCGCGTCCTGGTCGCAGTCGACCCGCATCTCGGTGACACGCTGGGTGTGGCCGGAGCTCTCGCCCTTCTTCCACAAGGCGCGGCGCGAGCGTGAAAAGTACCAGGCCTCGCCGGTCTCGATGGTGCGGCGCAGCGCCTGTTCGTTCATGTGCGCGACCATCAGCACGTCGCCGGTCCAGACGTCGGTCGCGACGCAGGTGACGAGGCCGTCGGCGTCGAACTTCGGCATCAGCGCCAGGCCCTCTTCGAGAGCTTGCTTGGGTTGGGTTTCGGTCATGGTCTCGCAGTCTGAAAATGAAGGATCGCCACGCGGAGGATATCGCAACCGCGGCGGACCTTCGAGCCAAAGGCACTAAGACGCCAATGCCCGGCTCGGGGCCGGGCATTGCAGTTGCAGGCAGTCCGGTCGGACGCGGCTACCGCTGGCCGCCGCGCACCAGCTGGATGAAGCGGACCTGCTCGTTCGGATCGTCGCGGAACGTGCCGCGGAATTGGGTCGTAACCGTGAGCGCGCCGGGCTTCTCCACGCCGCGCAGCGACATGCAGGTGTGCTCAGCCTCGATCATCACGGCGACGCCGCGGGGCTTCAGGATCTCCTCGATCGCGGTGGCGACCTGGGAGTTCATGTGCTCCTGGGTCTGCAGCCGCCGCGCATAGACGTCGACCAGGCGCGCGAGCTTCGACAGCCCCACGACCTTGTCGACCGGCATGTAGGCGACATGCGCCTTGCCGGTGAACGGCATCATGTGATGCTCGCAGGCGGAGTTGAACGAGATGTCGCGCACCAGCACGAGATCGTCGTAGTTGCCGGTCTCGGAGAAGGTGCGCTCCAGCGCCTCCGCCGGCGACTCGCGATAGCCGCGATAGAGCTCTTCATAGGCGCCGACCACGCGCTTGGGCGTGTCGAGCAGGCCCTCGCGGTCGGGATTGTCGCCGATATAGGCGAGCAGCGTCCGCACCGCCGCTTCGGCCTGCTCGCGCGACGGGCGCGGGCTGACCGGTTCGGGGGCTTTGCGGACATGCTCGCTTAAGGGGGAAGTGGAGCCCACGAGTACGGGCTTAACGATGGCGTCCATCGGTCTCTCCGTTCGACCAGAGCCTTGGTCTTAAGCGTTCCGCCAAGCCGGCTCCGGATGTGTCACCGGGGGGCCGCGTCGCTAACGCGCCCGGGCGTGCGGTGTAGCACGGCGGGCGCCTGAACGTCGCATTCCCTATGTGCATGGCTCGTCCACCTGGAAGAGCCACCACCTCGCCGTTCCGTGAGCGCCAAGCGCTCTTTCCGGAAGGGTTCGGTCAAGCCATATATAGGGCAACCGACACGCAATACCAACCGGCGGGCGGCGGGTTGACCGCCCGGAGGACTGCAATGCTGAACGAGGTCTACAACCGCCGCATTCTGGAGCTGGCGGGGGGTATTCCGCGTCTTGGCCGGCTGCCGGACCCGGACGCCTCCGCGACCGCCCACTCCAAGCTCTGCGGCTCGACCGTCACAGTCGACCTGAAGATGGACGGCGACACGGTCACCGATTTTGCCCATGAGGTGAAGGCCTGCGCGCTCGGCCAGGCGTCGTCCTCGATCATGGCGAGCCACGTGGTGGGCTCCAAGGCTTCGGAGCTGCGCGAGCTGCGCGACGCGGTGCGCAAGATGCTCAAGGAGAACGGCGCACCGCCCAAGGAGGGCAAGTGGGCCGATATCGCGGTGCTCGAGCCGGTGCGCGACTACAAGGCGCGGCACGCCTCGACGCTCCTGACCTTCGACGCGGTGGTGGACGCCATCGGCCAGATCGAAGGCAAGCGCAACGGCAAGGCGGGCTGAGCCCGTGGCCTTCCCGAAATGCGACACCTTGCGGGCCGGCGCCCTCGCCGCGGTGCTCTGCCTGGGCTTGGGCAGCGCCCTGCCCGCCTACGCCCAGTCGAACGACTGCTCGCGTGAAGCAGCCTCGATCCGCAAGGCCGAGACGCAGCTTCCGCGCCTCGAGGTGGCTCCGCCCGCGGACCAGCAGATCGTCTGCATCACGCTCGAGACCAACATCCTGTTTGCCAAGCGCCTCGCCACCCATGTGGCGCATTGCCCGCGCTCGCCCTACGCCCGCCAGGCCGAGGACTGGCAGCGCACCGGAGAGCAGTACGCCGCCCAGTTCACTGAGCGGCGCTGCAAGCAAGCGATCAAGAGCTATCGCGGTTGACCCGACTTATCCGCCGCGAGCGGCCGTCCGGGCGGTGTTGCGCATGCGCTGCTGACTGGCGAGCGCGGCGCAGCCGGTCGACAGCTGCGGCAGCACCCGGCTGATGCCGGCATTGCCGACGCGGATGACGGTCGAGGTGTCCTCGCTGACGGTCTCGATGGTCATCGAGCGGCCGTTGCGGTCGGCAAAGCTCTGCAGCACGTCGAGCGGCACCTTTCCGGTGGCGAGCGTCGCAAGCTGCGGAGTCCCGCCCTGCACCTTGTCCGACGGATGCGACGACACGATCTTGAGCGGCACCGAGCGGCCGGCGATCGACAGATCGACGTCCGTCACCGCGGCCGGCGTCTTGCCGCCGGTCGCGCGACGCTGCTCGGTGTAGGTCACCATCAGGTCGCGGCCCTGATCGCTGCAGGCAAACGAAAGATCGAAGCTGCCGAGCTCGTCGCCCTCGACGGTCAGCGGATGGCTGCGGCCGAGCGCCAGACGGCTGTCGCCCGCGAGCATCGCCCAGGCGCGGCTGTTGACCGCGGCGCGCGCGCCGCTCGACAGCGCCACCGAGTTGGTGGTCGGGCCCGAGTTGGTGTCGGATTCGCCGGAGGTCATCACCTTCATGTTGCGCAGCTCGTCGCGGGACAGCTGCCGCATCGGCTCCCACGGCGGGATCTTCAGCGCGATCTCCAGGAGGTCGACGCTGCCGCCCATCTCGAAGGTGTATTGCGCGAGCCGGCCGATGTCGCGCTGGACCACGACGAGGTCTTCGGCCGAATAGTTCGCGGCGGTCGGATCGTCCCGGCGGTCGCCGAGCCAGATCTGATGGACCATGACCCGCGCTTCGGCCGGCACCTGGCGTTCGACGCCGGCGAGCAGCAGGAAGGCGCACATCGACTCACAGAAGGCGCGTGGCTGCAGCTTCGCGCGCTTGCGGCCGTTGTCATTGACCGAGAGATCGAGCGTGCGGCCGACCGTGGTGATCATACCGAGCTTGCGGATCGAGCGGCCGAGCGACAGTGCGCCCAGCACCGAGCCGCCGTCGGAGTCGAGAGCGATCATCATGCCCTCGATGTTGCGGGTCTTGGCAAAGGCCTCGAAGTCGCGCGGCGTGTCGGCGGTGATCGCGCCACTCGCCGAGATCCAGGTGCGGCATTTGTCGCCGCAGGCCTGCGCCGGACCTTCGGTCCATTGCTCGAATTGCATCGGCAGCGCCCGTGCGTCGGGCGCGGCTGAAAGTTGCGGACTGGAAGCGAAGAGCAAGCCAGCGGCCACCGCGCATCCCGCGGAAGCGAATCGATTCATTCAGATCCCCCTGCGTCAGGCTCCATGCCCGAGCGACCCCCTTTAGGACACGGCAATTCGTGGGAGTTCCCCCCGCGTTATTGCCTACGCTGGTTATGCAAATGACGGACCGAATCAGGTTGCTGTCACTGTTATACGCAGACCGATTCCGGTCTAGTGCAAACGAGCAACGCCAAATGATCGCGTGCCCACAAGGTGATGTCGGGAAATGATGACGTAATCAAGGAGCGGTCAGCATTTTGGCCGGCAAAATAGACTTTATTCGTATTAGTACGTATCGGGTTCCACGCGGGAGATGTCGCCGGTGACGGATCCAGTTTCATCGTGGCGCATCGTGACGCGAGTTCCACGGCTTGTCGGCCGCGGGCTCGTAAAGGTTTACCGCTACACGCTGTCGCCGCTGATCGGGTTCCACTGCCGCTACCTGCCGACCTGTTCCGACTACGCCGACCAGGCGCTGGAGCGGCACGGGCTTTGGGCCGGTGGCTGGATGACGCTGGCGCGGTTGATGCGCTGCCACCCCTGGGGCAATTCGGGACTGGATTATGTCCCGCCTGTCCCACCGCCGGACGCACGGTGGTATCTGCCGTGGCGCTACGGTCGCTGGCGCGGCACCAATTCGAGCGCGTAGAGACGCCGCGCTCAGCCGTCGAACTTCAGGTTCCGCTCGCGGATCACGGTGGTGAAGAGCCGCATGTCGGACTCGATCTGCAGCCTCATGGCGTCGGGCGTTCCGGGGCCCGGCTTGAAGCCCATGGCGTTGAAGGCGCGGATCGCCGCGTCCGTCCGCAGCGTCGCACTGAGCGCGTCGGAGAGCTTCGCGACGACGGCGGGCGGCGTGCCCTTCGGCGCCAGCAGCCCGTTCCAGCCGGGCACCACGAAGTCCTTCAGGCCAAGCTGCACCAGAGGCTTCAGCCCCGGCAGGTTGAACCACTCCTCCGCCGAGGTGACGCCTAGCCCCACGACGCGGTTCTCGTCGATCAACGGCTTCGCCGTGGTGAGGAACATCAGGTCGATGCGGCCGGCAAGCAGATCGACGATCGACGGCGCCTCGCCGCGGTACGGTACGTGCGTGAGCTCGATGCCGGCCGCGGCCTTCAGCATCTCGTCGATCAGATGGTGCGCCGAGCCGATGCCGACGCTGCCGATCTTGAGTTCGCCGGGCTTCGCCTTGGCGAGCGCCACCATCTCGGCGAAGCTCTTCACGCCGAGCTCCTTGCTGGCGCAGAGCGTGTAGACGCTGTTGCCGGTCTCGCCGATCGGCGCGAAGTCGCGCAACAGATCGACATAGGCATCGGGCTTCACCGCAGCGTTGGTGGTGTGCGGGCTCGCGGCCTGCAGCAGCGTGTAGCCGTCGGGCTCGGCCTGCTTGACCCGCATCGCGCCGACCTGGCCTGCCGCGCCCGCGACGTTCTCGACCACGAGCGGCTGGCCCAGCGCCTTCTCCATCCCGGCCTGCGCGATCCGCACCGCGCTGTCGGCAGGCCCGCCGGCCGGAAACGGCACGATGACCTTGATCGGCCGCGATGGAAACGCCTGGGCGAAGGCCGCGCGCGGCAGCAGCGATGCGGCCAACGCTGCCATGGAACGCGTCAAAACCGACCGCCGTGTTGTCACCGTGAGAACCCCGTTCAAGCTTCGAGACCTCCTTATAGCTTGATAGCTTGCTTATGGCTTAGGCCATTGCAGCTTGGGTGCCTCGGGCTTGGGCCATTCCACCTTGGGCGATTGCGGGTTGAGTGTCTGTGGCGTCACGGCACCCCGGGAGATGGCTTCGCGGTCGCACTTCTCGCGCAGCACCGCGATCGCGCGGGACAGACCCGCCGTCGACAACTGTGTCGCGCCCGCCGTTTGCAGCGGTTGGCCGGGCACGCCCGACGCGATCGTGAAATATTCGACCTTTGCAGCCTGCTTCAGAAACCCGTCCGCATTGAGGGAGCCCCAGCGACCGAACGAGCCGCCGGTGTCGACGCTGTCAAGCGTGACCGTCGGCAGGCCGCCGGTCAGCAGGGTCTCGTTGCCGTCGATCATGAGGCCCATGGCCTGCGCGCGCGCGCCCTCATCGGAGGCGAGCCCCCGGAAATAGGAGAGTTGGGTGCGTCCCCCCGGGAAGCAGGACAAGCTCACGACACTGATGCGAAACTCCTTGTGCTCCGGCCCCTTCGCCTCGACGAAAAACTTGCGGACTGCAGTCGTTTTCGACGACATGACAATCCAACCGGTTTCCTGGAATTCTCGCCCATCGATACGCAGGTTCGCGATCTCGTCGCGGCTGAGAAAATAGATTTTCTCATGCGGAATCTTGGAAGCGATTTCCGTGAGCCTCGAGTCGACGCCCATCTCGTTGAGATATTTCCGCAGTCCTGGGTCACTCGCGCTGACCTTGGCCTGGCTCGCCTGCGGTGCAACCGTGACGTGACCGTCCGCATAGAGCCGGACCATCTGGCCCCTATGCACGCCGACCTTCGCACCTGGCGGCACTTGGCGGACCTTGCCGGCCGCCAGAAAATAGACGCAGGCCGAAGCGCAAACCCCCAATGGGGTCAACTCCGCGGTCAGCGTCTTTCCCGACCGCTTCAATGCGCTGCAACCCTTTTCGTCGATTGCCTTGCATTCTTCCGGCGCCGTCTTCGACACGCCGATGGTCATGCCACGCTCGCGAATAAAGCGGCCCATTTCGAACGCCCGAAGCGTCAGGCCGCCAGGCGAATGAATGTAGATCGGAAGCCTGGTGGCGCGGGTCTTGGCCAGGAACGCGCGAAGCCGCGCCGCGGCGCCCGGATCGATCTTGCCCTCCGCCGCGATCCACTCGCTGCATCCGCGCCCGCACGCGTCCGGCTCGCCGCGGGCGAGATAGAAGACAATGGGCTGCTGAAGAGAAACATTTGGGTCGGGCTCAGGCTTCGTGGGAGGCGCGGAAGATGGTACGGTCTGGCTCAGGCCCGCACCGCCCGGCACGACTGCAACAACGAGCGCAAGCGCCAGTGCCGCCGAAATCCTTCGCACCACGATTTTGCCCGCTCCGACGAGCGGCCCCCCATTGTGCAAGCCGGCCGGAAGCTTGCGTATTTGACTTCGATGCTTCGATTCCCCGAACGACCCGCCCTTAGTTTCTGGCGTAGCACCGCGCCTTCATCTTCCCGAGCGCTTCCGCCAGCCCCTCTGTCGAGAGCTTGGTGAGCAGCGGCGCCTGCATCGGCGCGCTGGAATCGTTTTCGAACAGCCGGATCGTCTCGTCCGCGGCGCTCTCTTCCAGCTTCGCCAGCGGCACCGGTTCGGAGTTCATGGAAAACGTCTCGCCCGAATAGAACGGATTCGGAAAGTTCGTCGCCGCGGTCTGCGAAAGGTCGACGAACGCGCCGCCGATCTCGAACACCGGACTGGAGGCGACGCCCTTCGGCTGCAGCGGCTCGCGTCCATAGCCCAGAAAAATCCGCCGGTTGCTGCCGCACGAGAAGCGGATCATCCGGCTGCGGAACGTGGGCTCGGCGCCGGCCCTGCGTTCGGCCAGGAACTTGCCGACGAAGGCCCCGCCGGCGACCGTCTCGATCAACTTCCACCGCGTCTCGATCGTCTGGCGCGTGTCGATGCCGAAGCCCGCGATTTCCTCGCGCGACAGGATGTGGACGTCCTCATTGGGTGTTCGTTCGATCGCCTCGTACAGCCCCTCGCCCAGGCCCATGTCGCGAATGTGCTTGTGGCCCTTCGCCATCACGTCGTCGAACACCTTGTTGGCGCTGGCCGCGTTGATCTCGGCCGCCGCCACCTGACTGCCGTCAGGCCGCCGCCGCATAATGATCGGCGAGTGAACCGCCACTTGGGCGCCGGGAGGCACCAGCCGCTCCCGACCGCTGATCAGGGCAAAGACGCAGGCCGACATGCACGGCGCAAGGCTGTGCAATTCGCCATTCAGCGTCAGGCCGGAGGTCTTCAGAACCTTGCAGGTGTCCGCCCTCACCGTAGCGAATTCCTGCACCACGGTGCGCGACACACCGGTGGTCAATCCGCGCTCCCGGATCAGACGGCCGAGCGCAAGCGCGTGCGACATCGAGCCCCGGGTGAATCGAAAAAAATCGGCGGCTTGCGGCCGTCGAGGCGCCCCAGCAGCGTGATGAGCCGGCCGATGCTGAAAGGGTCGAAGTCGCCCTCGGCCTCGATCCACTCATCGCACCCTGGACCGCAGGCGTCGGGTCCGCCGTGCATCGGATAGAACACCATTGGGTTCTTGGCCCACATGGTCGGCGGGGTGCGCGGCAGGAGCTGCGCTGAAGCCTTGCCGGTCCACAGCGCGGCGGCCAGGCCGACGACGATCAAAAAACCGATCCGAAATGCCACCGCAATCCGCCCCCAGCACCAACTCCGCGCGCAAACGCTACTCGATTGCTGGTTGCATTTCCAGGTTCCGACGCGTCGCGTCGGGCCAGCCCTTGCGATTCATTCGATCACATCGTCGGCGGTGAACAGAAGCTTCGAGGGCATCTCGATGCCCAGCGCCTTGGCGGCCTTCATGTTGATCGCGGTCTCGAACTTG
>CAKZHN010000171.1 GCA_936924235.1 uncultured Rhodoplanes sp. | reverse complement strand
CGCGCCCGCGACCACGGATCTCCTGGCGGGCCAGGTGCAGATGTATTTCGGCAATGCGTCGGAGCTGCTGCCGCATGCGGCGAGCGACAAGGTGCGGCTGATCGCGGTGTCGACATCGAAGCGGATGGCGCAGCTTCCCGACGCCGTGGCGGTCGAGGAGATGTTCCCGGGCTTCAAGATGGCGGCGTGGAACGGCTTCGTCGCGCCGTCCGGCACGCCGCGGCCGATCCTCGAACTCCTGGCCGGCGAGACCGCGCTGGCCGTGAAGGACGACAAGATCATCCAGCGCCTGGTCGAGCTGGGTATCGAGCCCGGCGGGCTGACGCTCGAGGATTTCCAGCGCGACATCGACGACAGCCGCCCGGCCTATGCCGAGGCCGTGAAGGCCGCAGGCATCACGCCTCAGGAGTGATTGTCAGTTCGCGGTGCGCCGCCGCGCGATCGGCAGCAGATAGTCGCGCGTCAGCGGCGCGAGCGGCACGCTGTCGTCCTCACCCGGCGCGATCCACAGCACCTCCTCGATCTCGGCCGCGGGCGCGACGTCGAGATCGGCGCGGATGTAGAACACGTCGGCCATCACGACGTGCTTCTCCTCGTTGGCGGCGAGCGCGGTGAACTCGCCGAGATATTCCGGCGCGTGCGGCTCGGCGGCGAAGCCGAGCTCCTCCGAAAGCTCGCGGAGCAGGGCCTGGTACGCGCTCTCGTGCGGCTCGATCTTGCCGCCGGCCTGCATGTAGGTCGTGGTGCCGCGCTTTCGCACCAGCAGCACCCGGCCGGCGCGGTCGACGATGAGACCCGCGGCGATGCGAATGGACGGCCAGTCTGAGGGAGTCATGGTTTCTTTTCTTTCTTTGGTTGCAGGGAGTGACGGTGATGCGAGGCAGGCCAATGCCAGTCTGCCGATTCCTTGAAACACCGTGTGACGGTATCGGATGGCTGTTTGCGGAATGCCGCTAGCCGCAATGCCGCCCGCGCCGAAGCGCAATCGCGGCGCGATCCGGAGGCCGGCCGATCGCCGGTCCGGCGAGCAGCGTTGCTGTGTTTTCAATGGCTTGGGCGTCGTTCTGTTGCACCCGGGCCGCGAGTTTCTTGAGCATTTCGATCGTCGGTGTCATGGCGACCTCCACGCCTCGACGGTAGTGCAATGCTCCACCAGGGAGTGTGGCGTGGTTCACGGAGGCAAAATTTTGTGAAGGCCGCGACATCCCGGAATAAAAGAAAGGGCGGCCTTTCCAGGCCGCCCTTCGATTGTGGAGCGTCGCGTCTATTCAACCTTGATGCCGACCGCCTTCACGACCTTGCCCCACTTCTCGGTGTCCTGGGCCAGGAACCTGGCGAACTCCTCGGTCGTGCTCGCAAACGGCTCGCTGTTGAGCTCGAGCATCTTCGCCTTGATGGCGGGCTCGGCGAGCACCGCGCTGATCTCCTTGTTGAGCCGCTGGACGATCTCCGGCGGCGTGCCCTTCGGCGCGCCGATGCCGAGCCAGCCGATGACCTCGTAGCCCGGGACGGTCTCGGCGATCGTCGGCACATCGGGCAGCATGGAGACGCGCGAGAGCGACGACACGCCGAGCGCCCGCACCTTGTCGCCCTTGATCATCGGGAACGACGTTCCGATGGTGTCGAAGCCGGCCTGCACGTCTCCGGCCGTGAGCGCCGCGAGCGCCGCCGGCGAGCCGCGATACGGCACGTGCAGCACGTCGATGCCGGTTGCGATCTTGAACATCTCGCCGGCGAGGTGAGTGAGGTTGCCGGTGCCGTTCGATGCGAGGTTGATCTTGCCGGGATTGGCCTTCGCGTAGGCGATGAACTCCGCGACGGTCTTCACCGGGAACGACGGATTGACCAGCAGGGCGAACGTGTCGTGGTTGAGGCTCGCGACCGGGACGATGTCTTTTGCGAGGCTGACCGGATTGCTCGGATAGAGCGTGACGTTCACGGCGTGGGGCGAGGCGAGAAGAAGCAACGTGTGGCCATCGGCCGGCGCCCGCGCGACCGCCTGCAGCGCGATGTTGCCGCCGGCGCCGGGACGGTTGTCGACGATGATCGGCTGGCCCAGCCGCCGCGACAGCGAGTCTCCGATGATGCGAGCCACGAGATCGGGGACCGCGCCGGCCGGAAGGAACACGACGAGCGAGATCGGGTGCGACGGATAGCTTTGCGCCCATGATGTGCCGGACACGGCGGGAAGAGCTGCGGCGCCGAGGCTCAACTGGATGAATTTGCGGCGTGCCAGGCTCATGGGTCTTCCTCCGTTGGAACGCGCCGGGTTTTGTCCCGGCGCTGTATTGCGACGTGGTCACGTGTAGACCGTATCGCGGGCAAAGCAAAGCTGGCCCACCAAGCGATACAGCATCGATGAATGCCCGGCGCACAGCCTGTCATTTGGGAGCGCTCGCGCCGAGCACGCGTGGCGGCTTGCGAAGGATGTCGCGCCTGAGCCGCCGATAGAGCCGGCTCGTCCAGGGGCGGGAGGCGCTTCTGCCGTGGCAGGCGAAGGGTGGACCGAGACATTGCTGCTGACGCCGGCAACGCCGGTTGGAGCAACGGAGCCACTTCTTGCGAAATCCCATGACGCGGCGTTCGAACTCGGCGTGCATGGCCTTGCGCTGCTCGTCGGTCAGTCCGAGCTCGTCGCGCGCTTGCGTCCCGGCGGTTTTGAGCCGGAACGGCTTCGGCCTGAATTCTCTCATCGCGTGTTGCTCCTCATCTTGTTCTTGGGCGGTTGAATGGGTGCGCGCTTCCGGCTCCGCGCGGCGGATGCCGGCGGATCGTCAGCCCGTCTTGTCCTCGATCCGGGCTTTCGCCCGGTCTTGTCTTCCCCCGACGGGGGTCTTGGCCTCCCTGAGGGAGGCGGAGCGCCGGAACGGCGCAAGTCAGTTGGGGCACCTCTTGGAAGGCGCCCCGCCTGCCGCTTGCGAGCGGCAGGCGCGCCTTCCGGCGCTCCACCGCGGCGATTTCTTACACGGTCACCGTACTTCTTCGCCGGACCGAAGGGCTCAAGCCACTCACGTTATCCAGGCAG
>CAKZHN010000170.1 GCA_936924235.1 uncultured Rhodoplanes sp. | reverse complement strand
GAGCACCATGGCTTTCCGCAGCACCTCGAAGATCACCGCCGTCGACCAGCCGAACAGCAGCGCGCCGTTCATCGCGGTGATCGGACCGAGCAGCAGCCAGTGTTTCACCGGAACGGTGTCGCCATAGCCCAAGGTTGCGAAGTTCACGAACGCGAAGTAGATGAGGTCGGCTTCCGGCGGCGCGGCATCGACCAGGCCATAGAACGAAGACCAGACCATCACTTCGGCCGCATGCGTTGCCATCAGCACCGACACGGTCGGGATCATGACGGCGATCAGGAACAACGACGGATAGGGTCGCTTTCTGACGCTGGCCTCTTGCGCGACGCGCACCACGAACGTCATCACCAGCGCGTGGATGGTGATGTTGATCAGGCTGACGCCGCCGCCAACCAGAAATTGCCGTAACATGGCGCCTCCGAAATCTTCAGGCAGAAACTAACGCGTTCCGCTTGGCTGGCGAACGCACGCGAGCGGATATTGCACATTCTTCACGCGTCGATCTCGATACGATCCGGCGGCAGCCCGGCCCATAGCGTCGATACATCGCTTCGTACGCGGCCTCCAGATTCTTGGTGTAAAGCGATACGTTAAACAGCGGCGCGGTCAGCTTATTCTTTGAAAGATTTTCCTTGATCGCATTCATTCTTTCGCGATCAAGCGCCAACTCAACCGCCAGCGACTCGTACTCCTCACGCGAATGCGTGATCAGCTCAGGCAAGCCCACAGCCTGGAGCAAGCTGGCTGCACCTCGGCTCGCAAACGACTGCCCCGTCCGGGTCAATACAGGCAAGCCGGCCCACAAAGCATCGCCCGCTGTTGTTATTGCATTGTGGGGCAGCGTATCCAAAAAGAGATCGGCAAGCCGATGGCGCGCCAGGTGTTCGGACAGCGCCACTCGATCAGCAAACACAAGACGAACGGGATCAACACCCCTTTCAGCAGCCTCCCGTTTCAAATTTTCCTTTGCTTGCTGGCTCGACGCGAAAAGCCAAATCACACTTCCATCGCCGACCTGCTCCAAGATGTGCATCCACGATGCAAACACCTCAGGCAATATCTTGTTGTTGTTGTTGAAACAGCAGAACACAAATTTATCATCCGGAAGATGAAACTCCTTCCGCTTGAGCAGTTTATTTTCAACGTGCTGGACGTCATAAGGGATAAAGCTGTTCGGCAGTGAAACGAGCTTCTCGGCGAAGTCACCGGCATCAGCGTCTTTGAAGACGACACGATCACCGATCATATAATCAACGAAGTCGACGCCCATCGTTCCAGGATAACCAAGGTAGCTCACCTGTATGGGCGCGGGGCGGCCTCCAAGAAGCGAGGGCCTTGCACCCTGTGTGTAGCCTGCGAGGTCCACAAGGATATCTATTTCTGCGGACCTTACAGCATTGACGACGTCGTCATCGCTTCTGTTGTCAAAGTCGTAAAACCTGTCGAACGATTTTTCCAGCCGACGCCGCAATTCGCTGTTGTCGTCAGGGCCGATGGAAAATGCATGCGTCTCAAATCGGGCGCGGTTGTGATGCTCGAAAACTCCTGCGGACAGATGACCGACCGCATGAGTACGAAAATCCGGAGACACATACCCAATGCGGATTCTGTCGTGCTTGTAGCCTGGTCCCTGGCGGACGGGTTTTGGCGTCTGGGGACTATTGGCCATCGCCCATGCTTTCGCGCATCGAAGATGGTCGCCCGGTAGATCGCTCAGAGAAAGCATCACGAACGGTTGGCAATTGGGCTTCCCGGATCTTATGGACGCCGTCAGGTTGCCGATTTCCGCGTCCAATCGCTCCCAATTGCACAAATGCATCTTGGCGTGAAGGCGAGCCCCTTCGTTGCCCGCCAAATCAGGCTCGATTGATTTTGTCTTGTCGTACGCGATGAAGGCTTCGTCATAGCGCGCGAGTTCAGCGAAGGTATTGCCGCGGCCAAACCACGCTGCTGCCAGCCGAGGGTTGATTGACAGCGCTTTGTCGTACGCAACCAAGGCTTCGCTGTGCCGTTTGAGCGCGTAAAGAACATTGCCGCGGCCAAGCCACGCAGCCTCTGAATCAATCTTGATCGACAGGGCGCGGTCATAAGCCGCACTCGCTTCCTCATAGCGTCCGAGCTCAAGGAAAACATTACCGCGCCCGATCCATGCACCTTCCGACGAAGGCTTGATCGACAGCGCCCTGTCATAGGCGGGAATCGCTTCGTGATAGCGTTTGAGATCGGCGAGCAGG
>CAKZHN010000169.1 GCA_936924235.1 uncultured Rhodoplanes sp. | reverse complement strand
ACCGCGAGCACCACGTCGCCGACCTGAAGCTCGTCAGAATTGCTGAACTCCAGAACCGGGAAGCGCTCCTTGCCGTCCTTGACGCGCAGCACCGCCAAGTCCGTGCGCGCATCCTTCAGCACCACGTCGACCTCGAACTCGCGCTTGTCGGCGAGCGAGACCTTCACCTGGTCGGCGCCGTCGATGACGTGGTTGTTGGTGACGATGAGGCCGTCCGCCTCGACGATCACGCCGGAGCCGAGCGAGCGCTGCTCCTGCCGGCCGCCGCCGAACGGACCGCCGCCACCGCCGAAGAAGCGGCGGAAGAACGGATCGTCCATCAGCGGATTGCGGTTCTCGACGGTCTTGGCAGCCGACACAGTGACGACCGCAGGCGTCACCCGTTGCACGATCGGCGCATACGACATGCGCAGCGCCTCGGGCGACGGCGGCACCACGCGCTGCTGGGCCGCGGCCGGCTGCGCCGCCAGCAGGCCCGCCGCGAGGGCGGAAAACAAGCTCAAACGAAGGGTCATGATCGGCCGATTCCGTTGGGGAACCCGCGAGATATAGGCCCCGCGAAGCGGCAATAGAAGGGCGGGACGGCCTGCCGTCCCGCCCCCTGCTGCGTCATTTTGGGTCCTAGTCCTTGGCCGGGACGGTCCGCAGATAGGCGATGACCGCGTCGAGGTCGGCGTCAGTCATCTTGGCGTAGTACTGGAAGCCCATCGGGCCCTTCAGCGGCGTGCCGTCCTTGCGCTTGCCCTGGGTGATGGCGGTCTTGATCTCGGCGTCGGTCCAGTCGCCCATCCCCGCGGTCTTACTCGAGGTGATGTTGCGCGACTTCACGACCCCCCAGGGGCCCGGGAAGTCACGGCCGCCCTTGCCGAGCGAATTGGCGAAGTCGGCGCCGCCACCCGGCGAGAACGGGGTGTGACACTCCATGCAGTGGCCGATGGTGGCGAGGTAGAAGCCCTTCTTCAGCTTGTCGTTCAGGTCAGCCGGCGCATACGCCTTCTCGGCGCCAGGGAACACGTGGTGCGGCAGCGCGATCTTGTAGATCGGATCGGGCACCTTGTTCTTCACCGGCGGAATGGTGCGCAGATAGGCGACGATGGCGTTGAGGTCCTCGGGCGTGAGGATCGGATAGAACGAGGTCGGCATCACCTCGGCCGCCTGGATGCCGTGGTGGTTCTTGCCGGTGAGCAGCAACGTCTTGATCTCGGCGTCGGTCCATTCGCCGATGCCGGTCTCCTTGTCGGGCGTGATGTTCGGCGCGGTCACATCGAACGGCGGCTCGTTGAAGCGCAGGCCGCCGGAGAAATCCTTGCCGGCAGTCGCGGCCGGCGGGCCCTTCGGCGAATGGCAGTTGGCGCAGGTCATGATGGTGTTGACGAGATAGCTGCCGCGCTCGACGGCGGATTGAGCTGCGGCAGAACCGGAGAGCGCAGCGGTCAAGGCAAACGCCAAGGTCCAGCGGATCATCAATGTCTCCTTGTTTGGGATGGAAAAACGCGGATGGGGAATCCGCGGCAAAAATTCCCAATTTGAATCGGCCAAATTCTATCGCGCCGTCCGGCCAGCGCCAATCGGATTGCGGCTTTTACCGTCCGCACGATTGACGCAGCATTACCGGGCGCCCGCTGCCGCCAAAGTCCGCACCATGCCCGCATAGTTCGCACGTTTGGCATGGGCCAGCGGCGTCACGCCGTCCCGGTCGGCGATGTTGACGTTCGCGCCTGCGGTAACCAGCAGCCGCACGATCTCGGTGTGCGCGGCTCCGCCGTCGCCGAGGATCACGGCCTCCAGCAGCGCGGTCCAGCCGAGATTGTTGACGTGATCCTTGTCGATCGCGGTGGGCAGCAGGATCTTCACCGTCTCGACATGACCGTGATGCGCGGCCGGGATCAGCGCGGTGCCGCCATAGCGATTGGTGTCCTTGAGATTGGCTCCGGCCGCGAGCGTGAGCTTCAGGATGTCGTCGCGGCCCTCGGCGCCGGCATAGAGGAACGGCGTGTCCTGGATGAAGTCCTTGGCGTTGACGTCGGCACCCTCCTGGATGAGGAAGCGCGCGACATCGATGCGGTTGCGGTGGGTGGCGGCGAGCAGCGCCGTGCGGCCGCGCTGATCGCGGGCGTCGATCCGGGCGCCGTCGGCGAGCAGCCTGCGGACCACCGGCAGCTCGCCGCGTTCGGCGGCAGCGATCATCTCGCGCTCCTGGTCGTTGCCTTGCTGCGCGAGACCCGGCATGGCCGACATCAAAAGCCACATCAAAAGCAAAAGGGCGGCCGAAGCCGCCCTCGCAATTCGCTTCGCCGGCATCGCGCCTTACGCCGCGGTGGCTTCTTCCTCGACCGGCTGAGCCGTCACCGGCCCGGAGTCGAGGCCCTTGGCCGACTCGTCACGATCGACGAACTCGATCACCGCGACGGCGGCGTTGTCGCCGAAGCGGAAGCCCGCCTTCATGATGCGGCAGTAGCCGCCGTTGCGCTCCTTGTAGCGGGGCCCGAGCACATCGAAGAGCTTCTTGACCATCGCCACGTCGCGGATCTGGGAGATCGCCTGGCGGCGGGCGTGCAGGCCGCCGCGCTTGCCGAGCGTGATGAGCTTCTCGACCACCGGCCGCAGCTCCTTGGCCTTCGGCAGGGTGGTGGTGATCTGCTCGTGCTTGATCAGCGCAGCCGCCATGTTGGCGAACATCGCCTTGCGGTGCTCAGGCTTGCGGCCGAGCTTGCGGTGAGCGTTTCCGTGACGCATCGCCTGTGTTTCCTTCGCTTACAAAAACAAAATCATGCCCGGCACC
>CAKZHN010000168.1 GCA_936924235.1 uncultured Rhodoplanes sp. | reverse complement strand
CAGATACCGGCGCTTGACCACCTCGTCGTCCTTGGCGAAGCCCGAGACAACCTGGCTCGCCAGCAACGCCAGCATGCTGAACAGCACGATCTCCAGAACCTCGAGCCGACTCGCGACCACGAAGCTGAAGCTCGGCGGGTAGAGAAAGTACGCAGCCGCAAGGCTGCTTGCGATGATCACGCCCATCGCCGACAGACTGCCATAGCGAATCGCGATCAACGTGGTCGGCACGAAATAGATGAAGATCAGGTGCTCCTGCTGCAGACGCGGTTGAAGCGCCCATAGAATCGCGGTGGTGAGCGCGACCAGCAGCAACGACAACGTGATCGGCGTGATCCAGCGCCGCATCAGAGACGGCCCATCCAGTGATTCCTGCTCAGTGCGCAGCGACATCCCCGCCTCGCTCGCATGTTGCGGAACTCAAGCCGAATCGCCCTGCCCCGTCCGCGACGCGACAAAATAGCGCGCGGAGTCTAAGGGAAGTCTGAACGGGACGCTACGTCTGCGGCAGACCGGAATGACAGGGAATTCCGGACACAAACGAAACTATTGGCTGTCGTACAGGAACGCGCGGATGGCATCCTGCGCGCCAAACTGATCGAGATTGCTGTGGCCGCCGCCGTCGAAACGGACGAAGCGCTTCGGCTCGTTCGCAAGCGCGAACAGCTTCTGGCCGAAAGCGATCGGCACCACCCCATCCGCAGTTCCATGCAGGATCAGGAGCGGAGCCGTGACCTTCGCGATGCGCTCGTCGGAATGGAACGTGTCTTTCATCAGAAGCTGCACCGGCAGGAACCAGTAGACCCGCGCGCCGACATCGGCGGCAGAGGTGAACGGCGTTTCCAGGATCAGCCGCGAAATCTTGCGCAACTCCGCGAGCGCAACCGCGACGCCGGTACCAAGCGACTCGCCCCAGACCACAATCCGCTCGGCCGGATAACGCTTGCTCGCGTACGTATAGGCCGCCTCGGCATCCGCGATCAGGCCTGCTTCGGTCGGACTTCCGGTCGAGCCGCCGAAGCCGCGATAGCTCAGCGCCACGAGACCTGTGCCATCGGCCGTGAACGAGCGGAATCGGTTGGCGCGCCAGGCGAGCGAACCGCCATTGCCATGAAAGTAGAGCACGACCGGCCGGTCGCCCTTGGGCGGGACGTGCCAGGCGATTACCTTTTCGCCGTCGGCAGTGGCAAGCTCAACCTCTTCGGCAGAGGGCAGGCCGGCCGTGGCGGGCAACGTGCGGCTCGTGTCCGGATGGTATAGCAGCGAGCGCTGGCCGAGATAGGCTAGCAGAACCACACATCCAAATAGCGCGACGACAGCCAGAAGCCATTTCAGCACCATCATGGCGGGTTGATATCACGGCATGTGACTTGGCCCAAGACTTGGCCCAAGACTTGGCCATAGGCCGGTCGCTGCATCGGCCGCCGGAATGTGCTCTATAGAGCTGCGCATGAATTCGCCCCAATCGCCGTCTCTCGACACCCCGCCCCAACTTGTCCTGCCGCGACCGCTCGGCACGCTGAATTTTGTCGCGGCCTGGTTCGTGCCGTGGCGGCCGGCCTTCCGCACCACCGCGGCGCAATCGAAGCTGAAGTTCTACGCGCACCACCGCGATGCGATCGGTCGGCACATCGCCAAGTACGGCAGCCATGAGCCGCTGGTGACGCGCTGGATGGCGGAGTTTCTCAGCGCAGCGCCGCGCGGCCTCGTGGTCGACATCGGCGCCAACCTCGGCTGGCACGCGCTGCACGCCGCGCGCCATGCCAACGTCGAAACCGTGGTGGCGTTCGAGCCCGATCCGTTCAACGCTTGGCTCCTCGAACGCAACCTTGCGGAAAACGGCATCGACAACGTCATCGTCGAAAGCCGTGCGGTCGGCGCCGCGCCGGGCACCGCGCACCTGCACCGCTACGGCCGCAACAACTTCGGACGCCATTCGCTCGCCGCCGATCACGGCCAGGGCTCGCGCACCGTGCCGGTGACCGACCTCGACGGCGCGCTCGCGGCGCTGGGCCTCCGCGAGCAGCCGGTGTCGCTGATCAAGATCGACGTCGAGGGCTACGAGCCCAAGGTGATCGACGGCGCGATGGCAACGCTACAACGCACCGACGGATTGATCCTGGAATACTCGCCCGACCTCAGCGCCGCCGGCGGGCTATCCACCACGGCCATGATGGCGCGGCTGAAGGACGCTGGCTTCTCGCCGTTCGTGCTGTGGTCCGAGGGCGGCACGGTGCCGATCGAGATCGGCGAGCTCGACGGCTTTGCCGGCAGCCTGGATGTGATCTGGGTGAAAGCCGCACAGATAGCCGCGCTCGCGCACGGCATGAACGTGCAGGATCGCGGCGGAGCCTCGCTTCTCGCCATTGCGGAAGCGAACAAGCGGATCGTCAAGCCGATCTAGGGCATGTTCCCGAAAAGTATGAAGCGGTTTTCGGAAAAGATCATGCCCAAAACAAGAGGCTACATGTCCTTGTTGATGGTCTCGGTCATCTTCTTGGCGTCGCCGAGCAGCATCATGGTGTTGTCGCGGTAGAACAGCGGGTTGTCGATGCCGGCATAGCCGGACGCCAACGAGCGCTTGATGAACATCACGGTGCCGGCCTTCCAGACCTGCAGCACCGGCATGCCGTAAATGGGAGAGGACTTGTCGTCTTCGGCAGCCGGATTGGTGACGTCGTTGGCGCCGATCACGAAGGCGATGTCGGCCTGGGCGAACTCCGAGTTGATGTCCTCGAGCTCAAACACCTCGTCGTAAGGCACGTTGGCCTCGGCGAGCAGCACGTTCATGTGGCCCGGCATGCGGCCGGCCACCGGATGGATGGCGTATTTGACCTCGACGCCTTCCTTCTTGAGATGGTCGGCCATCTCCCGCAGCGCGTGCTGCGCCTGCGCCACCGCCATGCCGTAGCCCGGCACGATGATGACCTTCGAGGCGTTCTTCATGATGTAGGCGGCATCTTCGGCCGAACCGATCTTGACCGGCCGCTGCTCCCCGCCTCCAGCAGGTCCCGCCACCTCGCCGCCGAAGCCGCCGAGAATGACCGAGATGAAGCTCCGGTTCATGCCGGCGCACATGATGTAGCTCAGGATCGCGCCCGAGGAGCCGACCAGCGCACCGGTGATGATCAGCGCCGAATTGCCGAGCGTGAAGCCGATGCCGGCCGCGGCCCAGCCCGAATACGAGTTCAGCATCGAGATCACAACCGGCATGTCGGCGCCGCCGATCGGGACAATGATGAGCACACCGAGCGCAAGCGCGATCACGGTGATCAGCCAGAAATCGAGCGCGCTCTGCGACACCACCAGGCCGTAGATGAAGTAGATCAGCGCCGCGGCCAGCACGACGTTGATGACGTGGCGCAGCGGCAGGATGATCGGCTTGCCGCTCATGCGGCCGGAGAGCTTGAGGAACGCAATCACCGAGCCGGTGAAGGTCAAGGCGCCGATGGCGACGCCGAGCGACATCTCGACCAGGCTTTGGGTGTGGATGTGGCCGTGAGTGCCGATGTCGAAGGCAGTCGGCGCGTAGAACGCTCCGGCCGCGACCAGCACTGCGGCCATGCCGACCAGCGAGTGGAAGGCTGCGACCAACTCCGGCATCGAGGTCATCGGCACGCGGCGCGCGATCACCGCGCCGATGCCGCCGCCGAGCACGATGCCGGCGATCACCAGGATCCAGGAGCCGATGCCGTGCGGCGGATGGCCGGCGATCGTCGTGCCGATCGCGATCGCCATGCCGATGATGCCGAGCATGTTGCCGCGGCGGCTCGATTCCGGGCTCGAAAGCCCGCGCAGCGCCATGATGAACAGGACGCCGGCGACGAGATACAGAAGGGCTGAAATGTTGGCGTTCATGATGCGCTGCTCATTTCTTCTTCTTGTACATCGCGAGCATGCGCTGGGTGACCAGGAAGCCGCCGAAGATGTTGATCGAGGCGAACACCAGCGCGACGAAGCCCAGCGCCCGCGCCCAGATCGGCCCGTTGTCGTCGGCGACGAGCGCCACACCGACCGCGAGCAGCGCGCCGACCACGATCACCGACGAGATCGCGTTGGTCACCGACATCAGCGGCGTATGCAGCGCCGGCGTCACCGACCAGACCAC
>CAKZHN010000167.1 GCA_936924235.1 uncultured Rhodoplanes sp. | reverse complement strand
GCGAGGTCGAGCGGTACGGCACGTGGGTGGCCTCGAAGCCGAAGCGTTGCTTGGCGAACTCCATCGACATGTGCTGCAGCGAGCCGTTGCCGATCGAGGCGTAGCTCAGCGGCGGATTGCTCGCCTTGGCGAGCTTGATGAACTCCGGAACGGTGTTGGCCTGAAGCTGCGGATTGACGACCAGGATGAAGGGCGATTTGGCGTAGAGCGAGATCGGGATGAAATCGTCCGGGTCGTAGGGCAGTTGCTTGAAGAGCGTCGGATTGATCGAGAGCGCAATCGCGGTCAGCACCACCAGCGTGTGGCCGTCGGCGGGGGCGGTCGCGACCGCGTTGGCGGCCAGCGTGGTCGCGGCGCCGGGCTTGTTCTCGACCAGCACCGGCTTGCCGAGCGCATGCGACAGCCGGTCCGCATAGATGCGCGCCACGGCGTCCATGCCGGTGCCGGCGGCGAGCGAGACCACGATGGTGACGTTCTTCGACGGATAGGTCTGTGCCTGCGCAGGCACGGCAAGCCCCGCGGCCACCGCAGCGGCGGCCAGCAAAATCCGAAGCGTCATGAGCTTTCCCCAGGCAATAGTTTCTGCGTATCAATTGCGTCGAGGCTGGACGGATTTCCGTGCGGTTGCAAATTAAACTTCTGTTTTTCGGGGCCATGAAATGACGTCAACCGCCGCGACCAAAGCCGTTCTGCCAGCCGAAATCCCCAATACGCCGTATCGCTTCGCGCGCGGCGTGCGGGCGGGGCGGTGGCTGTTCGCGACCGGCCAGTGCGGCACCGATTATGTGCACGGCATGGCGCCCGAGGTGCTGCAGGCTGGCCATCCGTTCGACGGCCTCTCGAAGGAGCACCGCGAGGCGCGGCGCATTTTTTCGAACATCGACGAGGTGCTGAAGGCTGGCGGCTCGAGCGTCGCCGACGTGGTGCGCATCGACCAGTACTACACGGCGGGGCGCGTCGTGGACGCCTATCATCAGACCCGGCGGCAGTTCTTCAACGGCCGTATCCCGCCCTCGACCTCGAACCTGCACCGGCGTTTTGCGCGCGCGCAGCAATCGATGGAGGTGCAGGTGATGGCCGCGGTGCCGCAGCCGGGCTTCGAGGTGAAGCACCAGGCCAAGGCCGAGACCTACAAGATCCACGCCAGCTCCGGATACAGCCCGGCGTTGACGGCCGGCGATTTCATCTTCGTGCCGGGCCAGACCGCCGAGGCGCGCGACGAGGCGGAGCTGCCGATCGATCCCGAGGCGCGGCGGCCGATGGGGCTGTGGAAGAGCACCGCGATCCTGCTCGAGACCGACTTCATCGTGCAGAAGAAGCTCAAGCCCACGCTCGAAGCCGTGAATGCCGGCCTCGACACCGTCGTGAAGGCGCAGATCTATCTGCGCGACCAGGAGGACGTTCCGGGCTTCCGCCAGGCCTGGGCGAAGCATTTTCCGGTCGAGCCCGCGACCACGATCATCGCGACCGAGACGCCGGGCTTCATCCAGTCGGAGCTGCGCATCGAGATCAACACCATCGCGCTCGCCAAGGACGGCGCGACCAAGAAGCAGGCGATCACGCCGGTGCCGCCGCTGTTTTCGGGCGCGACGACGGCGATCCGTGCCGGCGACCTGCTGTTCATCTCCGGGCTGATGGCGGTGCGCGACGGCGCGCTGGTGCCCGGCGCGAAGTCCGATCCGACGCAGCCGTTCTTTGCCATCCCGGCCAAGGCCGAGCTGAAGGAAATCCTCGCGCAGGCCGAGGCGATCTGCGCCGCCGCCGGCACGAGCCTCAGCAACGCTGTGCGCATCCAGCAATTCCATTCCGACCTGGCGGACCTGCCGGCGACGCTGGAAGTGTGGTCCGAGGCAATGGACGGGGCGCCGCTGCCGCTGTCACCGGTCGAGGTGCCGTGGCTGCCCGTGCCCGGCGCGCGGCTCGAGGTCGATCTGTGGGTGTATTGTCCTTGAGGGCTGCAACAACTCCGTCATGCCCGGCCTTGTGCCGGCCATGACAGCGGAGAGTGGTGCAGCTCATGTGCACGACATCCAAGGCTCTGGCCCGCACCTTGCTTATCGCGGATGATCCAAACGGCAACAAAACGAACAAGGCAACGATGAACATCTCCCGACGAATGCTGGCGCTCGGCGCCGCGTGTTTTCTCCTCGGCGTTTCCGTCCACGCGAGCGAGGCACAGCAGTGGCCGAGCCGCACCGTCAAGGTCGTGGTGCCCTACGGCGTCGGCGGCGTCACCGACATCATGGCGCGGCTCACCGCCGACCGGCTGAGCAAGATGCTCGGCCAGACCTTCGTGATCGAGAACAAGCTCGGCGCCGGCGGCGCGATCGGCGTCGACTACGCGCTGCACTCGCCGCAAGACGGCTACACGGTGCTGTTCATCGGCAGCACGCTGTTCACCGTGCTGCCGCTTGCGCAGAAGGTGAATTACGAGCCGCTGAAGGATCTCGTGCCGGTCAGCATCACCGGCACCAACGGCATGGTGATGGTGGTCGGCAAGGACGCGCCGTATTCGACCCTGCGCGAGTTCATTGATTACGCCCGCGCGCATCCCGGCAAGATCACCTATTCGAGCGGCGGTCCCGCCACCAACAACCATCTGTCGACCGCGTACCTCGCCGGCAAGGAAGGCCTCGACATGGTCCACGTGCCGTTCGGCGGCGGGCAGGCGGCGCTCACCGCCGTGCTGTCGAAATCGGTCGACATGCATTTCGGCAACTCGTCGGATCTGATCGAGCCTGTGCGGGCCGGCACCGTGAAGGCGCTGGCGGTGTCGACGCCCAAGCGCATGCCGCAGTTGCCCGACGTGCCGACCGTCGCCGAGACCGTGCCGGGCTACGAGTATGTCGCCTGGAACGGCTATGCGGTGACCGGCGGCGTGCCGGCCGAAGTGTCGCAGAAGCTCGCCGAAGCGCTGCGTTTGATCGCGAAGGACGCCGAGGTGATCAAGACCTTCGGCAATCTCGGCATCGAGTCCACCGGCACCACGCAGGAGGCGGCGATCGCCAGCATCCGCAAGGACATGCCGGTCTACGCCCAGATGGTCGACATGGCGGGCGTGCGGAAGAAGTGATTTCGCACGCCGCAGTCCGGTTCGTTCAAGCCACCAGCAGCGACGGAAAGAACTGCTCCACCAACTCCGGGGCAAGACCCGGAGACGGCGACGCCTCGCGAGCGGGCGTCGTCTGGAATCGATGATGGCAGCCGTTGCAGGACCAGGAATGACGGACGCTGTTCTCTGCAACGAATTCGGATCGCTCCGGAGCCAGAAGCCACTCGCGGCACTTCGGGCATACGGCGCCATAGGACGATGCGTGGCACGATCCTTGAGACGATAGCTGGGTCATGAGCGCGTCTCCCATTTTTGAAAACGCTGGCCGATGTAGCGCCTCGTTGCCTTGATCTAAATCAACAGCAGGCTGCGCGCGCATGTTCGCGAAATTGTGACAAGCGCTCAACACGTTCGAACGTCGTCCAACACCAGTTGCAAACGCGATCAACAGCCGAGTCTTGCTCGCAAGTTTGGAATGCGAATAGTATCTCGCAACGCACCACGGGGGTGGATGGGGTTCCATAATGAAGAAACTGCTGCTTGCGGCATTGTCGTTGCTGTTGCTCGGTTCGTTGGCCGCCACGCCGGCGCTGATGCAGAACGCCAAGGCGCAGGAGGCCGCGCCTGTGGACCCCGGAAAACCCGCGCCGATCCGGCATGCGCGCAAGACCCAGCCGGTGGATTCACAAGGCCGGCCGCTGTCGACGGTGCCGGCTTCGAAGCGCATCGCGCTGTGCAAGGCGGACTGCACGCCCAACAACTACAAGGCGTCGACCGGGATCGGCATCCACGGCATCTACCGGTCCTATGCCGAATTTGATCCGCAGATCAAATCTGCCGAAGGCATCGCGTCGTTCAATGAATGCGTCAAGAAGTGCTCGGACCCGCTGCCCGAAAAGTATGTCCAGCGCGCGGTGTTCGGCCTCGGCCTGAACTGGTTCGGCCACACCAAGCAGAGCTGCCTCGACTGTCACGCCCGCGGGCACTGACGGCGGAACAGACAAAACCGTGCGTCGGGTGACGCACGCCGCGTTGCAGACATCATCTCGAAATCAGTTC
>CAKZHN010000166.1 GCA_936924235.1 uncultured Rhodoplanes sp. | reverse complement strand
TGCGACAGCTGCGACGAACCGAAGAACTCGCGCACCGCGGCGGCCGCGGGCTTCGCGTTGATCAGGTCCTGCGGCATGACGGTGTCGATATCGACCGACGACATGCGCTCCTTGATGGCGCGCTCCATGCGGAGCAGGCCGATGCGGTACTGGTTCTCCATCAGCTCGCCGACCGAGCGCACCCGGCGGTTGCCGAGGTGGTCGATGTCGTCGATCTCGCCCTTGCCGTCGCGCAGGTCGAGCAGCGTGCGGATCACCGCAATGATGTCCTCCTTGCGGAGGATGCGCATGGTGTCGGGCGCGTCGAGATCGAGACGCATGTTCATCTTGACGCGGCCGACGGCCGAAAGGTCGTAGCGCTCGCTGTCGAAGAACAGCGACTGGAACATCGCCTGCGCGGTGTCGAGCGTCGGCGGCTCGCCGGGACGCATCACGCGATAGATGTCGAACAGCGCCTCTTCGCGCGCCATGTTCTTGTCGACCGCAAGCGTGTTGCGGATGTAGGCGCCGACATTGACGTGGTCGATGTCGAGGATCGGGATTTCCTTGTAGCCCTCTTCGTTGAGGTGCTTCAGGACCTTCTCGGTGATCTCCTCGCCGGCCTCGGCATGGATCTCGCCGGTCTTCGCGTTGACGAGGTCCTCGGCGATGTAATGACCGATGAGCTCGTCATCGGTCATGCGCAGCGCCTTCAGCCCCTTCTCGGTGAGCTGGCGGGCCTGGCGGACCGTGATCTTCTGACCGGCCTCGACCACCACCTTGCCGGTGTCGGCGTCGACGACGTCGTTGACGGCCTTGTAGCCCTTGAGGCGATTGCCGTCGAACGGCACGCGCCAGCCGTCCTTCTGCCGCTTGTACGGAATCTGCTTGTAGAAGGTGTTGAGGATGGTCTCGCCATCGAGGCCGAGCGCAAACAGCAACGACGTCACCGGGATCTTCCGGCGCCGGTCGATACGCGCGTGGACGATGTCCTTGGCGTCGAACTCGATGTCGAGCCAGGAGCCGCGATACGGAATGATGCGGGCGGCGAACAGAAGCTTGCCCGACGAATGCGTCTTGCCCTTGTCGTGGTCGAAGAACACGCCGGGCGAACGGTGCATCTGCGAGACGATGACGCGCTCGGTGCCGTTCACGATGAACGTGCCGTTGTTGGTCATCAGCGGGATGTCGCCCATGTAGACATCCTGCTCCTTGATGTCCTTCACGGAGCGGGCGCCGGTCTCTTCGTCGACATCGAACACGATCAGCCGCAGCTTCACCTTGAGCGGGGCGGCAAAGGTCATGCCGCGCTGGCGGCACTCGTCGACGTCATACTTCGGCGGATCGAACTCGTAGGCGACGAAGTCGAGCTGCGACGTGTTCGAGAAGTCGCGGATCGGGAACACCGACTTGAAAACGGCCTGCAGCCCCTCGTCGGGACGGCCGCCCGGGGGCTCCTGGACCAGCAGGAACTGGTCATAAGATGCCTTCTGAACCTCGATGAGGTTCGGCATCTCTGCGACTTCCTGGATTTTTCCGAAAAACTTTCTTACGCGCTTGCGACCCGTAAACGTCTGCGCCATCGTTCTCTCTCTTTATGTCGTTCAGGACCGGTCAATTCACTCGGCACCGGGACGACTCTCCAAAAAGCCGCCATCATCGCGACTATCTGGACAGGCGTTCGGGTGCCTATCTTTCGGGCGATCCGGGTTGCCGAACCGTCCACTTCGTCACGCGGCCTAACACTGGGCTGAGCCGCGGCCCTTCTTTCACCAGCCGCCCAAGGCGGCCTTAGTTCCACTCGCCAACGGCCGGTTGACCGGCCTTTGTTACTGGCCGCTCAGCGGCCTTATTGCCTGCCGCGAGCGGCTTTATTGCCTGCCGCTGAACGGCAAACGCGGTGATTCCGGGGCGGAAACCCCGAAATCACCGGCTTTTGTTTGCAATCCCTGGACCATCCCCAGGGATTCCTCAAATAAGCACTGCTTACTTGAGCTCAACCTTCGCACCCACCTTTTCCAAGGTGGCCTTGATCTTGGCAGCCTCGTCCTTGGAAACGCCTTCCTTGACGTTCTTCGGCGCGCCCTCGACGAGGTCCTTGGCTTCCTTGAGGCCGAGACCCGTGAGCGCACGGACCTCCTTGATGACCTCGATCTTCTTGTCGCCAGCGGCGGCGAGAACGACCGTGAACTCGGTCTTCTCTTCGGCCGGAGCGGCAGCCGCGCCAGCCGGACCGGCGGCAACAGCCACGGCAGCCGCGGCGGTCACGCCCCACTTCTCTTCGAGCATCTTGGCGAGCTCGGCCGCCTCGAGGACGGTGAGCGTCGACAGCTCGTCTACGATCTTGGACAAATCAGCCATTGATAGAGTTCCTTATTCGGTTCGAACCAGTTGAGTGTTGGAGCCTCGATTAAGCTTGGCTCTTGTTGGCATAGGCCTGGACCACACGGGCCACCTTCGCCGCGGGGGCGTTGGCGATCTGCGCGATCTTGGTCGCCGGGGCCTTGAGCAGGCCGACCAGCTTGGCCCGGAGCTCGTCGAGCGACGGGAGGGCGGCAAGCGCCTTCACGCCATTCGGGTCGAGCGCGGTCTTACCCATCGCTCCGCCGAGGATCACGAACTTGTCGTTCGCCTTGGCGAAATCGGAGGCGACCTTGGACGCGCCAACGGGATCGTTGGAGTAAGCGATCACAGTCGGGCCCTTCAGAAGGGCGCCGATGCTGGCCACGTCCGTGCCATCAAGAGCGATCTTGGCGAGGCGGTTCTTGGCGACCTTCACAGTGGTGCCAGCCTGCCGGGCCTGCTTGCGCAGGTTCTGCATCTGGGCAACCGTGAGGCCGGCATAGTGAGCAACAACGACGGTGTTGGTGGTCTTGAAGACCTCTTTCAACTCCGCGATCTGCTCGGCTTTAGCCGCTCGTTCCACAAGCTCTCTCCGGTTGGCGGTTTGCGCCACGTGGGGCGAAACCACCGGTTGCGATGTGCCGTCCCGGCTGTCGCAACGCGAACGCAGGGACGACGCTTTCGTGCCCTGCCTCTTGCGTGGCTTGCGCCACGCAAGGTCCAACGGTTCGAACCGATATCGGCCCGGTTGCCCGGACCTTTTGCTATCGGCCTTACCCGTCTGTGCAGGCGTTCAATTAAGCCGGAACGTCCATTGCTGGGGTTCTGGCACCTGCAGTCTCGGACAGGACGCGGCTTAACGAGGTCAGAGCGTTAGGTTCCCGTCTCCCTTTCAGATGTCCCGGAGGATGTCCAAAAGGAAAGGGTTCCTTATGCTGTGGCTTTCGTGAAGCGCGCAAAGGCGCGCCGACAAGTAAGGTCAGCACGCCCGTGGGCGTTATTTAGAGCGTTTAGGTCGGTTTGCCAAGACCTTAATGAGGGTCGTCCCCCTGTTTTACGGCGGGTTCCCCGGGCCGGAATATGGGTGTCCTGGCCGCCTCTTATGGCTAAAGTCGCCACCAAACTCTCAAAAGCCGCCAATTCAGGAGGATACCCCATGGCCCCAAGCCCTGCCCAGAGCCCCGACCGCATCATGACCACCCATGTCGGCAGCCTGGTGCGGCCGCCCGAGCTGGTCGAGTTCCTCAAGCTGGTCGAGGCCGGCCAGCCCCACGACGCGGCGGCCTACGAGGCTTGCCTCAAGGCCTCCATCGACGAGATCGTCCGCCAGCAGGTCGAGGCCGGCGTCGACATCGTCAGCGACGGCGAGTTCAGCAAGGGCCGGAACTGGGCCTTCTACGTCCACGCCCGGATCAGCGGGATCACGGCCCGCCCGGCGACGCCGGAGGAGATGAGGGACCCGCTGACCTCCGCCGGCGGCGGCCAGGACCAGGTCGCGTTTCCGGAGTTCTATGCCGAATACAACCGCGCCTCCGGGCTCGGCGCCCGGCTCGGCAACCGCTTCATCGTCAACGGCCCCCTCACCTACAACGACGCTTCGGTGAAGCGCGATATCGCAACCCTCAAGGCCGCGGCCGCCAGGCACAAGGCCGCGGGCGCGTTCCTGCCGGTGGTGGCGCCGGCCAGCGCCCTGCCCGGCGCCAAGAACGAGCACTATGCCGACGAGAAGGCGCTGCTGTTCGCGCTCGCCGATGCGCTGCACGAGGAATACAAGGCGATCGTCGACGCCGGCCTCTATG
>CAKZHN010000165.1 GCA_936924235.1 uncultured Rhodoplanes sp. | reverse complement strand
TTTCGATCCGCGGCCCTGGCATCAGGACCGGCCGCAGCTTCCGAAGGTCTGGCCGCCGGGGACGATGCGCAACTACTGGGGCTTCGGTTCGCACGGCACGTTCCCGGGCTATCCGTAACATTTGCGGCGGGCACGGCCGAACAGAGCCGTGCCGGATAAAAATAAACGTTGGGAGGATGTGGTGCGCTTCATTCCTCGCATGCTTTGTCTGCTCGCGCTCGCCGCTGGAATGGCGAGCGCTGCCGCGCAGACCTGGCCGACGCGGTTCGTGACGCTGGTCGTGCCGTTCGGCGCGGGCAGCGCGTCCGACACGGTGGCCCGCATTCTCGCCGGGCGGTTGTCCGAGGTGCTGGGCCAGCAGATGATCGTCGAGAATGTCGTGGGCGGCGGCGGAATGGTCGGCGTCAATCGCGTCGCCAAGGCGCCGGCTGACGGCTATCAGATCGCGTTCGGCGCGGTCGATACCTTCGCGCAGAGCCAGTACCTGTTCAAAAATCCGATCTTCAATCCGGTCGCCGATTTCGTGGCCGCGGGCCTCGCCGTGGAGCAGCCGCTGGTGCTGGTGGTGCGCAAGGACCTGCCGGTCAACAACGTCCGCGAGTTCGTGGCCTATGTGAAGGCCAACCAGGCCAAAATGACGTTCGGCTCGGCCGGCGTCGGCGCCGCGCCGTATCTCGCCTGCGCCATGGTGACGGCCGCGATCGGCGCCACGGCCGTGACGCACGTGCCGTACCGCAGCTCTGCGCCGGCGCTGCAGGATCTGATTTCGGGAACCATCGATTATTACTGCCCGGTCTCGGTCGCGGCGATGCCGCTGATCGCCAACAAGTCCGCCAAGGTGATCGCGGTGCTGACCCGCGAGCGCTCGCCGCTGTTTCCCGATCTGCCGACCGCGGCCGAGGAAGGTCTCAACGTCGTGGACGGCTATTACTGGATGGCGTTGTTCCTGCCGAAGGCCACGCCGGAAAACGTGGTTGAGATCTTGAACAAGGCGATCGGCGTGACGCTCGACACGCCGGCGGTCCAGGCGCGGCTGAAGGATGTCGCGACCACCGTGGTGCCGGCTTCGCAGCGCTCGACGGCCTACCTGCAGAAATACGTCGAGACCGAGATCGTGAAATGGGCCGGCATCATGCGCACGGCCAACGTGCCGCAGCAGTAGGTCTGCTCCAGCCATCAGCTACTGCACGCCCGGAACGAGACGGCCGTCTTTCCAGGACAGCACCGAATACTCGATATCGCGCCGGTCGCCCTTGGCGTCGAAGGCGACGGGCCCGACCGCGGTGTCGAACGTGCCGGCGCGGAGCGCCGCAAGCACGGCGTTGGCATCGCCGCTGCCGGCGCGCTTGACCGCTTCCGCCCAGGTCTGCACCGCGGCGACGTTCGACAGCGTCACGATGTCCGTCGTGACGCCTGCGGCATTCAGCAGGTCGATCGAATTGCGCACCGCCGGAAACTGCGTCGATGCGACCGGCGTGACGACGTAGATGCCCTGGGCCGCGCTGCGGTAGTTGGCCCAGAAGCTCGCCGACAGCAGATGCTGTCCGCCCATCAGCATCGACTTGATGCCGCGCGCGCGGAGCTTGCCGACGAACTCGGCAGCCTGTTTGGCGTCGAGCGACATGTAGATGATGTCCGGCGGCGTCTTCTGCAGCCGGTCGGCGAGGCGATCATAGGCGCCGCTCACGTCGGCGAGCGACTCGATGCGGGTAAGCTTTTTCTGTTCATTCGACAGCGCGGCGTCGATCATCTTCGCCATGGCGCGGCGGTAGAAGAACTCGCCGAACACCACGGCGAGCTTCTTGCCCTGCTGCTCGCGAGCGAGATAGCTCACGAGCGCTTTCGCCTCCTGCTCGTCGCTCGCGACCATGCGGAACACGTTGTCCGGGTGGCGTTGCGTCAGCTCGACTGCGGTCACGGTCGGCACGAACTGGATGACGCCCGATTTGGCGTAGCTTTCGGCGGTCTCCATGACCACGGCCGGACAGGCCGAGCCGATGACAAAGCGGACATTGCCGTTGGCGTGACGCTTGACCACGGCCGAGGCCATGCCGGCGTCGCAGCGGTCGTCGGCGATGACCGGCTCGACCGGCACGCCGAGGAGTCCGCCGGCCTTGTTGATCTCGCCGACCGCGAGCTCCACCGCCCGCGCGGTGGGCTTGCCGAAGGCCGCGGCCGTGCCGGTGAGCGGCACCGCGACGCCCAGCGGCACCTTGCCGGTGGCGCATTGGGTGGGGCAGGGCTCGGCCGCGCGCAGCGCCGAAGCGGTCGCGGCAAGGCTGGCCGCTCCGACCAGAGCCGCGATCGTCCGATGGCTCGTCTTCATCGCTTTGTCCCTCGCGCCCAAAGCTAGGCGCGTGAGGTCACTTCTGCCAGGGCAATCCCGGCACCACGGTGCCGTTCTTCCAGGTCAGGATCGAGTACTGCAGATCGCGCTGATCGCCCCTGGCATCGAACGCCACCTTGCCGATCGCGGTGTCGAAGGTGACGGCGCGAAGCTGCGCCACCACGGCACTCGGATCGCCGCTGCCGGCCCGCCGCACCGCCTCGGCAAAGGTCTGCACCGCGGCGATGTTCGACAGCGAGACGATGTCGGGGATGATGTCGGCCTTCTGCAACTGCGCCACCGCCTTCAGGTAGTTGGGATCGTTCAGCGAGTCGATCGGCGCGATGATCTGGATGCCCTCGGCCTTGTCGCGGAAGCCGCGCCAGAAGCCAGCCGCAAGCAGCTGCTGCCCACCCATCAGCAGGGCCTTGATGCCACGCTCGCGAAGCTTGGCGATGAACTCGGACGCCTGCTGCACGTCGAGCGCCATGTAGATGATGTCCGGCGCATTTTTCTGCAGCTTATCGGCCAGACGGTCGTAAGCGCCGGACACATCGGGGAGCGACTCCATATGCACCAGCGCCTTTTGCTGCGGCGGCAGCGCGGCGTCGATCAGCTTCGCCTCGGCGCGGCGATAGAAGAACTCGCCGAACACCACGGCGACCTTTTTTCCCGGCTGCTCGCGGGCGAGATAAGTGGCGAGCGCCTGCGCCGCCTGTTCGTCGTTCGCGATCATCCGGAACACGGTGTTGGGATTGTTCTGTGTCAGCTCGACGGTCGTCACCGTCGGCACGAACTGGATGATGCCCGAGCTGGCATAGCCTGGCGCCGCATCCATCGCGACCAGCGGACAGATCGGGCCGATGACGAACCGCACGTTGCTCTCGACGTGGCGCTTGACCACCGTTGAGGCCATGCCGGCATCGCAGCGGTCGTCGGCCACCACCGGCTCGACCGGCACGCCGAGCAGGCCGCCGGCGCCGTTGATGTCGGCCACCGCGATCTCCACCGCCTTGGCGGCGGGCTTGCCGAACGCCGCGACTGCGCCGGTGAGCGGCACGGCGACGCCGAGCGGCACCTTGCCGGTGGCGCATTGGGTGGGGCAGGGATCGGCGGCCTGCAGCGCCGTCGTCGTCGCGGCAAGGCCCAGCGCAACGGCCCATATCCTCAAGGACCATGCCCCGACGGTCCAATGGCTTGTCTTCATCACGTTCGCTTCCGTCCTCGCGCCTGAAGCCAGGCGGGTGAGGTCGCCCGGTCCTATAGGACCAGAGAACGAACGCAGGATGAAGAGGGGGACGGGCCACGGCTGCCGCGTTGAGGCTTGCGGTTGCCGGATACCCGCTGGGCCGGGTTTCAGGTCTTGTCGCTGTTCAGCCGGTTCTTCACTTCGGCCTTGAGCTTCTGGCCCTGGTGATGGGCCTCCTGATAGAGCTCGGCGCCGTTGCGGCCGTCGAACGCGACCTCGTCGACCGCCCACAACAGAACGATCGCAAGAAGAAACAGTGCAAGAGCCCGCATGGCGCTCACCCGAATTGGTCTGGCTGATGATCGGCACAGTAACGCCGTGAGGAGCGATTGGGTTCCGGCGCCGTATGCTCCGGCTCACCGCCGTCGTGTTCGCTTCTGTCGCCGCTTGTTCGGCGCCATCCCTCCCCGCGAGGGGAGGGACACCGTGCTGCATCAGCGCGGTTACATTTTCAGATTCAGTTTTCATGCAGGCGTGATTCATCGGCCCCTGACAGAGTGAGGCGCGGGGCTGCGCCTTCATTT
>CAKZHN010000164.1 GCA_936924235.1 uncultured Rhodoplanes sp. | reverse complement strand
GGGCGGGGTACCGCTCCCCTGTCCGGACCCGGAAGCACGGTCCCGAGATACGAAACAAGACGCCACAAGTGGAGCGCCGGAAGGCGGGCGTGCCGGTCATACGGCACGCAGACTGAATGACGTAGCGCCTTTCGGCGCTCCGCCCTCGGGCTTGCCCGAAGGGAGAAAAGCACGACGGCGGGCTCCGGCACCGCAACAACCGGAGCAGGCGGAGCGTTGGCTAAACTGCACCGGGCGACCGTGTTTTGATGAGTGCGCGCCATGGCGGCGGCGATTGCTGCGGCCGGGCAGCAGCGCCAGAATGTCCCATCGGGAAATATTTCAGGGAGGCACTTCTATGATGACCTGCCAATTTTTCGCCCGCGCACTTCTCGCTTCCTCCGCACTGCTCATCGCGCCCCACGCCGTGCACGCGCAATCCGCTGCGAACCCACCGTCACCTTGGCCCGCCGGCGACGAGATCGGCATGGCCAACACGCTCGGCCCGGAAACCTGGAAGCGCTGCGCGCCGCATCTCGCCAAGACCAAGGCCAAGGTCTACGAGCTGTCTTACCTGCGTTCCAACACCATGCCGCAGTCGCCGTTCGCGATCCCGCACAAGGAGAACGCCAAGCCGACGGTCGGCATCCCCGGCACGTATCACGCCTTCAACACCGACGAGACGGTGAGCGACGATCCTGGCCAGCAGGGCACGCAGATGGACGCGATCGGCCACTTCGCGGTGCTGCCCGAGAAGTGGGACGGCAAGAGCGCGTTTCCCTCGCAGGGCGCGAAATACTACGGCGGCTTCACGCAGGCCGACGTGAAGCCCACGCCGGACTCGCCGCTGAAGAAGCTCGGCATCGACAAGGCGCCGCCGATCGTCACCACCGGCGTGCTGCTCGACGCGAAAGCCTATCTCGGCAAGGGCAAGCCGATGGAGCCGGGCGCCCTGGTCGGCGCGAAAGACATCGAGGGAATGCTGAAGGCGCAAGGCCTCGGCAAGCGCGGGCTGCAAGCGGGCGACGTGCTCTACATCTACACCGGCTGGGGCGACTACTGGAAAGATCCCGACACCGAGAAGTTCTACTACACCAAGGGACCGGGGCTCGGTTACGACGCCGCCAAGATGATCGCCGAGAAGAAGATCGTGCTGGTCGCGCTCGACAATCCGTTCACCGATCCGGTGCCCGACGGCATGCTGCAGAACAAGGCCGCGCCGCCGGCCGGCGTGCCGGACGGGCTGCCATTCGTGATCCATCACCAGAACCTCGCGATCGCCGGCATTCACCAGATCCAGAACGCCAATCTCGGCGAGCTCGCAAAGGACAAGGTCTGGCTGTCCTGCACCATGATCCTGCCGCTGCGCACGCAAGGCGGCTCGGGCTCGCCGGTGCGGCCGGTGGCGATCGGCGCTGCGGGGCGGTGAGGGGAAGGAGAGCCCAAGCATGCAGCGGCGGCCGGTGCTCGATGCGCTTTGTGCGATTTTTTTCTTCGTGCTGGCGCTGTTGTTCGCCTGGAATTTCGTCCACCGGCTGCGCGGTCTGCCCTGCACACTGGGCGCAACGGCTTGCAGCGTGTCCGACCTCTTGAACGTGTCCGATCTGCTGCATGAACGGTATGGCGTAGTCTCCGGCGGCCTCGCCGTGCTGTTTTTCGCGTTTGCGCTTCGGTTGATCTGGGGCATGCGCCATGGGGAATAGGGGGCATCTTTGAAGCGGGCTTTGATGTTGGGCGCGATGGTCGCGGTGACCACGGCACTTGCGGCACGCGCCGAGCTGCAGAACGAAAATCTGCTGACGCCGCTGCCGGCTGGCTACAAGGTCGATTTTCAGAAGCGCCAGGGCCGGGCGGAGATCACCGAAATGGTGCCGACCGGGGAGAACGTCAACAACTGGACCGAGATGGTCACGGTCCAGACGTTCTTCGGACTCAACGTCACGCCCGAGCAGTTCAAGACGGGGATGGAAAAGAATTGGACCAGCGCCTGTCCCGGCGCGACGTCCCGGCTGATCGCGACGAGCCCGGAGCGCGGTTACCCGGCATCGCTGTGGGTGCTGTCGTGCCCGCGCAATCCCGGCACGGGTCAGCCGGAGCACACCTGGATCAAGGCGATCAAGGGCGCCGACAGCTTCTACATGGTGCAGAAGGCGTTCAAGTTCGCGCCGTCGAAGGAGCAGGAAACGAAATGGCTCGCCTATCTGCGCGATGTCTGGGTGTGCGACACCCGGGTCGCCGCGCGCGCCTGCCCGAAGGGAATGCAGCCATGAGGCCGGCATGACCACGCTGTTCGCGTTCCTGCATCACCTCGCCGCGTTCACGCTGGTCGCCGCGATCGCGGTCGAGTTCGTGCTGATCCGCCAGGAACTGACACTCGGCTCCGCGCGGCGACTCGTGGTCACCGACGCGGTGCTCGGCGTCGCGGCCGTCACGCTGCTGTTCGTGGGATTGCTGCGCGTGTTCTACTTCGAGAAGGGCGCGACGTACTACTTCCACAACCACGCCTTCCTGACCAAGTTCGGCCTGTTCATTCTGCTGGCGCTGCTGTCGGCCATTCCGACCGTCGAGTTTCTGTCGTGGCGGGTGTCGCTGCGGGCCGGCCAGGTGCCGCGGCCCGACGCCAAAAGGCTGCGCAGGATCACCGGCGTGATCCATGCCGAGCTCACCGGCATCGTCATCATCCTGCTCTGCGCCGCGATCATGGCGCGCGGCGGGTGGGTTTGAGTGCCGCCGTATCAGTGACGAACGGTCTGACAACCAAGGCGTGGATGGCCGGGACAAGCCCGGCCATTACTGCAGAGAGAGATCGATATTTACCGGAACGACCAGAAGTCGTTGTTCTGGCGCGACGCGCGCCGGCTCGGCCGCTCGCGCGGCTGATCGAACGAGCCCGAGGCCCAGGAGTCGCGCCAGGACGGCTCGCGATCGCGCGACGACGACGCGAACGGATCGCGCGAGCCGGAGGCGAAATCGCGGCGGCTGTTGTTGCCGAACCAGTCGTCGTCCTCCTGACGTTGCCGCTTGTGCACGACCTTGCGCTGGGGCTTGGCCTTGGCCGGCTCTGCCACAGGCTGCGGCGTGGCCGCGGCGGGCGGCTCGGCAGCGGGCGCCGCGCCCGTGGTCTCGGCCACCGGCATGACCGACGCGATATGGGGCGCGGACGCGGCGAGCTTCAACGAAGTCCCGGCTTTCAACGAAGCCTCGCCCTTGTACTCCGCGGGCAGGCCGTCGAAGTTGCTGGCGAAGGTCAGCTTCGCGGGCTTCGCCATGTAGGCGTCGGACGCAAACAGGAGCCCGAGCAGCGCCGTGCCGACCACGACGAAGTAGCCGAGCACCGGCATTCCGGGTTTTTCAGGCGAGCGGCGCGGGGCGTAATACATGATGCGGGCAAACGCGCCGCGCCAACTGATGTTCCGGAATCAATTAGGGAATTTCTGCGGCAGCGGGTGGAACTAACGCCAGCCCCCGCCGCCGTTCACATAAACGGTGTCCGCGGTCATGAATTCGCAGGCGTCCGAACACATGAACAACACCAATTCGCCGATCTCCTCGGGCGCGCCGAAGCGTTTCATCGGCACATCGTCGAGGAACCGCTGTACCAATTCGGGCGAGCTTGCGGCGGCATCCTGGAACGGCGTCTTCACCGGGCCGGGCGAGATCGACAATGCGCGGATGCCCTGCGCGGCGAATTCGCGCGCCACGCCCATGGTCATGGTGACGACCGCGCCCTTGGCGGCGGCGTAGTGGATGGAACTGCCCGGTCCGCCGCGGCGGTGCGCCATGCTGCCGACATTGACGATCACGCCGAACTTGTTTTGCAGCATGTGCGGCAGGACGGCCTGCATGCCGTAGAACGTGCCTTTGACGTTGAGATCGAAGGTGCGCTCCATGAGGTCGTCGTCGATCTCGAGGAACTTGGCGCGGCGGATCGCGGCGCCGGCCGAGTTGAACAGGAAATGCACCTGGCCGAAGGCGTCGGTGGCGCGCTTGATCAGGCCGTCGACCTCGGATCGCTTGGTGACGTCGACCTTCAGCCCGAGCGCCTGGCTGCCCTTGGCGTTGACCGCGGCGGCGGTGTCCTTCACGCCGGCCTCGTTGAGGTCGGCGCAGACCACATTGGCGCCCTCGCGCGCGAAAATGAGCGCGGTGGCGCGGCCGATGCCGCTGGCAGCTCCGGTGATGACAATGGTCTTTCCCGAAAAATAGTCCGGCGTTTTCGCCATGGTGCGTTCCTCCCGTTCGGAACACGTCATGGTGACCTGCGGCGAGGCCGGCCGCAACGCGGCCGGAGCGTCAGCCGGCTATTGCGCCTGCTGCGGCGGCTGGTTCTTCGCGCCGGTGTCGTTGGAACTGTCGGACCGCGCGGGCTGGCCCTTGCTCGGTTGGCTCTTGGGCTGATCGCCGCTCGGGTTCTGGCCTCCTTGGCCGGTCGTGCTCGGCTGAGCCTTCGGTGCCTGGGTGTTTTGTGTTTGGGCGTTTTTCGCCGGATTGTTCTGCGTCTGGTTGCTTTGCGCTTGCCCATTGGTGCCGCCGGCCGGCGCGCTCTGGGTCGATGCGCTTGGCGCAGCTGCCAGCTGCTCCGGCGCTTCCGGCCGCGTCAGGCCGTAGAGCACCAGCACCACGATCGCGGTTGCGCCGACATAGACCATCGCGCTTCCGAGCGGACTGGCGCGCTCCTGCATTATCGGATCGGGCTCGATCACCTGCAGCGGGGGATAACGCGGTGGCACTCTGTCGCGATCGTCCATGGCTCGTCTCCCTCGCGTTCAGGGAGACAATCCCGCGAGCGGCGCCAAGGTTCCCCGATGGTCGGGTGCGCGTGCGTCAGGGCCGCGTTGGAACGCGGGTCAGGCGTCGGTCCTTGCCAGCGCCTGGACGTCTTCCTCGGCGCGGCGGCCCGCGGCGTAGCCTTCCTCGGTGAGGATGTAGCGATAGCGGTCGCGGTGATGCACCTCGACCCACTTGTGCGCCACGGCGTTGCTCAGCCCGCGCAGGAAATCACCGTCGCGCACGTCGAAGAAATGCGTGCGGCGCAGCGTGCCGCCGGCCGGCACCCGGTAGCGCACGAAAATACCCAGCACTTGTCGGCCGGCTTCTTCATCGGTCAGTGCGATCGCCATGGCAGCACCCGGAATGTGCGAGGAGCAGGGCCGCTACTGCTAGACCTTTGGCGCGCGCTCGCAACCGCGCTGTTGGTTTGTGACAAACTTATCCCCACAGTTCGATTACACTGCACGACAGAGCGACGAGCGAGAGAAAAAATATTCTCGTACGTTCATCGAAATACGTTCTTGTACGGATGCGGAGAGCGGGATCATGATAGTACCGAAGCTTGCAGCGGGTCTCGCGCTGACAATCGCGTTGGCACTTGCAACGCCGTTTGCGCTTACACTTTCTGTGCGTGCGCAAGATGCGCTCGTCACCTACAAGTCCTTGAATCCGGATGTCGCGATCGATCTCGCGCGCGCCGCGCTCGCCGATTGCCGCAAGCGCGGCTATCAGGCGGCGGTCGCCGTCGTCGATCGCTTCGGCGTCACGCAGGTGATGCTGCGCGACCGCTTCGCCGGTGCGCACACGCCGCCGACCGCGGCCGGCAAGGCCTGGACCGCGGCAAGCTTTCGCACCAGCACCGCGGAGCTCGTGGCGATGACGCAGCCGGGCATGCCGCAGGCCGGCATCCGCAACCTGCCGGGCGTGGTGATCGTCGCGGGCGGCGTCATGATCGAGGCGGGCGGCACGACGATCGGCGCGGTCGGCGTGTCGGGTGCGCCGGGCGGCGAGGCCGACGAGGCCTGCGCCAAGGCCGGGATCGAGGCGGTGCGCGACAAGCTCGACTTCTGATGCGAATTCAATCGTTTGATGTATCAAACGATTGTTCCTGTGTGCCGCGATACCCTCTAGGCTTGCGACTCGAGGCGCCAAAAAGAGCGCCCGACAAGGAATGGGCGACGAGGGAGAAACCAATGAAGCGCGTGGGAAGGCTGTGCGCCGGCTTGCTGTCGGCGATGGTGGCGTCGTGGCTCTCGGCGATGCCGGCCGTGGCTGCGTATCCGGAAAAACCGATCACCCTGGTCATCGGCTTTGCGCCGGGCGGCCCGAGCGACGTGATGGCGCGCATTCTGACCAAGCGCATGGAGGAGATCCTCAAGCAACCGGTGGTGGTCGAGAACCGCGCCGGCGCCGGCGGTGGCATCGCCGCGATGGCGGTCGCCCGCGCGGCGCCCGACGGCTACACCATCCTGCTCGCGACCGGCTCCTCGCTCGCCATCAATGTCAGCCTCTACAAGAATCTCGGCTACGATCCCGAGAAGGATTTCGAGCCGATCGGCCTGGTCGGCACCCAGACCAACCTGCTTTACGTGCATCCGGGCTCGGTGCCGGCCAAGAACCTCGCCGAGTTCGTGGCCTTCGTGAAGGCCAATCCCGGTAAGCTGACCTTCGGCTCGGGCGGCGTCGGCACGCCGGCGCATCTTGCGGGGGAACTCCTCAAGGTCGAGGCCGGGCTCGATATGTCGCACGCGCCGTTCCGCGGCACCGGGCAGGCGCTGCAAAGCGTGATCGGCGGCCATGTGCCGGTGGCGTTCAATCCGCCGGCGCCGCTGCTGCCGCATCTGCAAAGCGGGGCGCTGCGCGCCATCGCGGTGACGACGCTGACGCGCACTTCGGCGCTGCCGGATGTGCCCACCATCGCCGAAAGCGGCTATCCGGGCTTCGATGCGGCGACCTGGCACGCCATCGTCGCGCCGCCCAACATGCCGCGGGACGTGTCGGCGACGCTGCACCGCGCGCTCAAGGAGACGCTGAACGATCCGCAGTCGCGCAAGGCGCTGACCGATCTCGGCGTCGACGTGGTCAACAGCTCGCCTGCGGAGCTGAGCGCCTACATCAAATCGGAAATCCCGAAGTGGGCCCGGGTGGTGAAGGCCTCGGGCGCCA
>CAKZHN010000163.1 GCA_936924235.1 uncultured Rhodoplanes sp. | reverse complement strand
ATCTAAGTCCGGCTCGTAAGCGGGTTTGGCCATGGGATTTGAGCGACACGCTCCCCTCAGTGCAAAAGACCCTAATGGTTGTCTCTCGGCTCACTGGTCTGCGCCACGCGCTGGTACTTTACCGCGGGCCGCAGCACCATGCCATCGGCCAGCTGGTCGACGATGGTGCGCTGGATCTCCTGCCAGGGCGTCTGGCTCGCCGGGAAATGATAGCCGCCCTCGCGCTCCAGCATCTTCCGGCGCTTGGCCAACTCGGCCTTCGAGATCAGCATGTCGGCGGTGCCCTTGTTGAGGTCGATCCGCACCCGGTCCCCGGTGCGGAGCAGTGCCAGTCCGCCGCCGGCCGCCGCCTCCGGCGAGGCATTCAGCACCGACGGCGAGCCCGAGGTGCCGGACTGCCTTCCGTCGCCGATGCACGGCAACGACGTGATGCCCTGTTTGATCAGCCGCGCCGGCGGCTGCATGTTCACGACCTCGGCCGAGCCCGGATAGCCGATGGCGCCGACGCCGCGCACGAACAGCAGCGTGCGCTCGTCGATCTTCAGCGACGGATCGTCGATCCGCAGGTGATAGTCCTCCGGCCCCTCGAACACCACGGCGCGGCCCTCGAACGCGTTCAGGTCCTTCGGGTTCGACAGGAAGCGCTTGCGGAAGTCGTCGGAGATCACGCTGGTCTTCATGATCGCCGAGTCGAACAGGTTGCCCTTCAGCACCTTGAAGCCGGCCTGCTTCTTCATCGGCTTGCCGTAGGGCTTGATGACGTTCGGATCGGCGGCCTTCGCACCCTTGACGTTCTGCGCCATGGTCTTGCCGTTGATGGTCATGGCGTCGCCGTGGATGCGCTTGGCCTTGAGCAGCTCGTTCATCACCGCAGGGAGCCCGCCGGCGCGGAAGTATTCCTCGCCGAGATATTCCCCGGCCGGCTGCATGTTGACGAGCAGCGGCACGTCGTAGCCGAGCGTCTCCCAGTCATCGATCGAGAGCTTCACGCCGACATGCCGCGCGATGGCGTTGATGTGGATCGGCGCGTTGGTCGATCCACCAATAGCCGAGTTGGCGATGATGGTGTTCTCGAACGCCTTGCGGGTCAGGATATCGGACGGCCGCAAATCCTCGTGCACGATCTCGACCGCGCGCAAGCCGGTCTCATAGGCCATCTGGGCGCGCTCGCGGTACGGCGCCGGGATCGCGGCGCAGCCCGGCAGCGACATGCCGAGCGCCTCGGCGAGCGCATTCATGGTCGAGGCCGTGCCCATGGTGTTGCAGTGTCCGACCGAAGGCGCGGACGCCGCCGCGATATCCATGAACTCCTGATTGTCGATGCGGCCCGCGGCCAACTCCTCGCGCGCCTTCCACACCACGGTGCCGGAGCCCGCCCGCATGCCCTTCCACCAGCCGTTCAGCATCGGCCCGCCGGACAAAACGATCGCCGGGATGTTCACGGTCGCAGCCGCCATCAGGCAGGCCGGCGTGGTCTTGTCGCAGCCGGTCATCAGCACGACGCCGTCGAGCGGATAGCCGTACAGCACCTCGACCAGGCAGAGATAAGCCAGGTTCCGGTCGAGCGCCGCGGTCGGCCGCTTGCCGGTCTCCTGGATCGGATGGCACGGAAACTCGAACGTGATGCCGCCGGCCGCGGCGATGCCGTCGCGCACCCGCTTGGCCAGTTCGAGATGATGCCGGTTGCAGGGCGACAGGTCCGAGCCGGTCTGCGCGATGCCGATGATCGGCTTGCCGGAGCGCAGCTCCGCGCTGGTCAGCCCGAAGTTCAGATAGCGCTCCAGATAGAGCGCCGTCATGCCCGGGTTCTCGGGATTGTCGAACCAGAGCTGCGAGCGCAGCGAGCGGCCCTTGGGCGCCAGCGTCTTTGATTTCTTTTCTGATTTCTTGGGCATGCTCTTCCTCCACCTCATCCTGAGGAGCGCGAAGCGCGTCTCGAAGGATGAGGTGGCCATCGACCCATCCTTCGAGACGCGGGCTGCGCCCGCTCCTCAGGATGAGGTCGATGGAGAGAGGTCGCAAGGCAGGCCCGGCGAAAATCGTCCAGTTGACGGACCTGGCGGCGGCGGGGCTAATACCGCCTGGACCGGTGAAAACCGCCAAACTGCGGTAAGAAACGCTTGAGGGAAAGCCAATGCTCAAAACCATCGCAGCCTTCGACCGCATCGGCGAGGAAAACGCCTTCGCGGTGCTGGCCCGCGCCAATGCGCTTCAGGCGCAGGGCCGCGACATCATCAGCCTGGGCATCGGGCAACCCGACTTCAGAACGCCGGACTTCATCGTCGAGGCCGCCATCAAGGCGCTGCGCGACGGCCATCATGGCTACACGCCCGCGAACGGCATCCCGCAGCTTCGCGAGGCGGTGGCGGCCGACCTGCACAAGCGCTTCAAGGTCGAGGTGTCGCCCGACAGCGTGATGATCATGCCGGGCGGCAAGCCGACCATGTTCATGTCGATCCTGATGTTCGGCGAGCCGGGCGTGGACATCCTCTATCCGGACCCGGGCTTCCCGATCTACCGCTCGATGATCGAATACACCGGCGCGCGGCCCATTCCGGTTCCGATCCGCGAGGAGAACGGCTTCGCGTTCTCGGCCGACGAGACGCTGAAGCTGATCACGCCGCAGACCCGGCTCCTCATCATCAACTCGCCGGCCAACCCGACCGGCGGCGTCACGCCGAAGGCCGAGATCGACAAGCTCGTCGCCGGCCTGGAAAAGTTTCCCGACGTCTGCATCATGTCGGACGAGATCTACGACCACATGGTCTATGACGGCGAGCAGCACGTCTGCCTCTTGTCCTATCCGTCGATCCGCGACCGGCTGATCCTGCTCAACGGCTGGTCCAAGACCTACGCGATGACCGGCTGGCGGCTCGGCTACGCGGTGTGGCCCGGCAAGCTCTACGACTATGCGCGCAAGCTCTCGGTCAACCTGCACTCCTGCGTCAACGCCTCGGCGCAATATGCCGGACTTGCGGCGCTCACCGGCCCGCAGGACGAGGCGGACCGGATGGTCGCCGAGTTCGACAAGCGGCGGAAGGTCGTGGTCGAGGGGCTGAACAAGCTGCCCGGCGTGTCCTGCGTGGTGCCCAAGGGCGCGTTCTACGCGTTCCCGAATATCAAGCGCACCGGCTGGAAGGGCAAGGAGCTCGCCACCACGCTGCTCAACGACACCGGCGTCGTCACCATCGGCGGGCCGGACTTCGGCGTTCTCGGCGAGGGCTATCTGCGTTTGTCCTACGCCAACTCGACGGAAAACATCCTGAAGGCGCTGGATCGCATGGGGCAGTTCCTGGCGAGCCGCAAGGCGGCGTGACGGACGCCGCCGGAATGGGAATGGGGCAGAAATGAAACGGATGCTTTTGGCGTTTGCCGTGCTCGGGGCCGGTGCGGCGTCGGCGCAGGCCCAGACTTTCTATCACTACGAATGCAAGGACGGCGCGAGCTTCGAGGTCGGCTTCTATCCCGGCACCAAGGACGCCTACCTGCAGTTCGACGGCAAGTCGCTGGATCTGCCGAAGCGCTTCTCGCTGACCAGCCAGCGCTTCTCGAAGAACGGCACCACGTTCAGGATGAAGCGCGACGGGCAGGCGACCATCAAGCGCGCCGGCAAGACGTCGGTCGATTGCCAGGTGAAATAGGTTTTTCGTCGGGTCAGCAAATGCAGGATGGGTTGAGCGCAGCGAAACCCATCGCGGCGTCGCATTGTAATTTGAGCGACGATGGGTTTCGCCTTCGGCTCAACCCATCCTGCGCTTGCTGCTGCCAGCCACTTCAATTCGTCGTGGTCTTGCCGCCGCGCATGGACACGAGCTTTTCCTCACGAAATCGGAGAATGAGCCATGCGGTCTCATCGAAACCGTGTGCGAGCTTTCCGGCGTGAGAATACACCATCTGAGCAGCGTCCGACTTCGACGGCGGTCCCAGCGCCGTGACGACCTCCGAACGCGACATGCCCAAATGCAGCTTGCCGTCGAAGACGAGGGGCGCGAACTTTTCCGGGATGATGGCGCAATCGGTCGAGGTCTCGGTGTCTTTCGCCTCGGTGCCTTTCTCGGTGAGCTCTTCAACGATCTCGGTGACGCGATGGTCCCGGCCGCCCATCTCGCTGGACATGACCCACAGTCGATGCTGCGCGCGCCTGTAACACAGCCAATAGATGCTGCCTCCAGCGTCGCCCTGGTGTTGGATGGTCCCTGCGCCCACGGCTTTGCGGACCGCGCCGAGCGGCGTCTCCTCGAAGCGGCCGGCGAATGCGCCCAGCGAAAAGCGGGTCGCCAATCTCTTCACGACCGTCGGCGGCACGCGCTCGATCGCCTGTTCGTCGAGTGGCGGCGGCGGTGTCTGCGCCAAGCAGTCGTTCGCGGGGATCGCGAAAAGGAGAAGCAGCAGGAAGAGCGCCTTTCGACCTGCCAGTCCTTTATATATTTCTCGCCTCAGCAGGCCGCGCCCGCGGGCGGCGCCGCGTCCATCACGCCACAAAGAATACAGCGCCATGCAAGCGCACAGGGCCGCGCCGGCAGTGATTCGAGGTAGGACGCTGGAGGCAATCGACATACGCTTTTGTCGTCACATGGCAGTGCCAGGTTCAACGCGCCGCCTCCCACTCCGCGTGACAAGGCCCGCTTCGGTCGGGACCTTGGCCGATGAATTTTCGAGGAGGGTCTGGGCTTCTCGTTCGTTCCTTCGTCACGACGCGAAACCCGAACCCTCCTCATGGGCAATCATGGATGAGAGATGTCATCAGGACCTGATGAACGAGAGCAGGTCGGGGTTGAGGACATCCGCATGCGTGGTGAGCATGCCATGAGATCGG
>CAKZHN010000162.1 GCA_936924235.1 uncultured Rhodoplanes sp. | reverse complement strand
TACAAATCCCGCCTGCAGGCGCCACACCCTGCTCTGCCAACCAAGTGTCCCTAGAAGACACCCTCGATTGAGCAAGGCGGCGGCACGATACGCATGGCGGAAAAAAGCGCAAATCGCGCACCCCTGTTTGCAAGGTCTGTCAACAGTGGGGGAGACCGCACTGGCGGATTCTGCCCGAACCGTCGGCAGCGCATCGACAAAGATGTTTACGGTCTAGTCGTTGTCAGGGCCTTGGAAGCTGCGATCGAGCCGATACGCATTTCCAACTCGAATGTAATCCTGATGCAGGCAGCCAGAGGTATTGCAGAACGCCGGATGGCCGTCGCACCTGAATTTCTCAAAATGCAGATGGATCACCCGACCATCCGGTGAATGGGTGGCGAAGTAGTGCAAGGCCTTGCTTGTGCCGCTGCACATGGCTTGAACCTTCGCGCGCACCTCCGAAGGCAATTCTCCAATATGGAATGGATTCCACGGGTTTTCGTGGCCTTGGTCCCTGAAGCCTTGGGCCTGGACCATGCTGGGGCTTATGGCGATCATCAGTGCGGCAACTCGCAACCACATGGCTTCGCTTCCTTGCGAATCGGCTGGCGCGCCGAGGCGGTCCACCGTTTCACAATCCCGCTTCTGCCTTGCCAAGTCCATCGGTGATCGTTACGTCGACGTATCGAGAACGTGCGCCGATGCAACGTTATAACAGTTGGGCCAGCCAGGCTTTGAACGGGACCGCGCCCGCGAAGGCGTGTCGCGTTGTCCTGGCGCTCCTCATCGCCTGCGCATTGGCACTTTCGTTCGTTCACGGTGCGCTCGCTGTCGATGACGGCGCGCCGCTGTATGTCGCGACCCTTCAAACAGATGCGGCCGTGCAGCCTCCCTTGCATCATGCCCCTGCACACAGCGATCATTGCCTTCAGCATTTGCAGACATTCGAGGCTCCTGCCGAGCTGGCGCTGACATCGCCGATAGTCTTTCGCCACCTTCTTGCGGGCGATGTCGCAATGAACGGCATCGGGATCCTGAGCCCATTCAGGCCACCGCGCCTCCGCGCTGCGAGCTGACGCAGCCACCGCGCCGCTATCCGGCGCTCCAAATCCATTTTCAGTGCGCCATCACGGGCGCGGGCATGTCTTCATGAAACGACCTCTTGTGGCGGCGATCGCCGCTGCGGCGGGCATTGCGGCCGTTGTGGCCGTGATCAGTCTCGCCGCTGTGGACCTGCGCCCATGGCTTGGCCAATCATCCGAACCGCCCGCATCGAAAGCGGATGCGGAACATGCCGACCACGACGACGGCCACGAAGCCAGCGTAGCGTTGAGCGATGAGCAGGTCAGGGATTCGGCAATCGAACTGGCCACCGTTGCAGGCGGCGATTTGCAGAATCACTTTTTGGCGCCTGGAACGATCGTGCAGGACGCCAATCATGTCGCGCGGGTTTCGGTGCGGGTGCTCGGCACCGTTGCCGAACTGAAGAAAGGGATCGGCGACAAAATCCAGAAAGGCGAGGTGCTGGCGGTCATCGAGAGCCGCGAAGTTGCGGACGCCAAGAGCGAATACCTCGCCGCACTTCCCACCAACGAGCTGCAGCAGACGCTGGCGGCCCGCTTCAAGGCTCTGGCCGACACCAAGGCGCTTGCCGAGACGGATTATCTCCGTGCCCGGCTGGCCGCCCAGGACTCGCAGATTCGTGTCAACTCAGCACGACAGAAGCTGTTCGCGCTTGGTCTCTTGGAGGGTGAAATCGCAGACCTGCCGCACCAGGCCGCGCAATCAATGCACAAGCAGGAACTGCGCTCTCCGATCAGCGGCGTCATCGCCGAGAGGCGCGTGGACCTGGGCGCCCTGGTTGGACGCGAAGGCCTGGAAAGCGAGCTGTTCGTGATCGTCAACCTCGACCGGGTGTGGGTCGATCTGACGGTGGCTCCGTCCGACGTGCCCAAGGTTTCGGAAAACGTCGAGGTGTCCATCAAGGCGGCCGCAACCGGTCTGACTGCGAAGGCGCGGGTGAGCTTCATCAGCCCGATGCTCGACCAGAACACGCGCAGCGCGAGGGTCGTCGCGGCTCTCGACAATGCCGATCACCAATGGCGGCCGGGCACCTACGTCACCGCAGAAATTCCGCTCAATGGCCCGCCCGCCGAGATCCTGATCGCCAAAGCGGCGCTGCAAACCGTCAAAAACGAGCCCGTGGCATTTGTGCGGACGGGCGACAAGTTCGAGGTGCGAAAGCTCAAGCTCGGCCGCGAAGACGACGACCGGGTGGAGGTCCTTTCCGGTCTGGCTGCCGGTGAGCGCATTGCCGTCACCAACACCTTCACCATCAAGGCTGAGCTCGAAAAGGGCGAAGCCGCTCACGATGATTGAGACGCAACCATGATCAGACGGATTTTGGCGCTGTCGATCACCTACCGCTGGGTTGTCGTCGTGCTGAGTGTCATCGCGGTCGCGGCGGGCGGTTTCGCACTGTCTCGATTGCCGATCGACGCCGTGCCCGACATCACCAACAATCAAGTCCAGATCAACACCGTCGCCCCCTCGTTGTCGCCTGCGGAAATCGAGAAGCAGGTCACGTTTCCCTTGGAAACGGCGCTGGCCGGTATTCCCGGTCTGGAGGGCACGCGGTCACTGTCCCGCAACGGCTTCTCTCAAGTGACGGCGATCTTTGGCGACCGAACCGACATCTATTTTGCGCGCCAGCTGGTCAACGAGCGTTTGATCGAGTTGCGCGGGGCGATGCCTCCCGGTGCCGAGCCTCGCACGGGGCCGATCACCACCGGCCTCGGCGAAATATACATGTGGGCTGTGGAGTATGGCGGCAAACCTGCGCGCGCCGGTTTGCCTGGTCTGCAACGCGACGGCAGTTTTCTGACGCCCGAGGGCCAGCGGCTCAAGACCCCGGTGGAACGCGGCGGCTACCTGCGCACCGTGCAGGATTGGATCGTGCGCCCCCAGCTCAAGAACGTGCCGGGCGTCGCGGGGATCGACAGCATCGGCGGTTACACCAAGCAATACGAGGTGACCCCCGACCCGGAGAAGCTTGTCGGCCTGCGCGTCACCTTTGGCGATGTCGTCAAGGCGATCGAAGCCAACAACGTCAGTCGCGGCGCTCGCTACATCGAGCGGAACGGTCAGGGTGTCGTGGTGCGATCTGCTGGCCGCCTCGAATCCGCGGCCGAGCTCGAAAACGTGGTGGTGAGCACCCGGGGCGGCGTGCCGGTTCGCGTGCGCGATGTGGCAACGGTGTCGATCGGAGGCGAGACACGAACGGGCAGCGCCAGCGAAAACGGCCGGGAGGTCGTGATCGGAACTGCGCTCATGCTGATCGGCGCCAACAGCCGCACCGTCGCGGCGGCTGTGGACGCGCGCCTGGCTGAAATCAAAAGTGTTTTGCCCCCCGGCGTTCAGGTCAAACCCGTTCTCAATCGAACACAGCTGGTGGATGCCACGATCAAGACGGTGCTCCGCAATCTGGCGGAGGGCGCACTGCTGGTCATCGCCGTGCTGTTTCTCCTGCTCGGCAACTTGCGCGCGGCAGTGATCACGGCGTGTGTGATTCCGCTGGCCATGTTGCTGACCGCTTTGGGGATGTGGCAGGCGCAAGTCAGCGCCAACCTGATGAGCCTCGGCGCGCTGGACTTCGGCTTGATCGTCGATGGGGCGGTGATCATCACCGAAAACGCTCTGCGGCGGCTCGCCCACAGCCAGCAACGAGCGGGGCGGGCCTTGAGTCTGCAGGAGCGACTGGAGACGGTGCGGGCCTCGGCCGAGGAAATGATCCGGCCGAGCGTGTACGGCCAGGCAATCATCATCCTGGTCTACGTCCCGATGCTGACCTTTACGGGTGTGGAAGGCAAAATGTTCACGCCCATGGCGGCAACCGTCATCATGGCGTTGGTTGGCGCCTTCGTCCTGTCTCTGACTTTCATCCCTGCAGCGATAGCCATCGCCTTGACGCGCCGTGTGCAGGAAACCGACAACGCCGCGGTGCGTTGGCTTCAGAAAGCCTACGCCTCGCCTTTGAGCATAGCGCTCGCGCGACCCTATCGTGTCATCACCGGGGCTGGCCTGCTGTTTGTCCTGGCCCTGGTTGTGTTCAGCCGCATGGGCCAGGAGTTCATCCCATCGTTGGATGAAAAGAACATCGCGATGCATGCCCTGCGCATCCCCAGCACCGGACTGACGCAGTCTCAAGGCATGCAGCTTGCCGTGGAACGCGCTGTGAGCGCTTTTCCGCAGGTGGCCTTTGTCTTTTCAAAGACGGGCACGGCCGAGCTCGCTTCCGATCCGATGCCGGCAAACGCATCGGACACGTTCATCATATTGAAGCCGGCACAGGATTGGCCTGACCCCGAGCTCCCCAAGGCGGAGCTCATCCAGCAAATCGAGAAGGCCATCGGAACGCTGCCGGGCAACGTCTATGAATTCACGCAACCGATCCAGATGCGGTTCAACGAGCTCCTGGCAGGCGTTCGCGGCGATATTGCCGTCAAAGTGTTCGGTGATGATTTTGAGGCGATGCTGCGCTCGGCCAATCAAATCGCAGCGGTCCTGCGGAAAGTCGCCGGCGCGACCGACGTCAGGGTCGAACAAATCGAGGGCCTGCCGATCCTCGACATCAAGGTCAACAAGGCCGAAATCTCGCGCTTGGGCCTCAACACCTCCGCCGTTCAGGACGTGATCGGCGCGGCGATCGGCGGCCAGGAAGCGGGCGTCATCTACGAAGGCGATCGGCACTTCGATATCGTCGTGCGCCTGTCCGAGGCGATCAGGGCTGACCTTGAAATGCTTGGTCATCTGCCCGTCGCTCTGCCACAA
>CAKZHN010000161.1 GCA_936924235.1 uncultured Rhodoplanes sp. | reverse complement strand
TGCGAGCGATACGCCGTGGTGAAGAGCCGCGAGGCATATTCGTTGCGGTCCGGATACGGCCAGGTGCGGCTGCCAAGGCCAAGCTCGCCGAGGAAGCTGTACCACTTGTTGCGGTCGTAGGGCGGATCGATCAGCGGATAGGCGAGATCGCGGAGCCTGCGCTCCTCGTCGGTCAGGGTGTGACGCCACGGCGGATCGCCGTACTCACGAGTCGTGACCGGGCCCATCCAGGCGTGGACGTCGTCGTTGTACATCGTCGGCCGCACCCGGCCGAAGTCCGCATTGGTGCCGCAGCCGCTCAGCAGAGCGGACGCGGCCAGGATCGGAATCGCAATGGCGATCCGGTATCGCATCCGGCACTCCCTGCGTTTGGCGGACCGCCGCCTAACGCGAATTTCGTCGCCGCCGCCTGCGGCCTGGTGTGGCGCTATCGCCGCCGGACAGGCCGTTGGTCGGCTCGTCGGGGTGACGCTCGATTCGCACCACAGGCAGAATGATCACGCTGGCCGGCTCGGAATTGGCGTCCACATAGCGGCCGCCACCGAGAGGTCGTTGCCCTTCTGGAAACTGCACGATGATTCCCATGCCCCTCCTCCCCCGACGGCGGAAAGGACGGGTGTGCCCCCGGCCGGCGGTTGGATCGCACGACCATTTAAGGGCCGGCATGGTTAACGCTCCGCTAACGGAAGGGGCGTATGCCTCTCCGTGAGAATACTTACCCAGCGACTGTGGTGTCCGTGCCATGACTTCCGTGCCAAAGACCGACGCGCCGACCAACGCCAAACCGGGCGACCCCGACCTGAGCAGCCCCGAGCTCGACGGCCTGGTGAAGCTTTCGAATCGCGACGGCGTCGACATCCGGCCGACGCTGCTGCGCGTCATCACCGATCTCTACCTGCAGAAGACCGACCACACCGCGGAGGAAGCGCAGCAATACGAGCGGCTCGCGCTGAAGCTGATCGACCGCGTCGACGCCAAGACCAGGGCGACCATCGCCCAGAAGATCGCGGGCTATCCGAATGCGCCCGCTTCGGTGCGGCAGCGGCTGCTCAAGGACTACATCAAGATCAAGGCCCCCGACGCGCAGGCACCGGCCGCCGCCGCACCGGCTGCGACGCCGGTTGCCGGAAAGCCCGCGGCAACCTGCAAGGCTGCCGCGCAGGAGCTGAGCGAGCTGTTCTTCACCGCCAATGCCGAGGAGCGGCGCCTGATTCTGCTCAACCTGCCCTACGCGCCGATCACGCCGGCCGAACCGATCGAGCCCACGGCGGCGCGCTCGGCGATCCAGCGGCTCGAAGTCGCGGCGCTCAACCATCGCATCGAGGTTTTCGCCCGCGAGCTCGAGCAGACGCTGTCGATCTCGCGCGAGCTCGCGCATCGCATGGTCACCGATCCCGGCGGCGAGCCGATCGTGGTCGCGGCCTCGGCCCTGCAGATGTCGGCCGCGGTGCTGCAGCGAATCCTGCTCTGCATCAATCCGGTGATCAGCCAGTCGATCCAGCTCGTCTACGATCTCGCGCTGCTGCACGAGGACCTCAAGGCCGCGTCGGCGTTGCGGATGATCGCTATCTGGCAGGCGGCGCATCGCCCGGACGACAAGCCCGGCGTGGACAGCAAGTCTGAAACCGCGCCGCCGCCGACCGCCGTGCAGCACGAGCCGCAGCGCGCCGTCGAGCAACGCACCGTCGATCAGCGCCGCATGGCATTTTCGACGGTCCGTCCCAAGATCCTGTGGGACCAGCACGCCAAGGCCCGCAAGGCCTGACACGCGTCGCGTTTCCGCGCGGCTTCAGGTCACCACGGAATCGAGAAAATTCCGGCCGCCGCGATCCTCGACCTCGACGATCCAGACGTCGGGATCGAACTTGATCTGCTTTGCGAGATAAGCCTCGGCGTCGGCCTCGGTCGAGGCTTGCGTCTTCAGCGCGCTGACGAAGGCGCGGTCCGAGGGCCGCGCCTCGTCGAACGCGGTCTGCGGCGCCGGCGCGAACACCTCGGCGGTGCCGTCGAGTCGCGACACCTTGATGAACACGGCGCCCGCCTCGTCGGCGCCGCGACGCCGCAGCATCGCCTGCGCGCCCTCGACCTGCGCACGCCGGATATAGGCCGCGACCCAGATGCCGGATTTCAGCCGCATGAGACCTCGTCACGCCCGGAGAAGAGAACCCGGGCGCGCTGTCTTATCAGGCTGTCGGCAGGTTGCTCCAGAGGCCCCTATTCCAGGGGCCGGCCGGTCAGCGACGCGAGATCGCGCACCAGCTGATCGTTGATCTGCCCGGTGATCGGGCGCTTCCGCGCCTTCTCGAAGCGTTCAACCGCAGCGCGGGTCTGCGCGTCATAAACGCCGGTCGGCGCCAGCGGGCCGTAGCCGAATTCGGTCAGCGCCCGCTGCACGGCCGTGATCCGGCCGTTCGGCGCGAGCAGCGCCGCGATCGGGTCGCGGGCGGGCTCGGCGGGCTTCGCCTTCACGTTGGAGCGCGTGATCGCGGCGAGCAGCGTCTCGCTTGGTTCCGCCGAAGGCCGCAGCCCAGCGGCCTGCTCGAAATCGCGGATCGCGGCGTCAGTCTTCGGCCCGTAGAAGCCGTCGGCCGGGCCGTCATAGAAGCCGTGCTTTCCGAGCTCGCGCTGGATCTCGACAACCGTGTCCGACTTGGGCCGGGCCGGCGGCGGCGCGGCCACGGGCTTGCGCCCCGGCATCAGCGTCGCGACCGAGTCGGTCAGCGGCGCGACGACCGGCGCAGGCTTGGTGGAGAAGATCGGCGCCGGATGCGGCCCCGACTGCATGAACAGCGCGTTGACCAGAATCGTGACCACCGCGGCGCCCGCGGCTGCCGCCGCAATGGAGTCGCGCGGCCGCAGCAGCAGCCACCGCAATGGAAACGGCAGCTTCTCCGCAAACCGGCCGCTCAGATCATCATCGTTGACGCGCGCTACTCTGGCTCCCACGACGCTCTCACGCTGTTTTCTTCATTGGCATTTCTGGCGCGGACTTTTCCGGCGCAGATCTTTCGGGCGTGGGCGCTTCAAGCGCGCCTTGGACGCGATCGAATGCAGGACGCTCGACATTCGAGGT
>CAKZHN010000160.1 GCA_936924235.1 uncultured Rhodoplanes sp. | reverse complement strand
GAAGGCGCGCGTGCCGGTCACACGGCACGCGGGGCGCCTTCGCAAAGGTGCCCCATGTTACTTGCGCCGTTCTGGCGCTCCGCCTCCCTCGGGAGGCAACGAAGACCGGGCGCAAGCCCGGAGGCAGGGACAAGGAGATCTGACGATCTGCGCGAATTCGCCGTGCGGAGACAAAAGCACGCGCTCGTCATCAACCCGGAGAGATGACCAACCGATGGAACCCCTGCTCGAAGACAACCGTGGTTTTTGCGCTATCCTGCACTGGCCTGAAGCGACGAGACGGCGCCGCGTCCAACGACGGCGCACAGCGCTTGGCACGGAGGAGACGTCATGACTGCAATTCGCGGATTGCTGATGGCCGCCTTGAGCGCAGTGGCCGCTGCGGGCTTTGTGGCACAAGGACACGCGCAGGGAAAATATCCGGACCATCCGGTGAAGGTGGTGGTCGGCTTCGCGGCCGGCGGCGGCACCGATGTGGCCGGCCGTGTCATCGCGCAGAAGCTGTCGGACGCGATCGGCCAGAGCTTCGTGGTGGAGAACCGCGCTGGCGCCAGCGGGCTGATTGCGTCGGAACAGGTCGCGAAATCCCCGGCCGATGGTTACACCATCATGGTCGGCAGCCAGACCACGCTCGCGGTCGCGCCCGCGCTCTACAAGAAATTCCAGCTCGACGTGGTCAAGGATCTCACCGGCATGGCGATGATCGGCATCTCGCCACTGGTCGCGGTGGTGAACGCAGACTCGCCGATCAAGTCGATCAAGGACCTGATCGCGGAGGCCAAGGCCCGCAACGGCACCATGAACTTCGGTTCGGGCGGCGTCGGCACCACGCCGCACATGGCCGGCGAGCTGCTCGCCTTCAACGCCGGAGTGAAGATGGTGCACGTGCCCTATCGCGGCGAGGCGCCCGCCCTGAACGATCTCCTCGGCGGACAGATCCCGTTCATGTTCTCCAACCTGTCGGTGGTGAAGGGCAACATCGAAGGCGGCAAGCTGCGCGCGCTGGCGGTGACGAGCACCAAGCGCGTGCCGTCGTTGCCGAACGTGCCGACGCTCGCCGAAACCTTTCCGGGCTTCGACGCCGCCACCTGGTTCGTGCTGGTCGCGCCGACCGGCACGCCGCCCGAGGCGATCATGCGGGTCAATGCCGAGGTGAAGAAGATCGTCGCAACGCAGGACTACCTGCAGCGCTTCGAGCAGCTCGGCATGATCCCCGACCAGGACCGCACGCCCGACGAGATCAACGCCTACATCAAGGCTGAGATCGCCAAATGGGCGAAGGTGATCAAGGACGCCGACGTGAAACCGGCCGACTAGGGGCCACTTGTGTCCCGGGCGCGGCGCAGCACGAAGTGATGCGACGCAGACCCGGGACCCCGGTTTCTTCCCTATGCGGATGCCAACCGGGGTCCCGGATCAGCGGTGCACCGTTTCGCTTCGCTTCACGCTGCACCGCATCCGGGACACCAGACCGGAATCAGCTTTCCTTTTTTGCTGGAAAACGGCTAAAACGGCGCCGCACGGGGCTTGCAAATGCCGTCCGCGCACTCGATTTAACCTTTTGATAAAGCAACAGAAATTGGCTGGACCAGCCGCCGAAGGCATGACCGGACCCAAGAAGCTCTTCGTCAAGTCCTACGGCTGCCAGATGAACGTCTACGATTCCCATCGTATGGCGGACACGCTCGCGCCCGAAGGCTACGTCGAGACCGCCGCGCCGGACGACGCCGACCTGGTCATCCTCAACACCTGCCACATCCGCGAGAAGGCCGCCGAGAAGGTCTATTCCGAGCTCGGCCGGTTGCGCGTGATGAAACAGGAAGCGTCGCTGCAAGGCCGCGACATCAAGATCGCGGTGGCGGGCTGCGTCGCGCAGGCCGAGGGCGAGGAGATCGTGCGCCGCGCGCCGGTGGTCGATCTGGTGGTCGGGCCGCAGAGCTATCACCGCCTGCCCGAGATGCTCGGCCGCATCGCAAACAGA
>CAKZHN010000159.1 GCA_936924235.1 uncultured Rhodoplanes sp. | reverse complement strand
CAGGGCCGCTTCGTCGACGACATCCCGCTGCCGGGGCTGCTGCACGCGGCCTTCGTGCGCAGCCCCCACGCCCATGCCCGGATCCGGTGTATCGACACCACGGCCGCGCGGAACATGGCGGGCGTCCATGCGGTGCTGACCGCCAACGACATGCCGGGCCGGATCGCCACCGGCATGATCCCGATGCTGGTGCCCAATCCTGCGATCAAGACGCCGCGCACGCAGATTCCGCTGGCGCGCGACGAGGTCTGCTACGTGGGCCAGACCGTCGCGGTGGTGGTCGCCGACAGCCGCTATCTCGCGGAAGACGCCGCCAACGCGGTCGAGGTCGATTACGAGACGCTGCCGGCGGTGAGCGATGCCCGCGACGCGGTGAAGCCCGGCGCGCCGGGCGTGCACGCGGACTTGAAATCAAACGTCGCCGCCTATGTGCCGATGAGCTACGGCGACGTCGATGGCGCATTCAAGACCGCGCCGCACGTGTTCGAGATCGAGCTCGACATGCATCGCGGCGCCGCGATGACTCTCGAAGGCCGCGCCGTGCTGGCGCACTACGACGCGGCTGCCGACATGCTCAACGTCTGGTCGGCGACGCAGACGCCGCATCTGTGCCGCGGTACGCTCGCCGACCTGTTCGAGCGCAATCTCGAATCCATTCGCGTGATTGCGCCGCTGGTCGGCGGCGGCTTCGGCACCAAGGCACCGTTCTATCCCGAAGAGGCGGTGATCCCCGCCGCAGCGATGAAGCTCGGCCGCCCGGTGAAATGGCAGGAGGACCGCCGCGAGCATTTCCTGTCGTCGACGCAGGAGCGCGACCAGTACTGGAAGGCCGCCATCGCGGTCGATGGCGCCGGCAAGATCCTGGGACTGCGCGCCACCATGCTGCACGACACCGGCGCCTATCTGCCGTGGGGCATCATCGTGCCGTTCATCGCCTCGACGACGTTTCCCGGCCCCTATGTGATCCCGGCCTACAAGATCGAGACCACCGTGGCGCTGACCAATCGCGTGCCGACCACTGTGGTGCGCGGCGCCGGGAGACCGCAGGCGGTGTTCGCGATGGAGCGGCTGATGGACCGCGTTGCGAGCGAGCTGAAGCTCGACCGCTTCGAGGTGCGCGCCCGCAACATGATCAGGCCGGAGCAGATGCCTTACGAGCCGGGGCTGATTTTCCGCGACGGCAAGCCGCTGGTTTACGTGAGCGGCGATTTCCCGCTGAGCCAGCAGAAGGCCGTGGAGGCCTCGCAATACCAGGACTTCCGCGCCCGGCAGACCAAGGCCCGCACGGCTGGCCGCTATCTCGGCATCGGCATCGGCAACTACGTCGAAGGCACCGGGCTTGGCCCGTTCGAAGGCGTCAGCATCCGCGTCATGCCGAACGGCAAGGTCGCGGTCGCGACCGGCGCGACCACGCAGGGCCAGGGCACCCGCACCACGCTGTCGCAGATCGTCGCCGATCATCTCGGCTGCCGGCTGGAAGACATCGTGATGAGCGCCGGCGACACCGGTACCATTGCGCAAGGCGTCGGCGCCTTCGCCAGCCGCCAGGCGATCAATGCCGGCTCGTCGGCAATGATCGCGGGCCAAGCCGTGAAGAAGCAGGTGCTGGCCGCAGCGTCACGCGCACTCGGCGTGCCGGAGAGCGAGATCGACGTCGAGGACGGCAAGGCCACGGCGCGCTCCGGCAACAAGCCGAGGCTCACGTTTGGCGAGCTCGCCCGCATGGCCCAGGGCATGCCGGGCTTCTCGTTCGCGCCGGGACAGTCGCCGGGGCTCGAGCACACTGCCTATTTCACGCCGCTGCAGGCATCGTATTGCAACGGCACCCACGTCGTGGAGGTCGAGGTCGATCCGATGACCGGCGGCGTCGCGTTGCTCAACTACACGGTGGCGCATGACAGCGGCAACGTCATCAACCCGATGATCGTCGACGGCCAGGTGCAGGGCGGCGTCGCACATGGCGTCGGCAACGCGCTGTTCGAGTGGATGAAGTACGACGACGACGCCAATCCGCTGACCACGACGTTCCAGGATTATCTCTTGCCGGCGTCGTGCGACGTGCCCGGCGCGCGCATCGAGCATGTCGAGACGCCGAACCCGCTCAATCCGCTGGGCGTGAAAGGCGCGGGCGAAGGCGGCACGATTCCGGCGCCGGCTGCCATCGTCGCCGCGATCGAAGATGCACTGTCGCCGTTTGGCGTGCGCTTTCTCGACATGCCGCTGACGCCCGAGCGCATCGTCTCCGCGCTGCGCGCCGCCGGCGCCTACGAGAAGCTCCCAGCCGCATGAATGACAACGACAAACCCGAGCCCAAGACTGAGCCCGCCAGCAAATCGCCATTCTGGCGGTTCTCGATCAAGTTCTACGGCGTGGCGGGCGTGGCGCCGGCCTGCATCGAATTGCAGGACCAGGCGGGCGTCGACGTGAACGTGCTGTTCTTCCTGCTGTGGAACGCGACACAAGGCCGCGCGCTGAACGCCGACGATGTCACCAAGATCGAGGACGCGATCAGGCCCTGGCGCGAGATGACCGTTGTTCCGCTCCGCGGTATCCGCCGCGCGCTGAAATCGCCGCCATCCGTCATGACACCCGACGCAGCCGAAGGCTTCCGCACCCGCATCAAGTCGGCCGAGCTGGAAGCCGAGCGCCTGCAGCAGGAAGCACTTTACGGCATCGCAACATCGGGCACGCTGGGCCGTCCATCGCCGTCGCCCGCCGAGGCCGCGCAGGACAGCCTCAGTTCCTATCAGGGCGTGATCGGGCCGTTTCCGTCAGGCCCGCTGGAGACGATCCTGTCGGCCTTTGCGGGCTTCAAACTTGGCGGTTCGTGATCCGATGAGCAATCCACCGGACTACGTCGAGGTCGGCCGTAAGGCCCATGAGTTGGGTCAGGCGCACGGTCACAATGCCTGTTCTTATGCAGCAAAGCTGGCTGCTGCCGCGCTTGCCGAGGGCAATACTGAGGAAAATGAATTTTGGAAGGCCGTTGAGGCCTCCCTTGCACCTCGGGTTTCGACTTGATGCAAAACCGGTTTCCCCACCATGGGGCCATGCGCTAGGGATAGCGGCCTTATTTTGCTTGCTGGAAACGCCTCAGAGAACAACGAATGACCACCAAGACTCCGCGCCGTCTCGTGATCGGCATCTCCGGCGCCTCCGGCGCGATCTACGGCATCCGCATGCTGGAGATGCTGAAGAAGACCGACATCGAGACGCATCTCGTGATGAGCAAGTCGGCCGAGATGACGGTGGTCTATGAGACCGACTACAAGCCGAAGGACGTCAAGGCGCTGGCCTCGGTGGTGCATCCGGCGGCCGACATCGGCGCATCGATCTCGTCGGGCTCGTTTGCCACCATGGGCATGGTGATCCTGCCGTGCTCGATCCGCACCATGAGCGAGATCGCGACCGGCGTGACGAGCTCGCTGGTGTCGCGCGCGGCCGACGTGGTGCTGAAGGAGAAGCGCCGCCTGGTGCTAGGCGTACGCGAGACGCCGCTCCATGGCGGGCATCTGCGCACGCTCGTGACGCTGTCGGACATGGGCGCGGTGATCGCGCCGATCATGCCGGCGTTCTACAACAAGCCGAAGACCGTCGACGACATCATCAATCACACGGTCGGCCGCCTGCTCGATCTGTTCGGCATCGAGACCAAGCTGGTGAAGCGCTGGGAAGGCGGCCCGGCGGAGGAGTAATCTTTGCTAGCTCTTCGCGCATGAGCGCGAGAGCAGAAAAGCCGGAGGAACATCATGGACCAGAAGACCTACGACATCGGCATGAAGATGCGCCGCAAGGTGGCGGGCGACGAATATGTCGACAAGGCGATGGCCAACGTCGACGACTTCAACCGCGACTTCCAGCGCATCGTCACGCAATACTGCTGGGGCGAGGCCTGGGGCGACGACACGCTGCCGCCGCGCGAGCGCTCGATCCTCAACCTCGGCATGATCGCCTGCCTGGGCCGCATGGAGGAATTCCAGACCCACGTCCGCGGCGCGCTCAACAACGGCATGACGCCAAACGAGATCCGCGCCGTGCTGATCCAGATTGCGGTCTATTGCGGCATCCCGGCGGGTGTCGATTGCTTCCGCCACGCCAAGCCGGTTATTGAGGCGTATCAGAAATCGAAGAAGTAGTTCCCATGCTCGACCAGCCCGACAAGCGCAGTGGTTCCGCCACCAAGAACGCACCTGCGCTCGATTTCCAGCAGCATCTCGCGACGCTGGAAAAGGCCGGGCTGGTGACGCGCATCGACCGCCCGATCAACAAGGACACCGAGCTGCACACGCTGATGCGCTGGCAGTTCGTCGGCGGGTTGCCGGAAGAGAAGCGCCGCGCGTTTCTCTTCACCAACGTGGTCGACAGCAGCGGCAAGAAGTACGACATGCCGGTGGTGGTCGGCGCGCTGTCGGCCAACCCCGAAATCTATGGCATCGGCATGGGCAAGCCGGTCGAGCAGATCGGCCAGGCCTGGATCGATGCGGTCAATCATCCGATCAAGCCGGTGCGGATCACCGCGCCGGCTCCGTGCCAGGAGGTCGTGATCAAGGGCGACGACCTCAAGAAGGCCGACGGCGGCTTGAAGCTTTTGCCGGTGCCGATCTCGACGCCGGGCTTCGACGCCGCGCCCTACTTCACCGCCACGCTCTGCGTCACCAAGGACCCGGAGAGCGGCGTCCAGAACATGGGCACGTATCGCGCGGGGCTCAAAGCCACCGACCGGCTCGGCGTACGCATGGCGTCGCGCATCGGCGGCGCCGGCGGCTATCAGCACTGGCTCAAGCATCGCAAGCTCAAGACGCCGCTGCCAATCGCGATCGTCAACGGCTGCGCGCCGGTGGTGGCCTTCACCGGCCCGCAGAAGCTCGCCATCGACATGGATGAGATGGGCGTGGCCGGCGCGCTCGCCGGCGAGCCGATCCGCACCGTGAAATGCGTCACCGTCGATCTCGAAGTGCCGGCCGACGCCGAGTTGGTCATTGAAGGCCTGATCGATCCGGAGCTGCTCGAGCCCGAAGGCCCGTTCGGCGAGAGCCACGGCTACATCGCGCTCGAAGACTTCAACATGTCGATGCAGGTGACGGCGATCACCCACAAGAAGAAGCCGGTGTTCGTGTCGTTGATCAGCCAAGTAACGCCGTCCGAGTCGAGCGTCATCAAGCGCGTCGCCTACGAGCCGATGTTCCTGTCGCATCTGCGCGACCATCTCGGCATCAAGGGTATCCGCGCGGTGTCGCTGCACGAGCCGCTGTCGAACGTGCGGCCGGTGATCTTTTTGAAGTTCGCACAGGGCGCGCCGCGCACCGAGGTGTGGCGCGGTCTGCAGGGCGCGTCGGGGCTGCGCGCCGACTGCGGCAAGATCGTCGTCGCGGTCAGCGACGACATCGATCCGACCAACACCAATGCGGTGTTCTGGTCGATGGCCTATCGTGCCAACCCGGTCGAGGACGTGCACGTGGTGCCGCACCGCTCCAGCGGCCACGGCCCGAAGTCCGGCCGCGTGGCGAACGACTCGTCGCTGCTGATCGACGCCACGCTGAAGGCGCCGTTCCCGCCGCTCGCGCTGCCGACCCGCGAATACATGGATCGCGCCCGCAAGATCTGGGACGAGCTCGGGCTCCCCGCGCTGTCGCCGCAGCCGCCGTGGCACGGCTATACGCTCGGCGACTGGAACGAGACCTGGGAAACCTATGCCAAGCGCGCCGTCACCGGCGGCTGGGAGCAAAGCGGCAAGGAAACCTTCGCGCAGAAGCGCGGCGGCATGAATCCCGAGACCCCGGTGCGCGACGCCGACAAGCCCGGCAAGGGCGGACATTAGTCACAGCCTCGCAGGACGACGCTCGCATCGTCCTTGTCCGGCGGACGACATCACCTAGATGAGGATGAGGTCGAACCCGGGCGTGGAGCAGTGCCATGGCAGCCAAACGAGCGATCCGCGAAACGAAGAGCGGAACCGAAAAGCCTGCCACCGACCGTCTGGTCGATGAAGCTCTCGAGGACACCTTTCCGGCCAGCGACCCGCCGTTCTTTGTCGGCGGCATAGCCGAGCATGCCGGCGCACCCGAGGAGGATGCGGAGGCCGAACGCGAACGGCATCCAGCCAAGCACGGCCAGGGCTAAGCCGACTGGCGCCTGACGCAGATCCAGGCTGACCGGGAGTCAGCGATCCGCGGTGCGGGGAAAAGACGCACTGCCGGCTTTGGAAACCATCTTCACTTCTTCGATGGTCCGCTGGTGCAGCTTCGTGTCGACTTGAACCAACAGATGCTGTTCGTAAATGTCGATCGTTTCGACTGATGTGTCGCGGCCGACCAGAACGCCGCCACCCAGGCCGAAAAATGCCGGCGTAATGTTGCGGTAGCAGATGGCCCGCTTGACGTTCGGGCCGATGGGCAGCATTCCCCAAGACGGGCTTGGGTCGTACATGATCATCAAATCGATTTGCGGCTTGGACGGCAGATTTGCCAACCAGGTCGCGCGCGCTCCTCCGCCCGAATAACCGACGACGATGACGATGTCGTCTTTAGGCACCAACGCGATGTCTTCTGCGACTTTCTTATAAGAAAGCCAGTCGTATGTGCTGATCGTCACGTCGGGCAGCGCCGCCAGAGACGATCGCAGTCCGTACATGCCGGCGCTCGTCACCCAGCCATCCGTCCCCTGAAGCCCGCCCAGCATCAGGAAGACGTGCTTTTTCGCCGAGCGCAGCGGCGCGGGCATGACCGACGCTGGCGCAGCCGGAGCAATCGAGCCCGTCGCGTCATTCTCGACGGCGGCATAGCTGTCGATGCGGGCCAGATCGGCCGGCGGCCTATCGGCGACGGCCAGCTTCGGCGGTGGCGTTGTCGCGAGACCTTCCGGCATAGTGCGCTCGACGGGAAGTGCACAGGCGCCAAGGGCCAGCAGCAGAACCGGGCCAACAAGATAAAAACGCACGCAACGCCACATGGTCGCAAGAATGAAGCGGTTTGCTTAATGAGGCGTGAATGACGCCAAGGCCGAATGTCCACACCTCCCTGCCAAGCAAGGCAACCGCTAGCCGGCGGCGGGCTTCTGCCGCCGCAACACCGCGCACCACGCCACCACCGCGATCGGCACAGACAGCGCCAGCCACGACAGCCCATCCCAGACGCCGTCGCCGAGCAGCGCAGAGATCAGTCCCACGCCACTGAGCACGGCTAGGATCGCCGGCACCAGGAAGATCGCACCGAGACGCCGCCGTCTCGGCCGTGCGTTCGCTTCGGATGTCATGTCGGTTGTCCGTAAGATGCGGCGACCTTTGCTGCAGCCGTTGCGTGCCGCGTCCGCGGCGAGCGCCCCAGCCAGAGATAAAACCCGCTGCCGAGCACCACGATGGTGATGATGTCGAGCAGCGCCCAGATGATCTTCAGCGGTATGCCGCCGTAGTCGCCGAAATGCAGCGGCTGCGACACCAGCAGCGCGGTCACGTACCAGGGCAGATCGCGCGAATCGGTGAACGCGCCGGTCGAGGCATCGATCAGCGCGGGCTTGAGCAGCCGCGAGGTCAGCGGCGTGTCGCCGCGCATGAACACCGCGAAATGCGCCGTGCTGGTGAAGGGCGTCCCCGGATAGGCGATGAAGTACGGGACCATGCCCGGCACCGCGCGCTGCGCGGTCCGCACTGTGGCCTCGACCGAATGCAGCGTCTGCGGCACCGGCATGCCCTTGAACGGCCCGGTCATCTCGGAGAACTGGCCGAACTGCCAGATCTTCAGGATCACATCGGCCCAGGTGTTCACCACGCCGGTGAAACCCACCGCCAGCGCCCAGGCCACGGTGACGACGCCGAGCAGATTATGCAGATCGAGCCAGCGCACCCGCCGCGGCCGGTGATGCCGCACGGCGCCGAATTCGAGCTTCCGCATCGACGGCGCGTAGACCACGACGCCCGAGACGATCGCGACGACGAACAGCAGTCCCATCAGGCCGAGGAACAGCTTGCCCGGCAGATCGGCGAACATGTCGGTGTGCAGCTTGAGCAGGATGTAGGTGAGCCGCCGCGTGACATCGGGCGCGTCGAGATAAAGCCCGGTGTGCGCGTCGACGCGAACGATCAGATTGCTGGTCGGATCGGAGTCGTAGGACTTGCCGATCGACAGCATCACGACATTCGGATCGTCGCGGTCCCAGATCAGGAACTGCACGACGCGATCCGGATGCTTCGCGAGCCCCGCCGCGACCACGCGGTCGAGGTCGGCCTTCGGCGCCCCCGCCGGAACCTCGGCCGCCGCGACCTCCTCGTGCAGCAGCCCGTCGATCTCGTCCTTGAAGATCAGCGGCAGCCCGGTGACGCACAGCATCAGCAGGAACGCCGTGCAGACCAAGCTGGCCCATTTGTGGACCCACGACCATTTGCGGAGTGTTTTCGCCGTCATCCCGCCGACCTGGTCACCACTTGTAGGCGATGCTTCCGGTGACCCGCAGGCGCTCCGCGTAATAGCACGCGATGGCACTCGAGCAGCTTGTCACATAGACCTTGTCGGTCACATTGACCGCGTTGACGGCATAGCGCCAGCCAGCCTTCTCATAGTGCACCGTCGCGTCGCCGACGACGGACGACGGTACGACAAGGTCGTTGGCGACCGTTGCAAACGAGCGCCCGGTATAACGGATGCCGCCGCCGAAGCCGAACCCACGCAACGGGCCGTTTTGGAAGGTGTAATCAACCCATGCTGAGCCGAACTCTTCCGGCGTGGCCGTCAGAGTCCTGCCGACTTTCGCCGGATCGCTGTCCTTCGTGGTGACGAAGTCGTACTGCGTGTAGGCGCCGATGATCTTCAAACCCGGGATCGGATTGACGACCGCTTCGAGCTCGAAGCCCTTCGAGTTGATCTCCCCGGTCTGAGTGGTGACAAACGGAGCCACCGTGGTGCTGGTGGCAATGTTCTGGCGCGTCAGATCGAAGACGGCGACGCCGAAGGTGCCGTTCATCCAGGTCGGAGAATACTTGACGCCAACTTCGGCTTGCTTGGCCGTTTCCGGCACGAAGATATCGCCCGTGGTGGGGTTGGAGCCGATCACCGGCGCGAAGCTCGTCGCGTACGAGACGTACGGCGCCACGCCATTGTCGAACGTGTAGATCAGACCGGCGCGGCCCGTGAACTTCGCGTCGTCCCGGTCCGCCGGACTGGTGCCGATCCTGTTGTCATTGCCTTGCGTGATCCAATCGTGCCGGCCCGTGAGCAACAGTGTGAAGCGGTCGAGCTTGATCTGATCCTGCAGATAGACGCCGACCCCGCTCAGCTTGCGGAAGCTGTCCTGGTACGGCGCCCCGGACCAGACTCCCTGCCCGGAGTAGTTCGGGCTGAAGATATTGATCGGCGTACCGGCCAGGAACCCGAACGCCTGATAGTCGTCGAGCGTGTAATGCTTGACGTCGACACCGAACAGCGCGGTGTGACGCACGGGTCCGGTGTTGAACTTGTACTCGAGCTGACTGTCCAGGTTCATCTGCTCGCCGTTGGCGCGCGTGATGAACGCGTTGCGGCCGAGCTGGGCATTTGCAGGATTTCCGAAATAGTCCTGCCCGTAATAGCTCGAGAAGGTGATGTTGGTGTGCGCATAGCGCGCGTTCTGGCGGAACGTGAGATCCTTGTTGAACGAGTGCTCGAACTGATAACCGGCCATCATCTCGTCACGGCGCCAGTTGTCGGAGCCCGGCTCGCCGGCAAAGAAGCTCGTCGGAATCCGGCCGAACGGAGCCGCCGTCACGGTCCCCTGGTATGGCAGGAAGTTCAGGCCCTTGGTGTCGTTGTGCGACCCCATCGTCAGGATCGTCAGCTTGGTGTCGTATGTGGCCCATGTGAATGACGGCGCCAGGAAGTAGTTGTTGTCCTGGACGTGGTCGCGGTCGGTGTCGCCGCCTTTCGCCTGGCCCGTGAGCCGATAGAGAAACTGGCCGTTGGGGCCCAGAGGCACCGCCGGCCCGCCGAAATCGAAATTGGTGTAAAGGTTGCCGTAGTTGTTCACACCCGCTTCGAGATAGCCGAACGGATCGGCCTGGGGCCGCTTGCTGATGGCGTTGAGGACGCCGCCGGGGCTGCCGGAGCCGAACAACGGCGACGCCGGCCCGCGGACCACCTCGGCCCGCTCCAGCGCGAACGGCTGAACTTTGAAGCTGCCGAACGACGTGTAGTAGAGCGGCAGCGAGTCGAGGAAGATGCCGTCGTTGTCCGACTTGAACCCGCGGATCAGAAACCAGTCGTTGCGCGGATCCGGACCGAAGACCTCGCCCTTCACGCCGGGCGAGTAGCGGAACACCTCGTCGAATTTTTGCGGCTGCTGATCGCGGATCTGCTCCGCGCCGACCACGCTCACGGCCTGCGGCGTCTCGATGAGCCGCGCACTGGTCTTCGTCGCCGAGACGCTCTGATTTGCGACGTACCCCTTGATCTCGGTGCCGGCTTGGATCGCCGGTCGCGGTACAACGGGTGCCGTTGCGGGCCGCGGAGCAGCGGCACGACGCTGCGGCTGAGGTTTTTTACGTTGCACTTCAATCCGCGGCAGCGAAGTCGACTGCTGCTGCGACTGCTCCTGCGCGCGCGCATCGCGCGCCGTGCTGCTGAGTTTTTCTTGTGCCGCCAAGCTCGTCGTCAATGCGGCGTACGAAATTACCGAGACCGCTGCGCAAATCGTCTGCCGGACATACCGCGTCCGGGTCTTCTGCCCACTCATCTGTCACCCCACACCACAATGTTGGGGCGACCCTAGTGAATCAAAAATTCTTTAGCAATATCATATAGTTACGAGTTTTTCTAACTCCAATTCGAAAGTGTGGGCGAGCCCCGGCCGGCGCACCTGCCTCGGCCCGGAAAATCGCGCACGCCTGCGATTGTTGATTTGAACTGGTCCAATTAGAATTTCGCCTTCCATAGAAAATGTTGCCGGCCTTCAGATGTGTCGGCCGGCAATCTCAAACCTGGGGAGGTTCGGGAATGCTTCGTCTCAACATCAATGGCAAAGATTACGACGTCGACGTGGAGCCGGAGACTCCATTGCTCTGGGCGATCCGCGAGAACGTCGGCCTGACCGGCACCAAGTACGGCTGCGGCATCGCGCAGTGCGGTGCGTGCACGGTGCATGTCGATGGCGTCGCGACGCGCTCGTGCTCGTTCCCGGTGAGCGGCGCAGTCGGCACCAAGATCACCACGATCGAAGGCCTCGCGCAGAACGGCATCCTGCACAAGGTGCAGAAGGCCTGGATCGAGCACGACGTGCCGCAATGCGGCTACTGCCAGTCCGGCCAGATCATGGCGGCGGTGGAACTGCTCAAGAACAAGCCGAAGCCGACCGACGCCGACATCGACCGCGAGATGACCAACATCTGCCGTTGCGGCACCTTCCAGCAGATCCGCGCGGCGATCCACGCCGCGGCGAACGCGTAAGGGAGGCGACGATGAATTTCATTCCGAAAACCACTCGCCGCTCGTTCATCATCAGCGCCGCTGCCGTTGGCGGCGGTCTCGCTGTCGGCCTCGAACTGCCGGGCGGCCCGCAGGTCGTTCGTGCCGCGGACGGCTCGCCTGAAATCGGCGTCTGGGTCGTGATCAAGCCCGATGACACGGTCGTCATCCGCGTGGCGCGCTCCGAGATGGGCCAAGGCACGCTCACCGGGCTTTGTCAGTTGGTCGCCGAGGAGCTGGAATGCGACTGGTCGAAGGTGACCTGGGAATTCCCGACGCCCGGCCAGAACGTCGCTCGCAAACGCGCCTGGGGCGATTTCTCCACCGGCGGCAGCCGCGGCATTCGCATGTCGCATCAATATGTGCGTGAAGGCGGCGCCGCGGCGCGCTTGATGCTGGTGCAGGCGGCGGCGAACGAGTGGAAGGTGCCGGTCGCCGAATGCAGCGCGGCGATGAGCGTCGTCACGCACAATCCGTCCGGCAAGAAGCTCAGCTTCGGCAAGCTCGCCGAAGCCGCGGCCAAGCTGCCGGTGCCGGAGAAGCCCGCACTGAAGAATCCGAAAGACTGGAAGATCGCGGGCAAAGGGCTGCGGCGTCTCGACACGCCGGACCGCGTCACGGGCAAGCAGATCTACGGCGTCGACATCAAGCTGCCCGGAATGCTCAACGCCTCGATCCGCGACTGCCCGGTCCAGGGCGGCAAGGTGAAGAGCTTCGACGCTGCGCAGGCATCCAAGATGCCGGGCGTCAAGAAGGTGGTGCAGGTCGGCGATTCCGGCGTTGCCGTGGTGGCCGACACCTGGTGGCACGCCAACAACGCCGTGAAGGCCGTCAACATCGAGTGGGACCCGGGCGAAGGCGCCAAGGTGTCGAGCGCGAGCATCGCCGAGTGGCTCAAGGCGGGTCTCGACGCGCCGGAAGCCTTCGTCGGCAACGCCAATGGCGACGCCAAGGCTGCGATCGCGGGTGCCGCGAAGAAGGTCGAGGCGGTCTACGCCTATCCGTACCTGAACCACGCCCCGATGGAGCCGATGAACGCCACGGCGTTGGTTACGGCCGACAAGTGCGAGGTGTGGGTGCCGTCGCAGAACGGCGAGGCGGCGTTCGCCGCCGCGGTCGCGGCGTCAGGCCTGCCGGCCGACAAGTGCGAGGTCTACAAGCAGCAGGTCGGCGGCGGCTTCGGCCGGCGTGGCGCGTTCCACGACTACGTCACGCAGGCTGTTCTGATCGCCAAGGAGATGCCCGGCACGCCGGTCAAGCTCCTGTGGTCGCGCGAAGAGGACATGACGCACGGCCGCTACCATCCGGTGATGCAGGCCAAGATGGTCGGCGCGTTCGACAAAGACAACAACCTGACCGGCCTGCACGTACGGCTGTCGGGCCAGTCGATCGTCGCCTCCGTGTTCCCGACACTGCTCGACAAGGGCAAGGACGCGCTGACTTTCCAGGGTCTGATGCCGCAAGGCACCGAGCACGCCTTCGGCTATTCGGTCGACAACCTGATGATCGACCACTCCATGCGCAACCCGCACATCCTGCCGGGCTTCTGGCGTGGCGTGAACATCAACCAGAACTGCATCTTCCTCGAGTGCTTCATGGACGAGCTCGCCCAGGCCGCCGGCCAGGACGAGCTGGAATTCCGGAGGAAGCTGATGAGCAAGCATCCGCGCAATCTCGCGGTGCTCAACGCTGTGGCCGAGAAGATCGGCTGGGGCAAGCCTGCGCCGCAGGGCGTGTTCCGCGGGCTCGCCCAGATGAACGCGTTCAACGCCTACGTGGCGGGGGCCGCGGAAGTCTCGGTCGAAGCCGGCGGCAACAAGATCAAGATCCACCGCATCGTTGCGGCCACAGATCCGACCTACGCCGTCAATCCGCTCGAGATCGACAAGCAGGTCGCGGGCTCGTTCGTCTACGGGCTCTCGGCGCTGTTCTACCAGGAAAACACCGTCAAGGACGGCGCGATCCAGGAGACGAACTTCGACACCTTCAATTCGATGCGAATTGCCGAGATGCCGAAGGTCGAATCGATCATCATGCCGAATGGCGGCACGGGGGCCTGGGGCGGCGTCGGCGAACCGACCATCTGCGTGGCGGCGCCCGCGGTGCTCAACGCCTATTTCAAGGCCACGGGCAAGCGCATGCGCACGTTCCCGCTCAAGAACCACAACGTGCAGATCGCCTGACGGGCGACGAGCGCAATCTCAAGGAAGCGGCGGCCGAAAATGGCCGCCGCTTTCTTTTTCATTGTCGCTCTGCCGGAGTCTTTGCGACCTCGCGGGCGCGGTCGATGAAAAGCTGCGCCACGGGACTCAGCGCGCGGGTCTTCAGCGTGACGATTCCGCTCGGCACGCTGGTCTTTGGCAGCCGAACGGGCAAGACCTTGATCTCCGGGCGCACGGCGGGAAACTTCAACGCGGACGCCGGAAGGATCGTGACAAAGCGGCCGGTCGCCAGCAGGCTCATCCGGACATGCGGAGAATCCGTCACCACGGTCGTGCGCGGACCATCGACTCCATTCGCGCGAAAGGCTTCCGACGCGATCGACGCAATCTCGCTTCCGGGCGGCGGCAGCACCCACGATTCTTCCAGCAGATCGGCAAATTCGATCCTGCGCCGCCGCACCAACGGACTTTGCGCACCGGCTGCGACGACAGACGAGTCATCGAAGAGAAACTGGAATTCCAGTCCCTCTCCTGCGATGGAGCCGAATCTCCGCGCGATCAGAAGATCGACGTTGCGGCCGCTCAGTTCACGGTACAGCGTCTCTACATATCCGGTCACGAGATGAAACAGCATGCGCGGGTGGCGCCGGGAGAGCCGATCGATGACCGCCGAAACGAAGCTCGTGGCGAGCAGCGGCGTGCATCCGATCCGGACCTCTCCAGCCGTGGGATCAGCCAGAAACTCGATCTTCTTCACCGCCTGGCGCAGCTCATCGAACGCAGCCGCGCCGCCATCGAGCAAGGCCCGGCCGTACTTGGTCGGCTCGACCCCGTGGGCCGTGCGATCGACCAGACGCACGCCCACGGCGTGCTCCAAGTCCGCGATTGATCTGGAGATGGCGGACTGCCCGGTGCGGAGCAGAACCGCCGCTTTGTTCATGCTGCCGGCCTGCGCCACAGCCATCAGAACATGAAGGTCGTGCAGCTTCACCCGGCGCCCGATCCGATCGGTCAACTGCATCGTTGCGCTCCTATCACTGGATGGTGATAGCTATATCAAAACATGGCACTATGCGCGCATAACCGCATTTCCTACTTTCGTCCGGCGTAGCCGTCCAAAGGACGGCGTCGCTTCGCTCACCTATGAGGATGCCGAAACAGCGCACTTCGCGAACTGGTGCCAGATGAGGTCGCCATGAGGCTCCCGCGCCGCCAGTTTCTTCGTCTCGCCACGGGTGCTGTTGCCCTCCCGGCCCTTTCGCGCTTCGCGTTCGGAGAAACCTATCCGTCTCGGCCGGTGCGCTGGATCGTGCCGTTTCCCCCCGGCGGCGGGACCGACATTCTCGCGCGCCTGATCGGCCAATGGCTGTCGGAGCGGCTCGGCCAGCAATTCGTCATCGACAACCGGCCAGGCGGCGGCGGCAACATCGGCACGGAGGCGGCCGTCCACGCGCCGCCGGACGGCTATACGCTGCTCCTTGCCGCGTCGGTGCACACCATCAACCCGTCGCTCACCGACAAGCTCGGTTTCAATTTCATCCAGGACATCGCGCCGGTCGCGGGCATCATGCGCGTGCCGAACGTCATGGTTTTGAACCCTGCTGTTCCGGCCAAGTCTGTGCCGGAGTTCATGGCCTATGCCAAGGCAAACCCGGGCAAGATCAACGTGGCGTCCGCGGGAATCGGGACCGCACAACACCTTGCTGCCGAGTTGTTCAAGCTCATGGCCGGCATCGACATGGTTCATGTGCCTTACCGGGGCACGGCACCTGCGCTCACCGACCTGCTGGGCGGGCAGGTCCAGGTCCTGTTCATGAGCCCGGCCTCGTCGCTTGAATACATCAAGGCCGGAAAGCTGCGCGGCTTGGCAGTGACGTCAGCGGCGCGTTCGCAGGCGCTGCCGGATTTGCCGACAGTGGCCGAGTTTTTGCCGGGCTACGAGGCGAGCCTGATGTACGGATTAGGCGTGCCGAAGAACACGCCGCCAGAGCTCATCGAAAAGCTCAACGAAGAGATCAATGCCGGCCTTGGCGATCCCAACATCAAGGCGCGGCTTGCCGAGCTGGATGGCACGGTGATCGGCGGCTCGCCTGCCGACTTCGGCCAGCTGATCGCGCAGGAAACCGAGAAATGGCACAAGGTGATCAGCCTGGCCCATATCAAGGCGGAATGATTTCAAATCTCCTTTTTGTACATCCTACGCACGTACACTTGACGTACAAGACATCGCGGCCTATGTTCCTCCTCATCCCGGTTCACTGAGGGCGGCTTCCGGAGTCGTTCGGTTGGCGGAGACGGGATGGCGGCGCCTGCAGGCGGGGCTACGTAACCCCGTCCCAGGAGGCGCGGTCGCTGCCCGACCCCGATGAGGGGTCCGCCTTGAATGGCTGGACGGGTCTGGATGAACGGAGGCGCAAATGCCGCCGGGATAACGTGAGGATGTGGTCCTCCGGTCCAGGCCAAGAAGTGCGGTGGCCGTGTAAGAAATCGCCGCGGTGGAGCGCTGGAAGGCGCGCGTGCCGTAAGGCACGCAGGCACCTCTTTGGAGGTGCCAGACTACAATGGTGCGCCAACCGGCGCTCCGCCTCCTTCAGGGGGCAAGAAAGGCCCGGGCAAAAGCCCGGATTGAGGACAAGACGGGCTGACGATCCGGGCGGATGCGCTGCACGGAGCCAAAGACGCGTGCCGATTTTCGCAAATTCCTCCAGATGTGGGCAGCGGCCGCTTTTCCGTGGATCGGAGGCGCCCACATCGTGAGCCGCGACAAATGCGAAACCCGACACTCAACTCTGCTTGAAGCGCCCTGCTTGGCGATTGTTGATTTGAAATAGTCCAATTAGAGTCCGTTCCGCTATTTCGAAATCGTCCGGCCTTCAGGTGTGTGGGCCGGACTTCGTACCTGAGGAGGTCCTAGGCGATGGTTCGGCTCAATATCAACGGCAAAGACTATGACATCGACGTGGAGCCGGAGACTCCATTGCTCTGGGCGATCCGCGAGAACGTCGGCCT
>CAKZHN010000158.1 GCA_936924235.1 uncultured Rhodoplanes sp. | reverse complement strand
ATATTTGCCCATCACGTCGCCGACCACGCGGGCCGATTTCACGTATTTCTTATCGGGCGTGTGGCCCTGCTCGTACATCGAATAGAGGATGCGGCGGTGCACGGGCTTGAGGCCGTCGCGCACGTCCGGCAGCGCGCGCGACACGATCACGCTCATGGCGTAATCGAGATAGCTGCGCTTCATCTCGTCGGTGATGGAGATCGGACGAACGTCGGACGGCGGTGGGCCGCCGGGCGGATTTTCAGCGTCAGCCAAGGGCAAGTATCCTGGGTGGTGGGAACAAAGTTCCGCAACGATTCTGTTGCGATTTTCATAGCCGATTCAAAGCGGCCGAGCCACTTTAAAGCGTTTGACATACATAAGATTTCAAACCGTGATTTCAATAGGTTACGCGGAGCGCTCCGGCGCTTGCCGCAGGTGTGGCAGAGAGACTCCAAGTCCACAGCCCAACGCGCAAAAGATGGACCGAAACGCGCCGCCCGCTTAGGGTCTCTCCATGCCGTTTGAGTTCCTGATTTCCGCGTTGGTGACGCTTCTGGTCGTGGTCGATCCGGTGGGCCTGGTGCCGACCTTTCTCGGCGTCACCGACGGCGTTTCGCAGAAATTCCGCCGTGAGATCGCGCTGCGCGCCTCGCTGATCGCGGGCGCGATCCTGATCGGCACCGCCCTGTTCGGCGACTGGCTCCTGCGCAGCCTCGGCATCTCGCTGCCGGCGTTCCGGATCGCCGGCGGACTGCTGCTGTTCGTTGTGGCGGTCGAGATGGTGCTGGGCTTGCGCCTCAAGCACGCCACGCAGGATGCCGAGCAGGCCGCCGAGGAGCATCTGCACAACATGGCGGCCTTCCCGCTCGCCATTCCGCTGATGGCCGGACCCGGCGCGATCACGGCGACCATCCTGCTCGCGGGCCAAGCCAACTACCGGCCCGAATGGCTGGCGCTGCTGGCGCTCACGGTCGCGATCGTGATCGCGCTCTGCTTCATCTGCTTCGCCGCGGCCAACCGGATCGGCAAGCTGCTGGGCGTCACCGGCAACGTGGTGCTGTCGCGGCTTCTGGGCGTGATCCTCGCGGCGCTCGCCGTGCAGTATGTGATCGACGGCGTGCGCGCCGCGTTCGGCTCGTAACTCTCTCGCTCACCAGGAGCCGCGATGTTCTGGCACGCGAGCGATCAATGGAAGAGCTGCGAGGAGCACCACGCCGGCCATGGCGAACAACCAGGCTTGGATACGACCGGGGTCGTCAGAGCCGGCAAGTATCGCGGTGGCTGTTGAGATCGTGACAATAGTTCCGATCGACATGCACATGGTCCGCAACGCCGCAATCGTCGAAGCGGATTGAGGCGCCAGTTGCAGTCCGGCATTGCGGCTCGCGGGGTTGTTCGTCCCGCGGCCCATTCCGAGCAGAAAGGCGGATCCGGCGAGCCAGACATAAGGCGAAATACCGGCCGGCGGGACGAGGGCCAGCAGCAACATTCCGACCGCAGTCACAACGCCGCCGAAATACAGCGGTCCGCGATAGCCTGAACGCCGGAGGGCGAAGGTGGCCGCGGTCGAAAATATGATCGCTGCGGCTCCTTGGGCAATCAGCAAGGTGCTGGAGCCGAGCGCGCTGATGCCGTAATGGCTGCTCGCATAAAGCGGCACAAGAGCCACCGCACCCGAAGTCATGCCGCCGTAGAGCGCGTTGATGAGATTGACCGTGCCGAATCCCGGGCCGGTGATCAGGTGGGGCGCGATAAAGGGCTGCGTCGATTTTTTGATATGACGATAGAACAGCCATAGCGCGACCAACGCGACGGCCACCGGGATAACAAATGTCGGTGACCATGGGTGGGTATTCTTTTCAGCGAGATGACTGAGAGCCAGCATGCCGAGCAGGATGCCGCCGCCAAGCAGCGCCAGGCCTGTGACATCCATGTTCGGAGGACTTCCGCTTGTCCGGGGGCGATCCCGCGGCACGTAATGCATAGCGAGTGCGACGACGGCAATGCCGATGGGCACGTTGACCAGAAAGATGCCTCGCCACGACCAATATGATACGAACAGTCCGCCGAAGATGGGTCCGATCATCGTGCCGATCGAGAAGATGCTGCCAAACAAACTGACCGCGCGATCTCGTGCATTGCGGAAGTAACTCACGATGATCTGTGTTGCCGAAGGCGTGAAACCCGCCCCGCCGGCGGCCTGTAGCCAGCGCAACGCGACAAGCACATAGATATTCTCGGCCAGCCCGCAGAAGAGCGACGCCACGGTGAAAGCGGCCACGGAGCCGAGGAACACCCGGCGGCAGCCGTACTGCTCACTGAGCTTGCCAGCGACCGGCAGTATGACCACGAATCCGAGCGAGTATGCCGTGATGGTCCACGCTGCCAGGTCGATCGACGTTTGCAACTCGTGTTGCATGGAATGCAGCGCTGTCGCGACGATGGTCGTGTCAATCGCCATCATCAGCAACGCGAGCGAGATGGTCGTGAAGACCCACCCTCGGTGAACGGGTTTGCCCTGCCCGTGTGAATTCAAATTATCTTTGGTCGTTCCGACTTCATGCTGGGCATTCATGGCCCGTCTCATATCAGTCGGCGGTCGATTGGGGCCTTCTTCATCTATGCGAGGAAGGCATGGCAGGAGCACGAGGACTCAAGCGCACGCGCCCTGAGCGTGTCGTTATCGCGGCTTCCACAGCATCAGCGCGAAGATCGCGAGCACGCCGATGAAGGCCGGCCAGCCGAGCCAGAACCAGACCTTGAAATAGCGGTGATAGCTTGCCGGCAGCGCCTTGCCGGTGCGCGCCGCCTCGGCGGCGAGGTCGCGCAGCTTGAGCTGGATCCAGACCACCGGCAGCCAGCACAGGCCGATGAAGATGTAGAGTACGAGCGTCGCCCGGATCCAGAACGCCGTGATCGCGACGCCGGTCATCGCCATCAGGGCCCAGCCGGTCAGCGGCTGCAGCACCACGGCGGTCGCGGTGAAGATCGCATCGGCGATCACCACGCTGCGCGCGGTGTGGGCGATCACGGCCGGATCGCCGCTCCGGTGGGCCATCAGCATGAAGAACGCGATGCCCAGCCCGGTGCCGAACAGCACCGTCGAGCCGAGAATGTGGAGGAGCTTCAGCGCGAGATAGAGATTGGCCATCGCGCCGCGCCCTCGCCCGTCACCGCTCGTCGATGATCGCCAGCGTGAACAGCGTGGCGATCAGCACCGGCACGATCTTCAGATACGGCCCAAGCGGATCGATCCAGAGGTGCGGCGCCAGCACCGAGCCGGCGATCAGATACAGCACCGTCACCCACAGCATGATGTGGAGCACGATGCGGGCCACCGGCCGCAGCAGGAGACCGAGCCCGATGAAATAGTCGAACAGCGCACCCGCGAGCACCAGCGGCCCCGCGATCTTCGGCGGCACGCCGGCGGTCTTGAGATGACCCAGCGCGACGGCGGCGCCAGGGCCCATCGTGATGATGCCGGTCGCGATCCAGAATAGTGCCAGCCCTACGATCGCTGCCGGCTTGAACAGGAACAGCCGGGCGAACCAGCGGTCGGCCACGCTCGAAGGCTGCTGCGCCAGGATTTCCCCAAGGCTTCGCGGCTCGATGCCGGTCGCCGCGATCCAGGGCGCCGGCGCGCCGATCACGCCCGCGGCGAGCTGCCGGACCGCGGTCGACCGTGCCGGGCTTCGCCAGCCGAGATAGCCGAGCACATCGGCCACTGACGAGACCAGCCGGCCGAACCCGCGCGGCACGCGCCAGATCGGCCGCTTGCGGAAGCCGAGCCAGTCGCGGATCCCACCGACGATGGAGGCGAGCGTCAGCACCTCGGGATGCGCCACATCCCATTTGACCCGGGTCCTGGCATCGGGCGTCAGGCTGTGCGCCACCGCCGCGGCCACATCGTCGACGCCGACCACCTGGATGCGGGCGTCGGGCTCGAGCACCGGGGTGACGAACGGCAGCGCCGACACCCCGCGCAGCATCGCGGTGCCGCCATAGACCGTAGGCGCCAGCACCAGGCCCGGGCGCAGGATCACCCAGTCGAGCTGCCGCCGCGAGAGATTGTCCTCGGCCTCGGCCTTGCTGCGCGCGAAGGCGGTCGGCGCCGAGCGCGACGCGCCGATCGCCGAAATGTGCACCAGGCGCTTGATGCCGGCCCGCTCGCAGGCCGCGAACAGCGCCGTGGTCGCCGCGACCTGGATGCGCTGCACGTCGTCATGCATGCCGTCCTGCAGGACGCCGACGCAGTTCACCACCGCGTCGAAGCCTTCGAGCAGCGGCAGCCAGTCGCCGGCGAGCGTCAGGCGGCGGAAATCGGCGTTGATCCATTTGGCGAAGGGCGCGCGCCGCCGGGCCAGCCGGACATCGCGGCCGGCGCCGGTCACCTCGTGGCCGTCGCGATAGAGCCGCGCCAGGCACGCAGACCCGATCAGCCCGTAGGCTCCGGTCACCAGCACGCGCATGAAGCACTTCCGCTCATTGTCGCCCGAGGATCGTCCGATCGGTCGCTCACAGCCATTCTATCAACTCTTCCGGCACCCGCTGCCGGCAAAACAAGACGCCCGGCTCGATGGCCGGGCGCCTGTCATTAGCAGCGATTTCCCGGCGCTCAGAACGGAATTTCGTCGTCCATGTCGCCACGGCCGCCGCCGGCTCCCGCCATCGCGGGCTTGCGGGCGGGCGCCGCGCTCTGCGCGCCGAAATCGTCGGAGGACTCGTAGCCACCGCCACCGCCGCCGCTGCGGGTGTCGAGCATGGTCAGCGCCGAGTTGAAGCCCTGCAGCACCACTTCGGTCGAGTACTTCTCGTTGCCGTCCTTGTCGGTGTACTTGCGGGTCTGCAACTGGCCTTCGAGGTAAACCTTCGAGCCCTTCTTCAGATACTGCTCGGCAATTTTGCAGAGCCCTTCGCTGAAGATCACCACCCGGTGCCACTCGGTCTTTTCCTTGCGCTCGCCGGAGTTCTTGTCGCGCCACGTCTCCGACGTCGCCACGCTCAGATTGGCGATCGGCCGGCCGTCATTGGTGCGGCGGATCTCCGGATCCTTGCCGAGATTGCCGACCAGAATGACCTTGTTCACCGAGCCTGCCATGACCTTCTCCTGTTTCGCCGCGTTCCGAATAATTGATTGAGTGGCTCCGCTCCGCAGGCTTGCGCAGATTTGCGCTACGTCCATCCGAGCGGTGCCGTGCTCGCAACCTAGTGCGCATCAGCCGCGCCACAAGCGTGTTTGCCGTTCGTCCACACCAAAACACAGCCCCGCTGCTGACCCGCGCATCGAATATATGTTCGCTTTTTGTTCTTATCAACTCAAAAGCACTGGCTGTGGGTTGCTCCATCAAGTCTGCCGCAAAGTTGGTGACAAAACGCCAGCTGCGACCCGGGTTTTGTATCGCACAAGGGACGAAAACATCGCATTTTCAGATATTTGTACCACAGTCCTCATCTGCGCGTAATTTAGGCGGCTGTGGCTTTTCGGAGACTCATTTGGGCCGGAACCCGCGTTAAGATTGGTTAAATTCCGTCGGGTCACCGCCAAGTCGGCGGCGTCAGTGAGGGTTGCATGATGAAGCGTCTTTTGGTTGCGGCCGTTGCGTCGCTGGGTCTCGTGGCTGCGTCTCTTCCCGCTGCAGCGGCCGACATCGCGCCGTCGCGCATGCAGCCGGTGAAGGCGCCGGCTTACCTGCCCTTCAACTGGGGCGGCTGGTACGCGGGTCTCAACCTCGGTGGCGGTTTCACTGACGTCAGCGGCGTCATCTTCGGTGGCCAGATTGGCTACAACTGGCAGTTCGGCAACTGGGTGTTCGGCCTTGAGACCGATCTCCAGTTCTCCGGTCAGGACAAAGACCAGACCTTCACCGGCTTTGGCACGACGTTCATCGATAAGCAGGAGCTCGAGTGGTTCGGCACCTTCCGCGGCCGGGTCGGCTGGGCGATGGATCGCTGGCTGCCGTACTTCACCGGCGGTCTGGCGTATGGCGGCCGCAAGAACAGCGGAGCCGCGGTCGGCGCGATCAGCGGCGCATATAGCGCCACCGACACCGCGATCGGCTGGACGGTTGGCCTCGGCGTCGATTACGCCATTACGCCGGCTTGGACCGCGCGTCTCGAATACCTCCACGTCTCACTCGAAGGCTACACCGCGAACTATGCGCTCACTGGCGGCACCGCGATCGTGGGCTACGGCCGGCTCGACAACGACATCGTGCGCGGCGCCCTCAACTATCGCTTCATGACGGGCGGCTACGGCTGGCCGTACTGAGCGGCTGCACCATTAACTCGCGAAGGGCCGGCCTCGCGCCGGCCCTTTTGCTTTTGGCGCCTTCAGTTTGCTTGGCGTCTACAACGCATCCTTGAGGAAGCGCAGCACGCGCGGCCCGGCAAAGCCGCCGAAGCTCGTCGCGTCCACCGGGTCGGTGGTGAAGAAGTGCCCGGCGCCCGGGATCACCACGGTGCGGACGAAGAAGCCCGCCTGCTTCAGCGCAGTGAGGAACGCGGTCGACTGCATCGCCGGATCGACGATGTCGTCATTGGTGCCGTGGATCAGCAGGAAGCGCGTGGCGTTCTTGTCGACCGTGGCGTAGCTGATGGGCGAGCCTTCGAAGAACAGCTTGCGGCTGGCATAGGGCGCGGCCCCCAGGAACTTCTCGGTGATGCTGTCGCGCGGCCGCGACACCAGATCGTGCTCCCATTGCGCCTGCATGTCGTAGACGCCATAGAAGCCGACCACCGCCTTCACCTTGGATGAGACTGCTGCATTCGGATCGTTGCGGTACTCGCCGGAGAACTGCGGCTCCTCGCCCGCCAGCGCCACCAGCGCCGACAGGTGCCCGCCGGCGCTGTCGCCGATCATGCCGATGCGGTCGGAATCGACGCCGAGCGCCGACGCGTTGGCGCGGACATACTGGACCGCGGCCTTGGTGTCGTAGACCGCGCCCGGATAGGTCTTCGCGCCGGGCTTAGACAGCCGGTACTCGATACTGAATACAGCGTAGCCGTTACGCGCCAAGTATGGCCCCCAGTACGTGTAGCCCTTGCGGTCGCCGGCTTGCCAGCCGCCGCCATGCACCGCGACCAGCACCGGCGCCTTGTCGAGGCCCTTCGGCAAATACAGATCGCCGAGGAGCTTGGTGCCGTCGTGCTCGGCAAACACGATGTCGGTTTTTGTGCTGATCGCATATTCGGCACCTTGCGCTGCGCCGGTCGCGAGTAGTCCTGCCGTCATTGCCAGACCCCAGAAACCCAATCCCATGATGATCTCCCCAAGACGCGCCGGCGTTGGCCGCCGGGCTTTGCGGAGATCGTAGCCGACCGGACGTGAGCGACAATCGCCGGTGACGCTGGGCTATCGCTTGATTTTCGCAAGCCTGTCGAGCGGCAAGGCCTGCTTGATCTTGTCGTAGTCCGGCCAGGGATCGGCCTTCAGGAGCTTCTTGGCATCCGCGATGGTCGCCGGCCGCGCGTCTTTCAATCGCGCGAGCTGCTGCCAGGACACCGGCGTCGCCACATAGGCGCCGGCCCGCGACCGCGTCGAATAGGGCGAGATCGCCGTGGCGCCGCGCTGGTTGCGGAGATAATCGACGAAGATCTTCCCCTTGCGTTTCACCTTGGCCATGTTGGCGACAAACCGATCGGGCTCCTCGTCGGCCATCACGCGCGCCAGCGCCTCGGCGAAATTACGATGCTCGTCCCAGTCGTGCTTGGGCTTGAGCGGCACCACCACATGGATGCCCTTGCCACCGGTCGCCATCGGGAAGCTTTCCAGGCCCAAGTCCTTCAACCGGTCGCGCATGTCGCGCGCCGCGTCCCGCACGCGCGCGAAGTCGAGCCCCTCGTCCGGATCGAAATCGAACACCAGCCGGTCGGGCTGCTCCAGCGTCTCGGTGCGCGAGCCCCAGATGTGCAGCTCCAGCACGCCCACCTGGACCGCCGCGACCAGCCCGCGCTCGTCCTCGATGGTCATGTATTCGCGGGTCGCCGACTTCTCCTTGATCCTGATATGGCCGAACTCGCCGGGGAAACCCGCCGAGGCGTGCTTCTGGAAGAAGCAGTCGCCGCTGCCCGCGGGACAGCGCACCAAAGCGAGCGGGCGGTGCGCGACGTGGGGCAGCATGATGTCGGCGATGTCGAGATAATAATTGATCAGATCCCGCTTGGTGACGCCCTGGTCGGCGAACAGCACGCGGTCCGGATGGGTGACGCGGACGCCGACGAACTCTTCCGCCTCGCCGCCGCGCGATTTCGGCGCCGCTGCGCGCCGCTGCGGTGCCTTCTTGGTCTCGTTCTTGGGTTCCGGTTTGGCGCGCTTGACGGCCGTGGCCTTGGGCATGGCACGCTCCCTGACGATCTCGGTTGCGGGCTTGTCGGCGCGAAGCCCCTTGAATGAGGCTTGGCGCACCAGATTGTCGCGGGTCCAGCCGCGGAATGCGATCTCCGCGACGAGCTTGGGCTCGAGAAAATGCGCGTGGCGCGCAATGTCTCGTGGCACGTCCTTGACCGGCGCGCTCTTGCGCTCGAGCTTCCTGAACTCCGCCGAAAGATCGTCCAGCCGCTCGCCCGTGTAGCCCGAGCCGACGCGCCCGGCATAGCGCAGCTCGCCGTCCTCACGCAGGCCGAGCAGCAGCGAGCGGAACGGCCTGCGCGGCTTGTCGGACGGACGCCAGCCAATGATGACGAACTCCTGCTCCATGCCGCATTTGGTCTTCAGCCAGGTCTGGGTGCGGCCGGAGCCATAAGACGCATCGCTGCGCTTGGAGATGATGCCCTCAAGCTTAATCTTGCAGGCGTGGGCATAGACCTCGTCGCCTGAGCCGTCGATGTGGTCGGAATAATTGAGCGGCGCGCGCGCTGCCTGGAGCAGTTGCTTGAGCTTCTCCTTGCGCTCGATCAGCGGGCGTTGGCGCAGGTCCTCGCCGTCGAGCTCCAGCAGATCGAACAGGTAATAGCTGATGCCCTCGCCGCCCCGCGTCAGCGCATCCTGCAGCGCGCCAAAGTCGGTGTGCCCCTGGTCATCGGCCACCGCGATCTCGCCGTCGAGCAGCGCGCTCTCGCAAGGCAGCGCAGAGAGCGCCGGCAGCAGCGGCTGATAGCGCTCGGTCCAGTCCAGCGCCTTTCGGGTGTAGATCTTGACCTCACCGCCGGCGATGGCGGTGACAGCGCGGTAGCCGTCGTACTTGATCTCGTGCAGCCACTCGCTACCGCTTGGCGGCGCGTCGACCAGCGTTGCGAGCTGCGGGCTCACGAACGCCGGAAGCTTTGCGCCGGGCTTTTTTTTTGAGCGCTTGGCGGTCGCCGCCGGTTTTGAAGCAGACTTGGCCGTCACCTTGGGCTTGGCCGCGCCGTTTCCAGCGCTCGCACCATTCTTTGCGCCATTCTTGCCACGATTGCTGTGCCAGACCTTCGAGCCTGCCGCGATCTCGTCCATGCTGCGGCCGGAGGCGACGCTGTCGAGCTCGCTGTCGACGGCGTTGTGGTCGCTGTCGTCGTGGGCGAGTTCGTCGCGCTCCTTGATCAGCAGCCAGTTGTCCTTGTCGCCCGGACGGCGGGCCCGGAGCTTCACCAGCGCCCAGCGGCCGTGAAGCCGCTCGCCGTGCAGGTTGAAGGCCATCTTGCCCTTGCGCAGCGCCTCGTCGACGTCGTCGAGCGGCTCCCAGGTGCCGCGGTCCCACAGCATGACGGTGCCGCCGCCGTATTCGCCCACCGGGATGGTGCCCTCGAACTTGCCGTACTCGATCGGATGGTCCTCGACATGGACCGCGAGCCGCTTGTCGTCGGGGTTCTGGCTCGGCCCCTTCGGCACCGCCCAGCTCATCAGCGCGCCGTTCCATTCGAGGCGGAAATCGTAGTGCAGCCTTGACGCGTCATGCTTCTGGATCAGATACGACAGCTTCTTGCCCGACTTGTGCCGCGCGCCCTTGGGCTCCGCGGTGCGTGCGAAGTCGCGCTTTTTGTTGTATTCGGCAAGGCCTCCACGTGCGGGCATCAGGCGGCCTTCTTCTCGGAGCGGGATTTGCGGCCGCGCTTGGCCTTGGCGGCGCGTGGCTTCTTGGCGCGCCGCGACGCGCTACGCTTGCTCTTGGCTGGCGCTTCATCCTTGGCCGCGGCGCCGCCTTTCACGCTGCGCCGGAGCGCGTCCATCAGGTTGATGACGTTGGAGGCCGCGGGCGCCTCCTCGATCTCGCGGGGCTTCCGATGCTCCTGCTTGGCTTCGATCAGCTCGCGCAGCGCGATGGTGTACTTGTCCTTGAACTCCTCGGGATGAAAGGCCCCGGCCTTCTTCTCGATCAGCTCCTCGGCGAGATCGACGAGATCCTTGTCGGTTTTCTTCGCCGGGATGGCGTCGAAGGTGGAGCTGGCTTTCTTGACCTCGTCGGCAAAGCGCAGCGTTTCCATAACGAGGCCCTTGCCGCAGGGCTTGATCGCCACGATCGAGCCCTGGCCACGCACCACGATCTGGCCGAGACCTACCTTCTTGGTCTCCTTCAGCGCGTCGCGCAGCACCGCATAGGCCTCGACGCCATCCTCGTCCTCTTCCTGCGGCAGCACGTAATAGGGTCGCTCGAAATAGATCGGGTCGATGGCGTCGGCGTCGACGAAATGCACCAGATCGACGGTCTTCTTGGCCTCGAGCTTGACGTCGGCGATCTCCTCGTCGGTCAGCAGCACGTACTTGCCCTTCTCGACCTCGTAGCCCTTGACGATGTCATCGGTGTCGACCGGGCCGATGCCCGGCACCACCTTTTCGTAGCGGATGCGCTTGCCGCTCGGCTCGTGCACCTGATGGAACGCGATCCGCGCGGCAGACTTCGTCGCCGGGACGACCTCGACCGGGATCGAGACCAAAGCGAGCCGGATGCGGCCAGACCAGTACGCGCGCGCAGCCATGAATTCTCCATTGGGTGCCTGAGGACACCGGTCAACGGCCCGAAAAGGCCCGGGTTCCTCGCCACCCACAAGCGTGCCCAGTGTAGCGGTGATATCTCGACCTTCGCACTGGCGAAACCCCGCCGTTCTTACTACGTTCCGGGGTGCGCCGACGGTGCGCACCGTCCTGGTTGTCGCGGGTGTCCATGAACAATTTCCTTGAACAGCGCCCGCGCTCCCCTGACGGCTATGCCATGGAGACCCAAGGCCTTTTTGCCGCGGGAGTGCAGCGCCACCAGCACGGCGACCTGGCCGGCGCCTGGCAGCATTACGAGGCAGTGCTGGAGCGCGATCCGGCGCATGCCGACAGCCTGCACCATCTCGGCATCATCGCGACCCAGACCGGACGGCACGAGCTTGCCACCGACCTGATCGGCCGCGCCATCGAGCTCAACGACCGCGCGCCGGAGTTTCACTACAACATCGGCATCGCGTTCGGCTCGCTTGGCCGGTTCGACGAGGCCGTGGCGCACAACCGCAAGGCCGTCGAGTTGAAGCCCGACTATGCCGTGGCCTTCATGAATCTCGGCCGGGCGCTGCTGGCCCAGGGCAACGCCAACGAAGCGATCGACGCCTTCCGGCGCGCCGTGGCGCTGGCGCCGCAGGCGCCGCCCGCGCTCGCGGGTCTCGCCAATGCGCTGGCGGATGCGGGCCGGATCGACGAGGCGGTGACGCAGTACCGCGCCATCCTGGCGCTCAATCCGAATGACGCCGACACCCACAACAACCTCGGCACCCTGCTGGCCTCGCAGGGGAAACTCGACGACGCCGTCGCGAGCTACCGCCAGGCGCTGCAGCTCAACCCCAATCTCGCCACCGCCGCGTTCAATCTCGCCAATGCGCTGCGCGACGGCGGCCGGCCGAACGAGGCCGAGGGCCACTACCGCAGCGCCGTCGGCCTCAATCCGAACTTTGCCGAAGCCCACAGCAACCTCGGCATCATGCTGCTGCTCAACGACCGCCCCGGGGAGGCCTGCGTCGCGTTCCAGCAGGCCATTGCCATTCGGCCGGACCTTGCCTCGGCGCACCGCAACCTCGCCCAGGCCGCACGCGCCGTGGGCGACCTCGCGCTCGCCCTCGACGCACTCGGCAAGGCGCTGGCGCTCGACAACGCGCCGGCGACGCAGGACGTGATCCACGCCGTCTTCACCGATCTGCGTGCGCTGCCCTACACGGCGCAGCACCGCGAGCTCCTGATCGCGCTGATGGCGCTGCCGCGCGACGACCTGGAGCAGGCGCTGCCCGCGGCGATCAGCGCGCTGGAGGGCAATCCGGTGTTCGCACGATGCCTCGCCAATATCGCGGCGGGCGCCGCGGCGTTCGCGCCGGGCGATCTCGACGCGCTGGCGGAAGACCGATTGCTGCTTTCGGTGCTCGGCCAGGAGCGCATCTGCTCGGTCCTGCTCGAACGTTTCCTCACCGGCCTGCGCGCGGCGCTGGTCGAGATGGCGTTGAACGCTGGCGCCCCCACCAACGCAGCCGTGCTGAACCTGCAATGCGCTCTGGCCAGCTATTGCTTCCAGACCGAACACGTCTTCTTCGCCCTGACAGACCGCGAAACCAACCAGATCGAGACATGGCAGTGGGCCATCGCCGATGCGCTGAACGCAGGTACGGCGGTATCGCCGTCCGTCCTGATGGCGCTCGCGAGTTACGTGCCGCTGCATGCGCTTTCGAATGCCGAACTCCTCGCGCAGCGCTCATGGCCCGCGCCGGTCGAGGCCGTGGTCGAGCTGCAGGTCCGCGTGCCGCGCGCGGTGGCGGAGGCTGCGGCCACGATCCCGCGCCTGACGCCGATCGAGGACGCGGTCTCGCAGCGCGTGCAGCAGCAATACGAGGAAAACCCGTTCCCGCGCTGGACCAGGCCGCTGGCCAGCGAGCCCGGCAACAACGTCAGCGCGGTGCTGCGCCACCGGTTTCCCGCAGTTCCGATCCGCCTCGACGGCGATGAAGCCGGCTGCGACTACCTGATCGCCGGCTGCGGCACCGGCCGGCACGCCGCGACGGTGGCGCGGCACTATCGCGGCCTGCGCCTCACCGCGATCGATCTCAGCCGCACGAGCCTCGGCTACGCCAGGTACAAATCCGACAGCCTCGGCCTCACCGGCATCGGCTACGGCCAGGCCGACATCATGGCGCTGGGCAGCCTCGGCAAATCCTTCGACGTCATTGATTCCGTTGGCGTCCTGCACCATATGGCGAGTCCTGAGGACGGCTGGCGGGTGCTCCTCGGTGTTCTCCGGCCCAACGGCTGCATGCGGATCGCGCTCTACAGCGAGATCGGGCGGCGAAACATCGTCGCCGCGCGGCAACTGCTCGCCGAGCGCGGCTACGGCCAGAGTGCTCAAGACTTGAGCGCTCAGGACATCCGCCGCTGCCGGCAGGAGCTGCTGGCGCTGCCGGATGACGCGCCGGAGCGTCAGCCCGCCGACTGTCGGGACTTCTACAGTCTAAGCGACTGCCGCGATCTGCTGTTCCACGTCCAGGAGCACCGCTTCACGTTTCCGCGGATCGCGGAGTTCCTGGACGGCCACGGTCTCGAGCTGATCGGGCTTGAGGTCGACGCGGGAGCGCAGGAAAAATACCGGGCGCGGTTTGCCGACGACGCAGCCATGACCGATCTGAACAACTGGCATGTTTTCGAGCAGGAGAACCCTGACTTGTTTCTCAACATGTATCGCTTCTGGGTGCAGCGAAAGCTCGGCGCCGGGAATGAAACAGGGGTAGCGGCGCAGTCATGAACGACCTTTTCGAGCAGGGCCGGCGTTCCGGCCGCAGCATCTCCGAAGCCCGCAACGCCGCGAAGGACGCGCACGACCGCCGCGTCATCGCGATCCGCGGCGCGCGCGAGCACAACCTCAAGGGCATCGACGTCGAGATCCCGCGCGACCAGCTCGTGGTGTTCACCGGCCTGTCCGGCTCCGGCAAGTCGTCGCTCGCTTTCGATACGATCTATGCCGAAGGCCAGCGCCGCTACGTGGAGTCGCTCTCCGCCTACGCCCGGCAGTTCCTGGAGATGATGCAGAAGCCGGACGTCGACCAGATCGACGGCCTGTCGCCGGCCATCTCGATCGAGCAGAAGACCACCTCGCGCAACCCGCGCTCCACGGTGGGCACCGTCACCGAGATCTACGATTACATGCGGCTTCTCTGGGCGCGCATCGGCACGCCCTATTCGCCGGCCACGGGCCTTCCGATCGAGAGCCAGACCGTGTCGCAGATGGTCGACCGCGTGCTGGCGCTGCCCGAGGGCACGCGCATTTACCTGCTGGCGCCGGTCGTGCGCGGACGCAAGGGCGAGTACAAGAAGGAGCTCGCGGAGTACGCCAAGAAGGGCTACCAGCGCGTCAAGATCGACGGCGCATTCCACGAGATCGCCGACGTCAAGCCGCTCGACAAGAAGTTCACCCACGACATCGACGTCGTCGTCGACCGCCTGGTCGTGCGCCCGGACATCTCCACCCGTCTCGCGGACTCGCTGGAGCAGGCGCTGAAGCTCGCCGAGGGCATGGCGGTCGTCGAGCTGGCCGACTCCACCACCACCCGCGCCAAGGCCAATGCCGGGCGCAACGAGAACGCCGAGCGCATCATCTTCTCGGAAAAGTTCGCCTGCCCGGTGTCGGGCTTCACCATCCCGGAGATCGAGCCGCGCCTGTTCTCGTTCAACAACCCGTTCGGCGCCTGCCCGAAATGCGGCGGGCTCGGCGTGGAGCAGCACATCGACGCCGAGCTGGTGATCCCCGACAAGGACGCGGTGCTGCGCAAGGGCGCGATCGCGCCGTGGGCCAAGTCCAGCTCGCCCTACTACGTGCAGACCCTCGAAGGGCTCGCCAAGCACTACAAGTTCACGCTCGACACCAAGTGGAAGGACCTCGGCAAGAAGACCCAGGACGCCATCCTCTACGGCTCGGGCGACGACGACATCAAGTTCACCTATGACGACGGCATGCGGTCGTACGCGACCAAGAAGCCGTTCGAGGGCGTCATCACCAACCTGGAGCGGCGCTTCAAGGAGACCGAGAGCGACTGGGCCCGCGAGGAGCTGCAGAAGTATTTCACCGACATCCCCTGCGACGCCTGCAACGGCTATCGCCTCAAGCCCGAAGCGCTGTGCGTCAAGATCGACGGCCGGCACATCGGCGAGATATCGACCATGTCGGTCAAAGGCGCAGGCGAGTGGTTCGTTGGGCTACCCCAGCGGCTGACCGCCAAGCAGAACGAGATCGCCATCCGGGTGCTGAAGGAAATCCGCGACCGGCTCAAGTTCCTGGTCGACGTCGGCCTGGAATACCTGACGCTCGGCCGCGCCTCCGGCACGCTGTCGGGCGGCGAGAGCCAGCGCATTCGGCTCGCTTCGCAGATCGGCTCGGGCCTCACCGGCGTGCTCTACGTGCTGGACGAGCCCTCGATCGGCCTGCATCAGCGCGACAACGAGCGGCTGCTGGTCACGCTGAAGCGGCTCCGCGACCTCGGCAACACCGTGATCGTGGTCGAGCACGACGAGGACGCCATCCGCACCGCCGACCACGTGCTCGACATCGGCCCCGGCGCCGGCATCCATGGCGGCCACGTCATCGCGCAAGGCTCGGTGCCGGACCTGATCGGCGCGGATCAGTCCTGGACCGGCAAATATCTCTCCGGCGAGCTGGTGGTGCCGATCCCCGAGCGGCGGACGAAGCAGCGCCGCGCGCTGAAGGTCGTCAACGCCCGCGGCAACAACCTCAAGAACATCACCGCCGAGATCCCGCTCGGCGTGCTGACCTGCGTCACCGGCGTCTCGGGCGGCGGCAAGTCCACCTTCCTGATCGACACGCTCTACAAGGCGCTGGCGCGCAAGATCAACGGCGCGAGCGAGGCCCCCGCCCCGCACGACCGCATCGAGGGCCTGGAGCATCTCGACAAGATCATCGACATCGACCAGTCGCCGATCGGGCGCACGCCGCGTTCCAACCCCGCGACCTACACCGGCGCCTTCACGCCGATCCGCGAGTGGTTCGCCGGCCTGCCGGAGGCCAAGGCCCGCGGCTACGAGCCCGGCCGCTTCAGCTTCAACGTCAAGGGCGGCCGCTGCGAGGCCTGCCAGGGCGACGGCGTCATCAAGATCGAGATGCACTTCCTGCCCGACGTCTACGTCACCTGCGACGTCTGCAAGGGCAAGCGCTACAACCGCGAGACCCTCGAGGTGCTGTTCAAGGGCAAGTCGATCGCCGACGTGCTCGACATGACGGTCGAGGAGGCGCTGGACTTCTTCAAGGCCGTGCCGCGGGTGCGCGACATCCTCGCGCTGCTGCACCGCGTCGGCCTCGACTACATCCACGTCGGCCAGCAGGCCACCACGCTCTCGGGCGGCGAGGCCCAGCGCGTCAAGCTCGCCAAGGAGCTCTCCAAGCGCGCCACCGGCCGGACGCTCTACATCCTCGACGAGCCCACCACAGGCCTGCATTTCCACGACGTGGCGAAGCTCCTGGAGGTGCTGCACGAGCTGGTCGACAGCGGCAACACGGTCGTGGTCATCGAGCACAATCTCGAGGTCATCAAGACCGCCGACTGGATCATCGACCTCGGCCCCGAAGGCGGCGACGGCGGCGGCGAGATCGTCGCCGAAGGCACGCCGGCGGTTGTCGTCAAGGTGGGGCGCAGCTACACCGGACAGTTTTTGAAGCCGGTGCTGGAGCGGAAGGAAGCGCGCA
>CAKZHN010000157.1 GCA_936924235.1 uncultured Rhodoplanes sp. | reverse complement strand
GCAGGCGCCACACCCTGCTCCGCCAAATAGCGCGTCTCTAGATGACGCCCTCAACCGAGCAAGGCATGCCCGGTGTACAGGGTCTGAAAGAGCAGAAAAGATTAATGTGATTTCGGGTGTGAATTCGGTGGGGACAGAGAAATTGCCGGACGTTCATCGGCAAAAACGGTGTCATCGCCGGGCTTGTCCCGGCGATCTCGTTCAGGTGAGCACAGTGCCCTCCTCATCGGGATCACCGGGTCACGCGCCTTCGGCGCGGCCCGGTGATGACGGCAGCGTGTGCGGGCGCATCACACTGATGCTCACCACCCGATCTCCTTATTCCCCTTCAGCCAGCCCGCGCCGAGCGCATAGAGCGCGTCGGTGCCGGGGCCGTCGAGGCCGGGCATGTCCTCCTTCACCTTGTAGCCGACCCTGGTCTGCAGATAGGCGAGGTGACGGTAGCCGACCGGGAAGCGCGCGAGCAGCTTCGGATCGAGCTTCGGCGCCTTGGCCGGATCGACCGGAACGATCTGGTCCTTCTCGTAGGTGAGGCGGCGCCAGACCAGGCCCCACTTGCCCTTGCGCTTCTCCAGGAAATCGTAGAACCGGCCGATGCAGATCACGTCGCATTCGACGCCTTCCACTTCGGCGCGCTGCGAGATCGACATCTTGGTCTGGGCGATGGCGCGCTTGCCCTTGATGTCGATCGAGGTGCCGCCGAGGAAATGGTAGATGCGCACGCCCTTGGCGTAGCCCGCAAGGTTCGCGGCGATGAACTCCTCGTAGGTGCCCTGAAACCAGGTGGCCCACATCCGGCCCTCCGGATGCCAGACCGTCCTGAAGCGGTCCCACTGCAGGCTGTCGCGCCAGACCGCCCAGTTCTCGATCAGCTCGCGGATCGCGAGCTTGTCGTCCCAATTGTTTTTCATTCTGCCTCCCGGCGCGTGCCAGCGCCGGGCGAAGACTGCCCTAACGTCCCGCCGGACACCAGGGCGGCGACAGATCGGTCATTCGGGAGGCGCAGGACCGCGGACCGGACCGTTGAGCTCAACCGCCTTGGCACTGGCCGGATCGAACAGGAACACACCGGCCTCCTGCCGCTGGGCGACCGGCTCCCTTTGCAGTCGGGGATAGAACGCAGCCAGATTGACGAACCGATCGTGGTTCATGCCGCCGTCCTCCGATTGCAGCTTCGAGATGTCGATGATCCGGACCTTGGCCCGGAGAGCCGCTTCCCGCACCAGCGGGTTGTCGACATCGAGGGCGCCGGCTCGCGCTCTCGATCCTCCGATGATGTTGGAGACCCGGAGCGCGGCGTCATCCTTCGACACCAACAGCGTCATCGGCGGCTTCAACGGACCGATCGTCTGCAACTCCGACCGGAAAACATCGACATCGATGTCGGGCGCCGCCAGCACGACCCGGCCGAGACGTGTGATCACGCGATCGCGGCGCTGGATGCGTAGCTCCTTCAAGGCTTCCGCGGTCAGGAAGCCGCCCATGCTGTGCGCCACCACCAGGATCTCGCCGGCCTGCGGGCTGCTGGTGACCATTTGCAGCAACGCCATGAGATCGTCACGCGACGCCAGCGCGGCCTCCCGGTCGGCGTCATAAGCCCCCACGTCGGCCTGCGATGGCCAGGAAAACAGAATGGCCGTCCCGTTGAAGCCGGCATCCGCGGCGATCTGTGCCAGCCGGTAGAGCGACTCCTGGAAGTTGTTGTTGAAGCCATGGACGAAGATCAGCACGCTGCGCTTTTTCCCGGAGGACTGGCGCGCGGACGCGACGGCGTTGCGGAATTCGGCGTCGGTCAGCACCGCCTGATCGGCCGTGGCGAAGCTCATGGGCGCATCGGCGGCGCCCTGCGGCCACTCGATGTTGCCGGTCTTGTGATTGGGCGGAATGGCCACGACGAATTTGGCGAAGCTGAGCGTGTCCGATCGCTCCGCCGTGAACACATTTCCAGACGGTGTGGCGCGCTTGCGGTTGGTCGCCACGTAGATCGGCACGGTCTTGGCGCCGGGAACGGCCGCAACCGGCGCCAGCACGTCCGGCCCCGGCCGGCCGGTGGCGCAGCCGGTCAGCGCAAAGGCGAGAGCGACAAAGATCAACGAATGCGTCAGGCGACGTCGACCCCAAGCGGCATTCCGCACCATGGTAACGGTTCCCGACAGGCGTTGGGCGATTTTACCAAGCCGTCCTGCAGCCGACAGAATACCTTGGTGCAATGCCGCCGATGCCAAGGTACGAGTGATTTGTCGTGAATTTGTAAATGCAGTCCGGTTGCGGCTACAGGTTTAGGCCAGACTTCGGGTCATGCACGAGCAGGAGCACTGGGAATGGCGAGGCTTTCGGGAAAAAGCGCAATTGTGACCGGCGGCGCGATCGGCATCGGCCGGCACTATTCGCAGGCGCTGGCCGCCGAAGGCGCCCAGGTGATGATCGCCGACATCAAGGACGGCGCGGGGCTGGCCGCCGAGATCGCGGCCAAGCACGGCAGCAATTCCACGGCGAGCTTCACGTTCGACGTCAGCGACGAGGCGCAGTGCAAGGCGCTGGTGGCCAAAACCATCGAGCGCTTCGGCAAGATCGACATCCTGATCAACAACGCCGCCCTCTACGCGCCGCTGCCGACGGTGGGCGTCACCGACATGGACGTCGAGCTGTGGGACAAGGTCATGGCGGTGAACATCCGCGGGCCGTTTCTCATGACCAAACACGTCGCCCCGCACATGATCGCCAAGAAATCCGGCAAGATCGTCAACATCGGCTCGGGGACGGTGGCCCGGGGCATTCCGGATTTTTCCCACTACGTCACCTCGAAGGGCGCGATCACGGCGTTCACCCGCTGCGTGTCGCGCGAGCTCGGTGCTCACGGCATCTGCGTCAACACCCTGGCGCCGGGCTATACGCTCTCGGACACCGGCCTCACCAACACGGTGCATGTCGAGCAATCCAAGGCCGCGGCGATCCAGCGCAGGGCGCTCAAGCGCGACGAATACCCCGAGGACCTCTTGGGCACCCTGGTCTTCCTGTGCTCGGCCGACAGCGATTTCATGACCGGGCAGGTGATCACGGTGGACGGCGGGGCCAACAACACCGCCTGATTCCCGGTTAACGGGGCCGTCCCGCCCGCTAAAAGCCTGACAAGCCCCGCAAATCACGAATACCGCGAGGGTCCGCGGCCCGCTACCAATTCATGGCAAAATCTCTATGTTCTGGGGTAAATCAGCCCCGGGTTTGCCCCGTCGCAGAGCCGTATCGGGGCCAGGAAGTCCAAGGAGGACCTCATGTCCGTCGCCACCGTCGATCCCAAGCACAACGTGACGGGCAACCGTCAGGCCTATTACGATAAGATCAGCAAGAAGGACCTGGCGCCGCTGTGGGAGGTGCTCCGCAACGTCGTCACCAAGGAGCCGAAGTCGAAGTGCTCGCCGAACATCTGGAAGTTCGATGACGTCAAGAAGCTGATGCTCGAGGCCGGCGACGTGATCTCGGCCGAGGAGGCCGAACGCCGCGTGCTCGTCCTGGAAAATCCATCGCTGCGCGGCCAGTCGCGCGTCACCAACAGTCTCTTCGCCGGCATCCAGCTCATCATGCCGGGCGAGATCGCCGAAGCCCACCAGCATGTCTCGTCGGCCATCCGCCTGGTGCTCGACGGCGAGGGCGCCTACACCGCGGTCGAGGGCGAGAAGGCCAGCATGTCGCGCGGCGACTTCATCCTGACGCCGAACTGGGCCCCGCACGACCATGGTAATCCCGGCAAGGAGCCGGTGATGTGGCTCGACGTGCTCGACATGCCGACCGTCAACCACTTCGAGACGTCGTTCATGACGCACTTCGACGAGAAGGCGCAGAACACGGCGCGGCAGGACGGCGACTCGCTCGACCGCTACGGCTCCGGCGTGCTGCCGGACGGCACGACGCTCGACACCTTCAAGACGCGCAGCCCGGTGATCAACTACACCTATGCCCGCACCAAGCCGATCATCGAGCGGATGCTGAAGGCCGGCGACGTCGATCCGGTCCACGGCGCGCGCGTGCGCTATTCCAACCCGGTGACCGGCGGCCACGTCATGGCGACCATGGGCGCCTATCTCGCGCTGTTCCCGAAGGGCTTCAAGGGCAAGGACTACCAGTCGACCGACGGCACCATCTTCGTCTGCGTTGAGGGCCAAGGATCGACCAAGGTCGGCGACAAGGTGCTGGAGTGGGGCCCGAACGACGTGTTCGTGGTGCCGCCGTGGCACAAGTACTCGCACGACGTGAAGGGCGAGTCGGTGTTGTTCTCGATCTCCGACAAGCCGGCGCAGGAAGCGCTGGGCATCTGGCGGGAGCGGAAGTAAGCGCGCGCCGCAGCTATCTACTGGGATGATGAGCGAACGGGGCGCCACGCGCCCCGTTCTGCTGTCGGCAGGCCGAGATTCGCCCGCAACGTCGTGCCGGCGTAGTCCTGGTGGAACAGGCCACGGCGCTGCAGCTCCGGCACCACGAAGCTGACGAAGTCCTCGTAAGCCCCAGGCACGTGGGTCGCAGACACCACGAACCCGTCACAGGCGCGCTCGACGAACCATTGCTCCAGCCGGTCGGCAACCTCCTTTGGTCCACCGACGATCGGGTTGTGCACCCGGCCACGGCCGCTGATCTTGATGAACTCTCGCACCGTTGGATTTTTCGTCACGGCCAACACCCGGTCCCGGATCCCCTGCAGGCCGGACATGGCGGCAAGCTCGCTGTCGGTGAACGCCTCATCCATGCCCTTGCGCGCGAAGTCGAAGTTCAGCGCCTCCGACAGGAGCGACAGCGCGTCGATCTCGAGCGGTAGCTTCTCGATCTCCGCCCATTTGTCTTCGGCCTCGGTTTTTGTCGCGGCGGAAACCGTGTTGACGAGATGGGTGATGATGACGTGGTCGGGATTGCGGCCGCAGCGCTCCACCTCTGCCTTGAAGCTTGCGTAGCTGCGTTTGCCGGTTTCGATGTTTGGATGAACGACGAAAATCACCTCGCCCCATTGCGCGCCGAAGCGCCTGCCGCGGCCGCTCGCTCCGGCCTGAATGACGACGGGATGGCCCTGCCGCGAGCGAGGCACCGTGAATGGACCGCGGGAGCGGAAATGGCGTCCCGCATGGTCCAGGCGGTGGACCTTGTCCGGATGCGCGAACAGGCCGGTGGCCTTGTCCTGAACGATCGCGTCGTCCTCCCAGGAATCCCAATGGCCGAGAACGATCTCCATGAATTCATCGGCGCGGTCGTAGCGGAGATCATGGTCGAGGCTCTCGTCGCGGCCCATGTTCTGGGCCTCGCCGTCGTTCAGCGAGGTGACGACATTCCAGGCGGCGCGCCCTTCCGTCATCAGATCGAGGGTCGCGAACAGGCGGGCGACATGAAACGGCTCGTAATAGGTGGTGGAATATGTTGCGCCGAGGCCGAGCCGCTCGGTGGCCATGCCCATCACGGTCAGCACGGTGGCGGCGTCAAGCTTCACGCAACGGATGCCGTGTTGGACCGTGTGAGCGTGGTCGCGTCCGTACATGTCCGGCATCGACAGCCGGTCATCGAAGAAGCCAAGGTGAAACTTGCCGGCTTCCAGCACCCGGCCGATATGGAGGTAGTAGTCTGACGACCAGCTGTCGGGGCGGGATTCCGGATGACGCCAGGAGCTCGCGAGATTCGTGCAGTTCTGCGCCTGCAGGAAGCCAACCAGGATCATCTGGCGCATGATCGGCCGCCTCACCCTGCGCATCGATGCAAAACGACAGTCTGCATTTTCGGTTTGACGATCGACCGGATGTCGACCGTCTCCCTGCGCTTCAGGCCGTCGAGACCCTTGCAGCCTTCTGCCGGCGCAGATGGTCGATCACCAGCAGCGCGATGCCGGCGCCGATGCCGATGAAGTTGATGGTGTAGCCCACGCTGCCGCTGAACGACTCCGGCGGGAGCGCGATCGGCAGCGCCATTGCGCCGTAGACGAAACGCATCGCCAGCGTGAGCGGCGTCAGCGCGAAGCCCACGATCGCCGCGGTGCCGACGAACAGCGCGAACAGGATGCGCACGAAATTCCAGACGATCAGGTAGGTCGGGCCGTCCATCAGCAGGCTCGGCGTCAGCACGAACAGGAACGGCAGGATGAAGGTGCTCCAGCCTACGAGGCAGGCGATCCAGCCGGTGGTCCAGCCGTCGGTGCGCGCGATATTGGCGGCCGCATAGGCCGCGAACGCCACCGGCGGCGTGATCATCGACAGCATGCCGTTGTACATCACGAACATATGCGCGGCCATCGGCGTGACGCCGAGCTTGACCAGCGCCGGCGCGAGCAAGGTCGCGGTGAGGATGTAGACGCTCACGGTGGGCAGGCCGATGCCGAGCACGAAGGCCAGCACCGCGATGAGCAGCAGCAGCAGGAACACGTTATCGCCGGACAGCGCCAGCAGCTGCAGCGTCATGCTGAAGGCGAGGCCGGAGATGCTCATGACGCCGACCATGATGCCGGCGGCGGCGCCGATGAGGATGATGTCGAGCGACACGCGGCCGCTTTCGATGATGGCGACGGTGATTTCGCGCACCGAGGTGCGCTTGCCGCGATAGCCGAAGATGAGCGTCAGCACGATCAGCAGCGCCGTGGAGGCGATGGCGGCCTTCTCGGGCGTTAAGAGCAGCACCTCGGGATAGATCAACGCGATGACCAGGAAGAAGATCGGCACCAGGAAGTGCCAGCCGGATTTGATGATCGTGCTGAGCGGCGCCATCTCCTCGGAGTCGACGCCGCCGATGCCCTGCTTGGCGGCTTCGAGGTCGACGTGGATGAAGAGGCACGCGTAATAGAGCACGGCCGGGATCGCGGCGGCGATGCAGACCGCGCCGTAGGAGACCTGCAGGAACTCGGCCATGATGAAGGCCGCGGCGCCCATCACCGGCGGCATCAACTGCCCGCCGGTCGAGCCGACGGATTCGATCGCCGCCGCGCGATAGGCCGAGAAGCCGGACTTCTTCATCGCCGGGATGGTGACGACGCCGACTGCAAGCACGTTCGACACCGCGCTGCCGGAGATCATGCCGAACAGCGCCGAGCCCACGACTGCGATCTTCGCGGCGCCGCCGCGGAAGCGCCACATCGCGGACATTGCGAGGTCCGAGAAGAAATCCGCGCCGCCGGTGCGCGCCAGCACCTGGCCGAGGATGGTGTAGGGGATCACGACGAGAACTGCGACCTGCAGGATCGAGCCGATCATGCCGTTCACGTCGAGGCCGACGTAGGCGACCATGCGCTCGGGGCTGACCCAACGGGTCTGGAAATCGCCCGGCAGAAACGGGCTGATATAGACGTAGACCGCGATCGCCAGAATGATGGCGACGAAGCCCCAGCCCGAGATGCGGCGGCTCGCCTCCAGCACCAGGAATGTCAGGATCGCGCTGCCGAGCACGCCCTCGAACGGCAACATGGCGAGCTCGTAGGTCAGCGCTTCGTAGCGGACCGTGATGTAGGCGCAGAGCGCGAGCGAGGCCGCGGCACAGATCCAGTCGAGCCAGCGCGCCACCACCATGCGATTGGCGAAGAAGGTCCAGAGCAGCGCCGCGACGAGGCCCGCGACCGCGGGCCAGGCCATGACGCCGTCGTGCTGATAGTGATAGACCAGATAGACGACGAGCGTCAGCGCCGTGATCGCACCGCCGAGGTCCATGGCGCTGGGCGTGCGCTGAGCCTCGGTGATGAAGGCCAGCGCCAGCGTCAGGCCGAGCGTCACCGCCAGGAGCTGCTCGGTGTAGAACGACATGCCGAACACCTGCCGCGGCACGTCGAGCACCCAGAGCACCACGCAGGCGACCAGCAGCGCCTGGATGGTCATCGAGGTGAACACCGTGGCCTTCGAGGACTCGGCCGCGAACTCCTCGGTGCTGGCGATGAAGCGCTCCTCCGACGCGGCCGAGACATGGGCGGCGGGAGCTTGATGCTGGTCGGTCACGCGATGGCTCTCGATTGCTGACGTTGGATCGGCAGGTGGCGGCTCAGTGGCCTTGGCTCAGTAAGCCTTCGCTTCGATCTTGTGATCCTGGAAGTATTTCAGCGCGCCCGGGTGATAGGTCATGTCGTGCTTGCGATACATGGTGTCGACCGAGAAGTCGTTCATCGCAGGCGCCGTCGCCACCATGTCGGGCTTGTTCTTCGCCATGGTGTCGATGATCTTCTCGACGGTCTCGTTCTTCATCTTGGAATTGGTGAACAGGATGTAGTCCATGCTGTACACCTTCATGGGCTCGACCACGCCGACATAGGCCGGGATCGGCTGCACCTCGGTGAAGTAGCCGTAGGGGAAGATCTTGCGGCTCGCCGCGAGCCCTTCCGGCGTGTCGCCGACCTTCACGGCCCGCACGCCGCCGACCGTGGCGTCGGCCTCGCGCACCTTGGGGCCGCCGAACGAGAACATGAACATGTCGTTCGAGCCCGACATGAAGTCATCGCCGCCGCGCAGCACGTTCGGCACCATCACGGGTTTGACGTCGTTGAGCGTGAGGCCCGCGGTCGCCAGCATCGCCTGGGTGTTCTTGTCGAGCGTGCGCATCGCCGAATAGCCGGCCGGCACGCGCTTGCCTTTGACGTCGGCCATGTTGACGATGCCGCTGTCCTTGCGGGCGAAGAAGCCCATGCGCAGCACGTAGATCGAGCCGATCACGCGCAGGTCGTTCTGCAGCTTGCCGGTCTCGATGCCCTCGACCACCTCCAGCATGTTGGCCATGCCGAGGTCGATCTCGCCGCGCGCCACCATCGGGATCAGCACCGACTCGCCCGCGGTCGCCTGCACCAGCGTGTTGAGGCCGCCTTTTTCCTTCAGCGTCTTGGCGATGGCGGAGGCCACCGTGTTGGCGAGCGTGCCGGGCTGCATGGTGGCAAGCCCGTAGGTCTGCGCGCCGGCGGGTGCGCCGCCGAACGCCAGCGCTGCGGCGAGTGCCGCGCCGAACAATCCATGCCGAAACGCCGCTCGTGTGCTGCTGGCCGTCATGTGATCCTCCCCGATCGTTCCGCTGGCCTTGTTCGTGGCCGGCTTTGTCACTCGATTGATTTGGCTGTGAGGTTCTTTTCCTTGAAATACTTCAGCGCGCCCGGATGGTAGGGCACGCCGTATTGCTTGTAGGCGGTCTCGGCCGAGAACTCGCGCAGCACCGGCTGCACGGCGACGAGGTCGTCCTTGTTCTTCACCATCAGGTCGAGCACCTTGTAGACGAAGTCGTCGGACACCTTAGCCGAAGCGATCAGCACGTTGTCGAAGCTGTAGACCTTCATCGGCTTCTCGACGCCGGTGAAGATCGCGCCGGGCGCCACGTCCGTGAGATAGGCCCAGGGCATGATCTTGCGCGCCGCCGCGAAGTTTCCGGTGTCGAGCTCGAGCGCGCGGATGCCGCCGACCGTGACGTCGGCCTCCTTCACCTTGGGGCCGCCGAACGCGAACGAGAACATGTCGGCATTGCCGGCCATGAACTCGTCGGCGCTGCGCACCACGTTGGGCACCAGCACCGGCTTGACGTCGGCGTCGGTCAGGTTCGCGGTCGCGAGCATCGATCGCATGGTCTTGTCGATGTTGCGCATTGCCGAATAGCCGAGCGTGACGCGCTTGCCCTTGAGGTCGGCGGTGGTGGTCATGCCGGAGTCCTTGCGCACGAAGATCGGCGTGCGCAGCGGATGGACGGCTGCGATCAGCCGCATGTCCTTGAACTGGCCGTCGAGCGCGTCCTGCGCCTCCATGATGTTGGTGATGCCGATCTCGACTTCGCCGCGGCCGACCATCGGGTTGATCACCTGGTCGCCGGCGGTCGGCTGCACCAGCACGTTCATGCCGCCCCGGTCCTTGAGAACCTTGGCGATGGCGGACGCTGTGGTGTGGTTGAGCGTGCCGGGCGGCAGCGTGGCGAAGCCCATGGTCTGGGCGAACGCCGGCCCGCCGTGCATGCAGGTCGTGGCCGCAACCAGGAGCGCGCCCACCAACACGCGTCTCCGCATTTCTTTGGCCTGCATCGTATCACTCCCCCCACTCTTTGATCTTGTTGCCGGTAAGCCTATCACTCTATCGGCCGCGCCGTGAGGCCGTGTTCCTTGAAATACTTCAGCGCGCCGGAGTGGTACGGCACCCCATAGGCGCGGTAGCCGAAGGCTGCGGAAAACTCCTGCAGCGGCGGCGCGATCGCGACCAGGTCGGCCTTGGTCTGCACCATCGAATCGAGAAGCTTGTAGATCAGATCGTCCGGCGCCTTGGCATGCGTGATCAGCACATTGTCGAAGCTGTAGATCTTCATCGGCTTCTCGACGCCGGTAAACGCCGGGCCGGGCGCAACGTCGGTGAGATAGCCCCATGCCATGATCTTGCGGGCGGCGGGCATGCCGGCCGGATCGATTTCCAGCGCGCGGATGCCGCCGACAGACACGTCCGCTTCGCGCACCTTGGGGCCGCCGAACGCGAAGAAGAACATGTCGGCGTTGCTGGCGACGAAGTCGTCGGCGCTGCGCACGACATTCGGCACCAGCACCGGTTTGATGTCGGCTTCGGTGAGGCGGGCGGTGGCCAGCATGGCGCGCGTGACCTGGTCGATGTTGCGCATCGCCGAATAGCCCATCGTCACCCGCTTGCCCTTGAGGTCGGCGATGGTGCGCATGCCGGAGTCCTTGCGCACGAACATCGGTGTGCGCAGCGCATGCGCCGCGGTGATCACGCGCAGGTCCTTGAGGCCGGCTTCGAAGCCGTCCTGGACCTCCATGATGTTGACGATGCCGATCTCGGCCTCGCCGCGGCCCACCATGGGAACGATGACGTTGCCGCCGGCCGCCGGCTGCACCAGGACGTTGAGGCCGGCCCTGTCCTTGAGCGACTTGGACACCGCGGACGAGATGACGTGGCTGAGCGAACCCGGCGGCAGCGTCGCGAAGCCGTAGGTCTGCGCCGAAGCGGAGGTGGCCAAGAGCAAAGCGAAGAGCGAAGCCGTAAGCGCGCCACCAAGCGTGGACAGCATTCTGACTGCTGCGCGCTGCGCCATCCCCGGCCTCCCTGTATTGCGGTCATTGCACAGGGAATCGACGATTAACGCAAGGCGAGGCGCGGCCTGGCGCCTATGGCGGGAAATTCAGGGCTGCTCACAGGGCGGCGCGACGCCGAAGCCGCCGGCGCGATCGAGCACGATCCGGCCCGCTGCTGCGGCGGCGGCCCAGCGCGCCGTTGCTGCCGCGCCGCCGAACGAAAAGAAATGCGCCGACACGCGACCCAGCGCGCCTTCGGCGCAGGCTTCCGCCAGCGGCCGGATGATGCGGTCGGGCGTGCTCACGCCGAGCAGATGCTTGACCAGGCCAGGCTGGCAGGCGAGGCCGTGCGCCGAGGCGCGGACGCCGCACAGCCGCGCGTAGCGCATCAGCGCGGCGAAGCTCGCCGGACCCGCCATACCGATGCGGACGGGGTGCTCCAGGCCGAGCGCGCGCAGGCGCTTGATCCAGTTCATGATGGCAGGCGCATCGAAACAGAACTGCGTGACGATCGTCACAGCGAGCCCGGTCTGCTCGGCGGCTTCGATCTTGGCCGCGAGCGCCCGGTCGAGCGTCTCCAGCGACAGCTTGGGATGACCTTCGGGATAGCCGCTGATGCCGATCTCGGCGATGCCGTGCCGCTGCAGGAGCCCGCTGTCGATCAGTTCGAGCGCGCTGTTGAACGGCCCGGCTGCGGTGGCGACATCGCCACCAATGATCAGCGCCCGCCGCACATTGGCCCATCGCGACAGCCGCGACAGCAGGTCTTCAAGAGCGGCGCGGCTCTCGATGTGGCGCGCCGCGATGTGCGGCACCGGCTCGAAGCCCTGGGCGCGGAGCCGCGTCGCCGCCGCGATCAGCTCGGACAGCGGGCTGTTGGGGATGGCCGGCACATAGACCGGCGACCTCGCCGGCAGCACGGCTTTCAGCTGGCCAAGCCCGGCGTCGGACGGCCGCGTGATCTCCATCGAGAACTGACGGAGAAACGCCGTGACGAGCGGCGCGGTCTCGCTTCGCTCATTGACGAGGGGCTGGGTGACGAGGGGCTTGCGCAGCAGCGTAAGAGGCATGGCCCGGCCTCCCGCGTTATTCGCGCCGCCTCGAGATCACGTAGGACTCGTCGAAGAACCACAGCCCGCCGTGCTTCTGCAGCACCTCGGCGGTGGCGTCGAGATAGCGGCCGTCGGCCGCAGCCTCCGCGACGCGATGGTCCTCGACCTGCGACACGTAGATCGCGGCGTTCCAGGCCGCGAACAATGTCGAGGTGCCGATCGAGGACTCCTGCGTGATCTCGCTCGGCAGCGTGTGCATGTCGTAGCGGAACAGCGAGCGGTTGTCGGCATAGGCGTTGAAGTTGAGATCGCGGCCGGCCTGCCCGAGCTCCTGTTTCACCGCCTTCATGATCTGGTGGCGGTCGTGCAGGAACGGATTGTCGCCGGGCCAGACGTTCTGCACGATCTCGTGGCCGGGATCGTTGCCGTGCGAATGGATTGCGATCAGCCGGCCGCCGGGGCCGAGCGCGCGGGCGAGCGGCGCGATGACGCGCTTGGCCTTGAAGTCGAGCGAGGCGCGGGCGCGGTAGGGCTGCGAGGCGATCACGAGATCGTAGTTCGCGACCGTGCCGCCGGGCCGCGGAATGATCGGATCGAGCAGGAACTTGTGGTCCTCGCGGTAGATCACCAGCACGACCGGGCGCTCGTAGACCGGATTGCCGGTCTTGGGGCTGACGCCGGCCTTCCAGTTCTCGTTGAGGAACGGCACGAGGTCCGTGATCTGCTGCTCGAACTGGTGCGCCGAGGTGCCGGACAAAGCCACCTCGTGCCACACCATGCTGGAGGCCGCCGACAGCGACTTCACATGCAGCAACGGCGCGTCGGCATAGGCCAGATTGGTGAGCACCAGCACGGTCGCCGGATGCTCGGTGAAGCGGTCCGACATCTTCTGCGTCGCAAGGCGGACGTCCTCGAGGCTGATCTCCTTGCCGACGACGTAGAACGGCGTGTGCGGGAAGCGGTCGTGCATGGAGCGCATCACGCGCAGCAGCACCGTGCCGTCGCCGACGCCGGCGTCGAACAGGCGAAGCGCCGGCGGCCGTGGATGGATGTTGGCAAGCTCCATCGACACGCGGTGCGCCACCACCCACTTCTCCGAGCAGGTGTTGACGAAGAGCAGATACTTCTGCCGGTTGTCGAAGAAGCGGAAATTGCGCTGCGGATCCGGACCGCCGCCACCGCCCGGCGATTGGCCGGCCGGCATCGGCATCGGTGCGCCGCGCGGCGCGGACATCGGCATCGGCACGCTGACGGCCGGGCGATGCGCCGGGACGGCGGCGGAAAGCGGCGACGGGGCCGGCATGGCTGCGGCGAGCGGCGGCGCGGTGGTCTCCAGGCTGCGGTCGACGGTGCGCGGAATGATCGCGGGCCGCGCCACGGCGTTGGCGTTGTTCGTCATGAAATTGCGGATGCGGTCGAGCGTCTCGGTGGTGATGCGCCCGCCGTGGCGAAGCCTGCTCGCGAGCTTCCCGTCGTTGACGGCTCTCCGGCCGAAGGTCGACTCGGCAAGGCCGGTCTGGCGGCAATAGTCGGAAATTTCCTGCAGCAGCTCTTGGGCGTTCATGGCGTCGCTCCGGTGTTCCTCCGGTCCCACGCCACGCCGGTTCGTTGCCGGCTTGATCGCCGCCCCGTCCGAAGTGGCGCGAAGCCAGCAACGGCGTGGGTTTTGCGGGTCAGCGACAGTCGTGGGCCCGGGTCGAATGCGACCAATTTTGGTTAAGGCCGTCAACCACAATTCATCCCACCCGGCAGGTGGGCAAATATATGGGCAATTTCCCACATTTATAAGATTATGAAAAATCGATACTTATTGGAGTGTCTCGCAATGCGGTACGCCGATTTTGAGTGGGCCGACGATGGGTGCTGTTCGGGAGGTTAATCTGCCCACTCATAGTGGGCGGGAAGACGCTTTGCATTTCAGCGATTTGGCAGGCGCGGCCGGGCGGCTACAGTTCCTGCCGCTGTCCCAAAGCCTTAGCCCCGAACAAGCCCGAGCCCGAAAGAGAGCCGTTCCATGCCGCGCTTTGCCGCCAACCTCGCTTATCTCTTCACCGAACGGCCGCTGATCGAGCGCTTCGGCGCCGCCGCAGCCGCGGGCTTCAAGGCGGTCGAGCTGCAATATCCCTATGACCAGTCTCCTGCGGCGGTGAAGGCGGAGCTCGGCAAGCACAAGCTCACGCAGCTTGGGTTGAACACCGCGGTCGGCGGCCGCGAGGGCGACTCCGGCCTGGGCGCAGTGCCGGGCCGCGAAGCCGAATGGGATGCGGTGTTCAAGCAGGCGCTGGACTATATTGTCGCGATCGGCGGCAGCGCGATCCACTGCATGGCCGGCAAGGTGCCGCCCGAACAGCGGCCGGCGGCCGAAAAGACTTTCGTGTCGAACCTCGCCCGCGCGGCCGATCTCGCGAAGGACAAGGGCGTCACGCTGCTGATCGAGCCGATCAACACCCGCGACCGGCCGAACTATTTTCTGAATCGGATCGAGCAGGCCGCCGACATTATCGGCAAGGTCGGGCGGCCCAACGTGAAGATCCAGTTCGACTTCTATCACGTGCAGATCGTGAGCGGCGATCTGATCAAGCGCTTCGAGGCGCATCAGCCGCTGGTCGGCCACGTGCAGATCGCCGCGGTGCCGACGCGCGCAGAGCCGGACGAGGGCGAGATCAACTACCCGGCGGTGTTCGAGGCGCTGGACCGCTTCGGCTGGTCCGGCTGGACGGCCTGCGAATACAAGCCCCGGGCGCGGACCGAGGATGGCCTCGGCTGGGGCCGGAAATACGGCCTGGGCGGCTGATTTTCCAGGCCCGCCGTTAACCATAAAAATCCAGGTTCTGCCTTATTTTGCGGTGGGGAACCGCCCTGCTACATTAACCCTTATGGCGTGGCTCAGACGCCGTCCGAAGCCCGATGCGGGGGCGGCGGACGCGGAGCCTGGATCGCTGAAGGCTGCGGTCCGGCAGACCCGCATCGAAGTCGCCGAGCGGACGGCCGTGGTGGTCGACCTGCGCGACGCCGAGCTTGCGCGGCTCGAACTGCTCAACGACGCGCTCGATCCGCTGTTCAAGGAGATCCCGCCGGAGATCGAGCTGTTCGATCGCGGCATCAGCCGGGGTGACGTGCCCAGACTCTGGATCGACGCCATCGCGCATGTGGCCATGGGCCGCGACAAGCGCCGCTACCGTTTCGTTCAGGACACGCGCTACGGCCGCAAGGTGCTGGCGGAGTCGGGCGAGATCGCAGATCTCGTGAAGGCGGTGACGCACTACGTCGCGCTGCGCATGATCGAGCGCGACAAGGCGCTGGCGGCGGACACGACGCCGGTCGAGCACACCGGCCGCAGTGGCTGGCGCACCGCCTGGGTGTTCCTGCTCGGGCTGATGATCGGCTTCGGCGTGGTGTTCGCGGTGCTGTGGATCGCCGCCTCACACATCGCGCCATAAGCCGACAAACCGAGTTGCGTCACTTTGTCCGTCTCAGACCCGAAGCGGTTACCGGGCGGTTAAGAATTTAAAAATGACAACCACGTAAAACCGACGTGAATTCGCGCCGTGTCGAGTCGCGGATCGCGATTGAAGGGGTCTCCGGGGGCGAAGACCGCAGTTCCCTGCAATCAGCAAATGGCGTGCCTGCCGAGCCCGATGGCCGGCGGATCGATTGCACTTGGCTTCGGCGTCATGCCGATCAGAAGGGACACTGCCTCTCCATGAATCTGTTCAGCTCGATGAAGATCGCCAGCCGTATCGCCCTGGCGTTCGCTCTGGTGATGCCGATCGCGTTCTGGCTGCTCGCCTCGAAGGCCCATCAGAGCTGGGACAGCCACCGGCAGATCGAGGTGATGGATAGCCAGAACGCGGCCGCCAACAAGCTGATCGCCGGCGTCTACGAGATCCTGATGGAGCGGCTCGCCACCAACAACGCGATGCTGGCCGCGGATCCCGCCGGCTCTGAGGTGCTGGCCGAGATCACCAAGCGGCGCACCGCGGCCGTGCAGAAGATCTCGGGGGCGTATAACGATCTCGGTGCACAGGACATTCCCAACAAGGCGGCGCTGCTCGGCGAATTGAAGGGCGGCATCGACAAGGCCAACAGCTACCGTGCGAAGGCGGACACTGCCGTGAAGCAGGGCAAGGCGGACCGCGACGCCGACACGGTGAAGAACTTCTTTGTGGCGATGTCGGAGTTGTCGGCCACCTCGCAGAAGGTCTGGGCCGCCGTGCTCCGAAACGTCAGCGCCGTCGATCCGGAACTGGGGCGGCTTTCGACAGTGCGCATCCTCGCCTGGAATCTCCGCGACATCGCCGGCATGGAGCGATCGCACATCGCTTCCGCGATCGCCGCGAAGGCTCCGATCCCCGCCGACAAGCTGGCCGGCATCTGCGAGGTGAGGGCGCAGGTTGCGCTCGCCTGGAAGCTTCTGGAGATCAACCTCAAGTCCAACGAGCACGCCGAAGTCCTGAAAGGCATCAAGAGCGCCAAGGACGTCTATTTCGCAAAATTCCAGCCGTTCGCCGACCAGATGCGCAAGCTGTCCGCGGAAGGCGCCGCCTATCCGATGACGGTGCTGCAGTACGTGGACGCGTCCACGCCGCAGCTCTTCACGCTGCTCGACGTGATGTACGGCGCCGCGGAAGCGAGCGAGGCCTATACCGCGAACCTGCGGCAGGGCAGCATCACGTCGCTTGCGATCAGCCTGTCGATCCTGGTGTTCGGCGTGCTGCTTGCCGCCGCGGCGCTGTGGATGACCATCAAGTCGATCTCGCGCCCGGTGCAGTCGCTCACCACGGCGATGGAGAAGCTCGCGCAGGGCGACGACAATGTCGACGTGCCGGGCACCGAGCGCCGCGACGAGATCGGCACCATGGCCAAGGCTGTGCTGGTGTTCCGGCAAGCCGGGCAGGAGAAGCGCCGGCTGGCTTCGGCGTCCGACGAGCAGCGTCAGCAGGCCGAACGCGAGCGGCAGCAGAACGCCGAGGCCCAGGCCGAAGCGCAGCGCCAGCAACTCGCGGGTCAGCAGCAGATCGCCGACGAGCAGGCCAAGGTCGTGGACGTGCTGGTCGAGGCGCTGGGCAAGATCGCCGAAGGCGATCTCACGACACGGCTTCCCGACGGGCTGACCGGGCCGTATGAGCA
>CAKZHN010000156.1 GCA_936924235.1 uncultured Rhodoplanes sp. | reverse complement strand
GCACTGGTGCTGGGCGTCACAGTCGCGACGCGCTGGTTCGCGACGCGGCGCGGCCTCGTCACCGGACTTCTCACCGCGAGCTCGGCGACCGGCCAGCTCGTGTTCCTGCCGCTGCTGGCGCACGTTTCCGAGCAGTTCGGCTGGCGTATGGCGCTCGTCCTGGTCTGCGCCGTGCTCGGGCTTGCCACGCTCGCGATGCTGACCCTAATGCGCGACCGGCCATCCGACGTGGGCCTCGCCCCGTTCGGCCAGGAGGCGGAAGCTCCGGTCGCTGCGCCCGGCCCGGCTCCAAGCCTGGGCCTGATGACGGCATGGTACGCGCTCCGCGACGCGAGCCGCACTGGCGTGTTCTGGGTGCTGTTCGGCACCTTCTTCATCTGCGGCGCGAGCACCAACGGACTCATCCAGACGCACTTCGTGCCGCTGTGCGCCGATTTCGGCCTGCCGGCCGTGGGTGCCGCCGGCGTTCTTGCCGCGATGGGGCTGTTCGACATCGCCGGCACGATCGGCTCGGGCTGGCTGTCGGACCGCTACGACAATCGCTGGCTGCTGTTCTGGTACTACGGCCTGCGCGGACTGTCGCTGCTCTATCTGCCGTTCACGGGATTCACATTCTACGGCCTGTCGCTGTTCGCGATGTTCTATGGCCTCGACTGGATCGCGACGGTGCCGCCGACCGTGAAGCTTACGGTCGGACGGTTCGGCCGCGAGCGCGCCAATCTGGTGTTCGGCTGGATCTTTGCCGGGCATCAGCTCGGCGCAGCGTTCGCAGCATTCGGCGCGGGCCTCTCCCGCACGATGCTGTCGAGCTATCTGCCGGCGTTCTTCACCTCCGGCGCGCTCTGCCTGATCGCCGCGGCGCTCATTCTCACCATCGGCCAGCGCGACCGCGGCGACGAAGCCGTGACAGCGCCACCCGCCCCTGCCCGGGCGTGATCGGAAATCCCATGGATCGCGTCATCAACCTGTAAGGAGAGCAAGATGCCCGTCGCCAAGATCCACGTCCTCGAAGGACGCTACGACGCAGCCCGCCTCGACAAGGTGTCGAAGGCCGTCCAGGACGCGCTGATGAGCGCGCTCGGCGTGCCGCCGGACGATTTCTTCCAGATCATCCACGTCCTGCCGAGGAGCCAGCTCCGCCACACGCCGTCATTCCTGGGCCTGAAATATTCCGACGACCTGATCCTGCTCGAGGTCACGTTCATCGCGGGGCGGCCCAAGGAAAAGCGCGCGGCGCTGCTGAAGGCATTCAACGAAAATGTGGTCAAAGCCGCGGGAATCGCTCCCGACGACCTGATGATCACGCTCTATGAGGTGCCGGGCGAGAACATCTCGTTCGGCCAGGGCCTGGCGCAACGGGCGCATATCTCGGCCGAGGCGGCACAGCGGTGACTTGACTTTTTGTTCTTCTTTTGTTCTTATCGATCGCCTTGGAGGTTCCATGCTTCTTACCTCGCTGGCGCTCTCGTTCCTGTTCATGGCCGCTGCGGTGCGGGTCAATGATCGCGCAGCTTGAAGCGCGCTCTAGGCTTTCGTCTTCGGCCGCTTCGCGCCCGAAGTGTTCAGCGCCACGGCGGCGCGGATGAGCGCCTTCAATGCCTTGTCGTCGATCTTGTCGCCCTCGTGGATGTCGATGGCGCGCCGGGTGTTGCCTTCAAGGCTGGAGTTGAACAGGCTTGACGGATCATCCAGCGAGGCCCCCTTGGCGAAGGTCAGCTTCACGACGGCCTTGTAGGTCTCGCCGGTGCAGATGATGCCGGCATGCTCCCACACCGGCACGCCGCGCCACTTCCATTCCTCGACCACGTCGGGATCGGCCTGCTTGATGATCGCCCGGACACGGGCAAGCGTGTCGCCGCGCCAATCGTCCAGCTCCTTGATTCTCCGGTCGATCAGTTGAGAGGGCGAATCTGCTTTTCCGCCTTCCGGGTCGCTCTTTGTCTTCTTCACAGTCGTCGTCGCTTTCTTCATGGCTATTGCGGCGCTCGCCGCGCCTCGATCATCTTCCAGCCGTTGCCCGACGGATCGCGGAAGCTCGCGTCCACCGAGCCGTAGCGTTCCGTCGGCTCCTGCGTGAACTCCACGCCGCGGGCGCGCATCCGGTCGTAGGCGGCACGGCAGTCGTCAACCATGAGCACCAGCGGCGGCATCGCGCCCTTGGCCAAGACCTCGCGCAAGGTCTGCGCGGTCGCGGCGTCCACGGTCGGCGGCTGTGGCGCAAACAGCCCGAGCTGGAACGACGGCTGCTCGGGGTGCTGCACGGTGAGCCAGCGGTAGTTGCCGTTGCGCGCATCGGTGTGCACACGGAAGCCGAGCTTCTCGACATAGAACTTGAGAGCCTCGTCCTGATCGCGAACGTACAGACCCGCCACCTCGACACCTTGACTCATGGCACCTCCGTTGAGAGCTCGGTTTCGTCGGGCCCGTCTATAGCGCCCGCCTCCTGCCGCCGCTTCTCCGAAACTGCGATTTTGAGGTCGGGCCGGTGCGCGGCGCTGACGAAGCAGGCCGGCACCCGATCGAGCTCGTGCGCAGCCGCTTTCTCGCGGGCACGCAGCTCGCCCGGGCTCTCGCCGGTGATGTCGCGGAACGTGCGCCCGAAGGTTCCAAGGCTCTGCCAGCCGGTCTGGAACGCGATCTCGGTGACGGCCAAGTCGGTGTCGCGGAGCAGCGCCGCGGCCCGCTCGATGCGCCGCGTCAGGAGATAGCGGTGCGGCGGAACGCCGTAGGCCTCCTTGAACGAGCGCGCGAAGTGCGCCTCTGAGACGCCGCTCACACGGGCCAGCCGCCGGACCGGCCACTCTTCGTGCGACGCGGCATCCATCCGGTCCTTGGCGCGCAGCAGGCGGCGCAACAGCTCGGGATCCCGGCTGGCGCCTCCTCGTCCCGACTGGTTCTTGCGCCTTGTTCCCATGAGCGACCCGTCGCCTTCCAAACTTACCGCCGCGGCGGCGGCCATTGTGACAAACCGCGCGCCGCATTTTCACCGCGGGCTCCGCATTAATTTTTATCGAGCCTGATGTAGTTTGTGACAGAATTACTACTGTAAGATGTCAGTTCGGTTACATGTGGAGCGAGCCATGACTCTGGAGTCGCGGGCGCGGTCAAGATCCCGGTCGGTTGCATTGGCTTGGTCCAATCCCCTCGCCTGGTGGTGGGGTCTGCTGACCTTCGTCAGCGGCGTCAACATCGCGGTCTGGTTCCTGCTCTACAGCGAGCTGCCGGGACAGCAGTCCGGCCTCGCGATCTGGTCCCTGATGTATCACCAGCTCCAGGGCCAGAGGCTCGGCGGCGTGGCCCATGCCTCCTACCCCGAGCTCATGCTCCTGCTCTCCGCGGCCTATGTGTTCGGCTGCGCCTTCCGGTCGTTCCTGCCGCGCGCCGACGTGCAGCGCATCTGCCTGTTCGACACATGGCTGTCGAGCGTGGCCGTCGGACGGTCGGTCGCCACCGTGGCCGAGATCGCCTTCGCGGCGCAGTGGGCGATCGTGCTGCACCAGCTCGGCACCATGACCGGTGCGCAAACCGTCCTGAACGTCGCCTGGGCGATCGTGCCGATGATCGTGATCGCGGAATGCTTCTCGTGGTACGCGGTGCTGACCCGGAACTACCTGGGCAACGCCATCGAAAATTCGATTTGGGCTGCGGCCTTCTTCCTCGTCGGGATCGCGCTCGGCCGGCTGCTGCCGGAGTTCGACGGACCGGTCCGCCTCGCGCTGGCCGTCGCGATCCTCGGAACCGCGGGCTATCTGGCGTTCCTGGTCGCGATCGACGTGCCGATGTATCTCAGCCGGTGGCGGGCCAAGGTCGTGGGCGGCGGCAGGCTGCTGACGCCGCTCGAAGGGCTGCGCGACGTCAGCACCCGCTGGGTCGTGACCCACGACATCGCCGAGTGGAAGGGCGAGATCGCCTGGATGTCGCTCTATTTCACCGCAGCGGTGTGGTCGAGCCTCGTGCTGTGCGTGTTCTACGCATTCATGGGGCACCTGCCGCACTGAGCGCGGCTCACGCCCGCGGCCTGATCCAGACCTTGTTGTCGTGGAACGCCGCGCCGCCGTAGGGCGCGATCGAATCCGCACCGGTCACCGTGTTGATGCCCTTGCCGTCCGGATAGGCGTCGTTCGGCCAGATCGATTCCGCGATGAGCACGCCGCGCCGCACGCCGTCGTAGACCTTGGCATGCAACCGCACCTCGCCGCGCCTGTTGCCGATCACCACCTCGGCGCCGTCCGCAATGCCAAGCGTGCGCGCGTCGTCCGGATGGATCATCACGTCGGGCCGGCCGCGGTTCTGCGCCTGTGACGACTTCGTCTCGTTGAAGGTCGAGTTGAGGAAGCCGCGCGACGGCGACGTCGCAAGCCTGAACGGATGCTCGACGTCGGCCTGCTCGATGATGGTCCAGTGGTCCGGCAGCTTCGGCATCTGCTCGGTCGGCCCCGCCGGATAGGCGCTGCGGAACGGCACCTTCGGCCAGTCTGGCTTGAAGCGGAACTTGCCGTCCGGATAGGCGAAGCCCTTCAGATAGTGTGCGGTCTCGAAGTCCGGCTGGCAGTCGATCCATTTGTCGCGCTCGAGCCGCTCGAGCGTGCCCCAGCCCGACTTCTGCAGGGTCGCGTCGATCAGCTCGCGCGCCGTCATCTTGAAGCCCGGATGCTCGGCGCCAAGCCGCTTGGCCAGCGCGCAGATCACGTCGTGGTTGGGCCGGCATTCGCCGGGCGGCTCGATCAGCTTCGGCCCGAGGATGATGTGCTGGTGGCCGCCGCTCTGGTAGACGTCGTCGTGCTCCATGAACATGGTCGCAGGCAGCACCACGTCGGCCATGCGCGCGGTCTCGGTCATGAACTGCTCGTGGACGCAGACGAACAGGTCCTCGCGAGCGAAGCCGCGCTTCACCACCTCCTGGTCGGGGCACACCGACACCGGATTGGTGTTCTGGATCAGCATCGCGGCGACCGGCGGACCGTCTTTCAACGCCTCGCGGTCGCCGGTAAGCACCGCCCCGACCCGCGACTGGTCGATCATGCGCACCGACGGGTCGCGCACGTCGTGACCCTCGATGAGCGACTTGTTGATATGATAGATATCGGCGTTGTTGTGGAATGCGCCGCCGCCCTCGTATTGCCACGCGCCGGTCACGGCCGCAATGCAGGACGCGGCGTGCATGTTGACCGGACCGTTGCGCGAGCGCGAGAAGCCGTAGCCCAGACGGAAGTAGCTGCGCTTGTTGTCGCCGACGAGCTTCGCAAATTGCTCGATCGTCTCGACCGGACAGCCGGTGATCGCCGAGGCCCACTGCGGATCGCGCGTCTTCAGATGCGCCTCGAGCTCGCGCGGCGCGTCGGTGTACTTGTCGAGATAGGCCCAGTCCGCCTTGCCGTCGCGGAACAGGCAATGCATCACCGCGCAGGCCAGCGCGCCGTCGGTGCCGGGCTTTACCATGACGGCGAGGTCGGCCTGCTCCATGGTGCCGTTCATGTAGACGTCGACGGCGACGATCTTGGTGCCGCGCTCCTTCCGGGCGCGCGCCGCGTGCGTCATCACGTTGACCTGGGTCGAGACCGGATTGGTGCCCCAGATCACGATGACGTCGGACTTCGCCATCTCGCGCGGGTCTGGGCCAGCGATGCGGCCGGTGCCAGCGGCGAAGCCGGTGTAGGAGGCGTTGACGCAGATCGTGGAGTGGAAGCCGCAATACTTCTTGGCGTGGCGCAGGCGATGGATGCCGTCGCGTTGCACCAGGCCCATGGTGCCGGCGTAGTAGTACGGCCAGACCGACTGCGCGCCGAAGCGCCGCTCCGCTTCGAGGAATTTTTCGGCCACAAGATCGAGCGCATCGTCCCAGCCGATCGGCGCGTATTGGCCGGAGCCCTTCGGCCCCACGCGGCGCATCGGCTTGAGCAGCCGGTCGGGGTGATGGATGCGCTCGGCGTAGCGCGCGACCTTCGCGCAGATCACGCCACTCGTATACGTATTGTCCGGCGCGCCGCGCACCCGGCCGATGGTGCGGTCGTCCAGCACCTCCACCTCGAGCGCGCAGGTCGACGGGCAATCATGGGGACAGGCCGAATGGCCGATCCGGACGGGCTGGGGCAGCGGGCGAACGGTCTGATTCATCGAACCATGAGCTTACCCCAACTGGGGGCCGGTGTCCGCAGCCCTGTTGGCCGCCCCTACGGCCGCGGATGGCCCGGCCCGCGCGGTCTCGCGTTGCGCTCCTCCCGACGCGCTTCGATAGCCTCGTCGGCTGCGGCCTTGAATCAATTGCCGGCTTGGGCGTCAATGACCTCCGGATCGTGCTCCCGCTGGCAGCCAGACGAGCTCTTCATGAGAGACGCCATGAAGCCGTTTCGAGTCAGCGTCGTTCAGTGCCGGGGCACCCCCTACGAAGTCGGCCGTGCGCAAGCCCGATTGTTTGCTGCGACTCCCAAAGGGCGGGCTTTTCTCAGTCGTACAACAATCAGGTTTCCCTGGTGGTTCAACATCCAAACCGAACAACGGACGTTCGCCAAATTTTCGCCGGCGCTATGGGAAGAGATCGGCGGGCTCGCGGACGGCCTCGGGATAGCGATGGAACGGGCCGTTCTTTGCTTCGGCAACAACGGCCTGCGACCTCCGCTCGGCGGCTGCTCCGCAATCATGAGCAACGGTGTCTACGGCCGCAACTATGACTTCAAGCCGCGGCACTATGCGGCACGGTTCGTTGTTGTCCAGGCCAGCGGCAGCTATGCCAGCATTGGCTCCAGCGAGCTACTGACAGGCCGGCTTGACGGAATGAATGAGCATGGCCTCACGATCGGCCTTCACCTGGTGAGATCGAGCCCGCGGTATCCGGGACTGTCTTGCGTCTTGATGGTGAGACTGGTCCTCGATCAATGCGCGACGACGGCTGAGGCGGTCGCGATGCTCCGCAGCCTTCCCCACGCCATGCAGTACAACTACTCGCTGCTCGACGCCAACGGCGTGGCTGCCGTTGTGGAGGCCGTCCCTGGCAGCGTCGCGGTGCGCACCGGGGACTGGCTCGCCTGCACCAATCACTTTCAGTCTTCGCTTCTGCGGCCGCTGAATCGCCGCGCAGCGCATTCGCAGCAGCGATTGTCCCCGCTTGAGGCTTGGGCGGCGCGACATCTCAGCGCCGAAGCCATGTTCACGGCGTTGAATCGTTCCACATCCCCGGCCTTTCACCATGGATACCTGAAAGGCGCCGGCACGCTCCACACCATTGTCGCCGAGCCATCGAAGAAACGCCTGTTGATCGGGATCGGCGGAGACGCCGCCGCCCTTGAGGAGGACATGCTGGACGTGAGTCTCGATCGATGGCTCCAGGGCGAGGACCTGCCGGTCGCGCATCTTGAAGGACAACTCGGCGGCATGTCCCGCCCCTTTGAATGGCCTGTCCCGCGCAAGCGCGGGAAAAGTCACGGCGCACGCGACGCCACGTAAGCCGCTATCGCCAGCATGTCGTCGTTGGACAGCTTCTCGACCACCTGCCGCATCAGCGCCGCCGAATTGCCGACGCGCTCGCCGTTCTGCATGTTCCACATCTGCCGCACGATGTAGTTCGGGTGGCGGCCGGCGATCCCCGGCACGTCGCCCAGGCCCTGCAGGTTCTGGCCGTGGCAGATGCTGCACGGCAGCGTCTTGCCGCCGCCGGTGGTCGCGAGTGCCTCGCCCTTCGCAATGCTGCCGGTCGGCACGTAGGCGACAAAGCCCGACCGCGGATCGCGATAGACCACGTCCTCCTCGTTCTCCGGCACCTCGATGATGCGGTTGGCAATGGGCTCTTCGCCACCGGCCGGATGAAGGAGGCGCTTGTTGCCCTGGCCGATGTAGCTCTTCGGCACCGTTCCGGTCTCGACCACGCGGATCCAGGACCTCGGCTTCACCGAGGCGAAGTAATCCGCCGCGTCCTTGATCTCGGCGTCGGTGACGACCTTGGCCATCTGCACCATGGTGCCGCCGAACTTGCGGTCGCCGTTCTTCCAGTCGGCCATTTGGCGGATGAAGTAGTTCGCCGGCAGGCCCGCGACGTAGGCGGATTCATCGTGGCCCGTGCCGGTCGGCAGATGGCAGGAGCCGCAGGCGCGCACCTGGGTCTCCTTGTTGCCGTACTGCACGATCTTCGGCATCGCCGGATACATCGACGGATACCAGTTCGGTATGTCGAAGAAGTCGTCGGCCTTGGCGCGCGTGATCGAGAGCGTGCTACCGGCCGGTGCGGCCCGCAGCATTGCGCCCTCGAAACGCGGCGCAGGCGTATTTTTCTCGGTGGTCGGAAACGCCCAGTCGGGCTTTTCGGCAGCCGCCGCAAGCGCGGGCGCAAACGCAATAGCAAGTACGACGGCGATGCGTTTCATGAACATTTCCCCCAGCAATCTTTGTTGTATTCGTTTTTGAACCCGAAATTCTCCGCGAGATATAACGAGCCCGGGCGAACCTCAGAGCGCCAGCGTATACAACCCAACGACCTAGACAACGGCCAAACCAAAAGCGCACCATGACGCCATTGGATGAGAGCCCAACAGAGGCTCGTCCATGCTAGGGAGGAAATCATGGGACGCTTCAAGGGGCGCAGGAGTGCGCCTTCGCTTGAAACTGTCGCCGGCAATGGTCTGATCAACCGGCGTGCTTTGCTAGGAAAAGGGTTTGCGGTTGCAGGCGTCGGCGCCACGGCCACCGTCACCGGTGCCGCCGCCGAGCCGTTCAAGGACTTTGATTGGAGTCTCGAGATGGGTGGCGAGACTCCGCCCCTGCAGGTGCCGTCGCGTTTCGAGAAGGACGTGACCCGGACGCGCACCAATCCCAACAACGAATTCCGCAATTCGCACGCGCGCACGCCGCATCATCTGCTCAACGGCACGGTGACGCCGAACAGCCTGCACTTCTCGATCAATCATGCCGGCATTCCCGACATCGATCCGGCGCAGCACCGGCTGGTGATCCACGGCATGGTGCGCCAGCCGCTGGAGTTCACGCTCGAGAAGCTGTCGCGCTATCCGCTCACGACCCGCATGCACTTCGTCGAATGTGCCGGCAATTCGGCACCGATGTTCTCCAGCCAGCCCATGCAGATCACGGCGCAGGCCATCCACGGGCTCGCGTCGAACTCCGAATGGACCGGCGTGATGCTCTCGACCTTGCTCGACGAGGCCGGCATCGACCCCAAGGCCAAATGGCTCGTTTGCGAGGGCGCAGACGCGCAGTTCCTGGATCGCAGCGTGCCGGTCAAGAAGGCCTATGACGACGCGATGGTGGTGATCTACCAGAACGGCGAGCGGCTGATGCCGGGCAACGGCTATCCGATGCGGCTTCTGGTGCCTGGCTATCAAGGCAACATGAACGTCAAGTTCCTGCGCCGGATCAAGGCGGTCGATCAGCCGGCCATGTCGATGTTCGAGTCCAAGACCTACTCGCAGATCCTGCCGGGCGGCAAGACCATGCGATTCAACTTCGTGCTGCAGGTGAAAAGCTTCATCACCAATCCGTCGTTCGGCCAACAGCTCAAGGAGCCGGGTTTCTACGCCATCTCCGGCCTCGCCTATTCCGGCATGGGCCGCATCGCCAAGGTCATGGTGTCGGCCGACGGCGGCAAGACGTGGGGCGAAGCTGCGCTGCAGGGCCCGGTGCACGACAAGGCGTTCACGCGCTTCGTCATGCCGTGGCGTTGGGATGGGCAGCCGGCGGTGCTGCAGAGCCGCGCCTGGGACGAGGCCGGCAACGCCCAGCCGCTGCGCGCCGATTTCGTCGCCGCCCGCGGCGAGACCAGCAAGCCGCTCACCAATCCGGTTGCGTTCCCGAACCAGCACTACAACAGCCTGACCAGCTGGGGGATCGACGGCAAAGGGGAGATCAAGCATGTCTATGCGTAAGACACTTGCTGCTCTCGCCTTCACCCTCGCCTTCGGCGTGGCTCCGGGGCTCGCGCAGAACAGCCCCGGCCTCGGCAAGCCGATCACCGAGTCCGACATCAAGCAGTGGGACATCGCGATCCTGCCGGACGGCAGCAACCTGCCGCCGGGCAGCGGCACGGCGGCCCAGGGCGCCGTGATCTACGCGCAGAAATGCGTGATGTGTCATGCCGAAGGCGGCAAAGGCGGTGCTGCGCCCGGCGCGGTGCCGCTCGCCGGCGGCGCGCCGCTCACCAACGGCATCGACACGCCGAAGACCATCGGCAACTACTACCCCTACGCCACGACGGTGTTCGACTACACGCGGCGGGCCATGCCGTTCAACATGCCGCGATCGCTGACCGACAATGAGGTCTACGCGCTCACCGCCTACATCCTCTCGCTCAACAAGCTGATTGGCGAGAACGACGTGATGGACGCCAAGACCTTGCCGCAGGTGAAGATGCCGAACCGGGACAATTTCATCATTCCCTATCCGGATCGGATCTAGCGTTCCGGCCGCACGAAAATGAGAAGGCCGGGCTCGAAGCCCGGCCTTCTGCATTCTTGAGCGCGAGACGGAAGCGTCTACGCTTCCTGCTCTTCGATATGCCAGACGTTGCGACAGATCGCATAGGCGATGACCATCAGCACCACCAGGGCGCCACGGACACCCCAGATTTTCAACGCATCATCGGTCCCGAACATGCCGTCGCTGATCCGGTCGACGATGATCCAGATCACCAGCGCGACACCGGCCAAAATCTCGTCGAGATGCAGGCGCCGGTGCCGGCCGACGATGGCATAGCCCAGACCCAAGACGATCAGTCCGCCGACCGGGCCGCCCCAGGTATGGAGCGTGTGCAGCACCGGCCCGCTGAACCAGTTCACCAGCGCCGGATCGGTGACCATGACGTCGCCCGCGACCCAGCCGAGCAGCGCGCCGCCGCCCCAGACCAGCACGCGGTAGCGCTCGAGCAGCGCCATCAGGATCGCGCTGCCGGCGACGATCAGCGGCACCGAGGTCGCAAGACCGAAGATGATCAGCGTCGCCTTGATGCTCGTGGCATGGACCAGATCCACCTGGGCCGCCGCGATCTCGGCGGTCGCCGCGATCGCGATCACGTTGTCGAGGCTCATGACGATGTCGGCGATGGCGACGATGCGCACCGCGCGCCACAGCGTCTGCGCGCCCTCGACACCGTCATCATCGCCGTCGGCGTCCTCGGTGACGAGCTTGGTCGCCACGTAGAACAGCAGCGCGCCGCCGATCAGCTTGAGGAACGGATAGGTCATCGCCTGGGCGATGATCAGCGTGAAGACGACACGCAGCAGCACCGCGACGCCGGCGCCGAGCACCATGCCCCACAGCCGCTGCTTGGGCGGCAGCGTGAGACACGCCATCGCGATGACGACGGCGTTGTCACCCGACAGAATGACGTTGACGAAGATGATCTTGAGAGCCGCAAGCCAGAACGGCGCGTGCGTGAAGTCCTGCCAGAGAAAGTCCACCGCCTACCCCTTATCTTGAAGTCTTGATCCGCCAGGCCTGCACGACAGGTCTGGCGCGTCTCCCCCGGTAACCGCGCGGCCCTTGCCGCGAGCCGTCGCGCACTTTAGCGGCCCTGACGGACCGCTGGCCAGCGGCTCATGGCCGCATTCGTTGGTCGCTTCAACCGGCCGCGTCGCTCAGCCGACGATCTCGTTGCCGGCAAAGAACTGCGCGATTTCCTGCTTGGCGGTGTCCGGCGCGTCCGAGCCATGCACCGAGTTCTCGCCGATCGAACGGGCGTGAACCTTGCGGATGGTATTCGCGGCCGCCTTGGCCGGATCGGTCGCGCCCATCACGTCGCGGTATTTGGCGATGGCGCCCTCGCCTTCCAGAACCTGGACCACGACCGGCCCGGAGATCATGAAATCGACCAGCTCACCGAAGAACGGCCGCGCCTTGTGCACCGCATAGAAGGTCTCGGCCTGCTCGCGGGTGATGCGGACGCGCTTCTGCGCCACGATCCGCAGGCCAGCCTGCTCGATCATGGCGTTGACGGCGCCCGTGAGATTGCGGGCGGTGGCATCGGGTTTGATGATCGAAAAGGTACGCTCGATCGCCATCGTTTCAGGTCCCTTCGGATTGCGAAAGCGCACGCGGAACCGGTGCGCGGGAGGTCGGCGGGCTTATAGCCGCCGCGCGGCGATGCAGCAAGGTTCGCGGTATCGGAAGACGGCCGGGGCGCACCGCGGGACTCGCGGGGCCGACCGGGATTCGCCAGCAATACCAAGCCTGAACGGCGGTTCAGGCACGCAATATCGCGGCACGGCCATGAACCTCCCGGCCGAGCGGCACGACTGACGGCCATGGGATGTGACCAAACACCCACTCAAACAGGAGAGACCACCATGATCCGTAAGTTCGTTCTGGCCACCGCCGCGGTTGCGGCTCTCGGCGTCGCTTCGCTCACTGCTTCGACCCCGGCTGCCGCCTGGGGCTGGGGGTTCCATCATCACCACCACGGTTACTGGGGTGGCGGCTACGGCCTCTACCGCGTCGGCTACGACTCGTGCTGGCGCAACGTGTGGCGCGTGAACCGCTACGGCGAGACCGTGCTGCGCCGCGTCTACGTCTGCGCGTACTAAGCAGAAGTCGACGGCGTACGCTGAAACGACCACCCTGGTCTCGCTCGCGCGAGGCCGGGGCTTCTCTCGCCGCCGATCAGACCAATGCGATCAGCCGCACCGGCGCGCCGGTCGCGTCCTTGACCTTGGGCACGCCGACCACGAGCGTGCCGCCGGATGGCGGCACCCGTTCCAGATTGGCGACGTTCTCCAGGCCCCAGCGGCCGGACGGCAGCCAGATGTGATGAGTCTTGAAGTCCTTCGACGGGCCGTTGTCGAGCGACAGCGTGTCGGAGGCGATCCCCAGCACCTTGCGCTCCTTGAGCAGCCATTCGGCGAGCTCGGGCGAAAAGCCCGGGAAATGGAATGAGCCGGCGGCGTCCTTGCCGGTGAACTTGGCGGCGTTGCCGACATGCTGTCCCCAGCCCGACATCATGGCCACACAGCAGTTGTTGGGCAGCTTCTTGAAGCGCTTCTCCCAGGTCAGCACGTCCTCGACCGTCATCAGGTAGTCGGCATCCTTCTCGGCCGGCTTGCGGACGTCGATGACGGCGAGCGGCACCACGAGCTCGCCGGCCACGATCTTCTCGACCGTGATGCCGTTCTCCGAGAAATGGATCGGCGCATCGAGATGCGTGCCGGCATGCTCGACGATCCGCCACCAGTTCAGATTGAAGCCGTCCTTCTTGTAGTCGTACTGCTTCTGCAGCTCGATGCCCGGCACGCCGAAGAAGGTCGGAAACTCCGGCGACATGGTGTGGGTGAGATCGAGCACCGCCTTGAAATAGCTTTCGGCCCGCTCCGCCGAGGCGTCGCTCTTCTCCTTGAGCTTGACCGTTTTGGCCTCGGCTTCGAGCGACGACAGCGCCGTGGCGGCGAAGCCCGCCGCGGTCGCGCCCCTGAAAAAGTTGCGCCGGCTGAGCGTCGCATGCACCGCTTCCATGCATCCGGGAACGCACATGATCGGTCTCCTCAAAATCCTTCGGAAAGCCCGCAAGCATCGTCCGCCCCGGAGCGCGGCGCAACGGGGGCTGAATTAACGATTGCGCGGCGCCGCCTGCTCGGCCATAGAGCGCGCGCCATGCTGATCATCGACGACCTTTCCGTGCGCATCGCCGGCCGCCTGCTCATCGAGCAGGCATCGGTACGGATTCCGGAAGGCGCCCGCATCGGCTTTGTCGGTCGAAACGGCAGCGGCAAGAGCACGCTCTTTAACGTGATCACCCACGACGTCGCGGCCGAGCACGGCGAGGTCGCAATTCCGCCGCGGTGGCGGCTCGGCCGCCTCGCCCAGGAGGCGCCGAACGGCCCTGAGAGCCTGATCGACGTGGTGCTCAAAGCCGACACCGAGCGCGCCGCGCTCATGGCCCGCGCCGAGACCGAGCAGGACGGCCACGAGCTTGCCGACATCCACACGAGGCTCGCCGACATGAACGCCTATGCGGCGCCGGCCCGCGCCGCCGCAATCCTGTCGGGCCTTGGCTTCTCGGCGGCCGACCAGCAGCGGCCCTGCTCGGAATTCTCGGGCGGCTGGCGGATGCGGGTGGCGCTGGCCGCGACGCTGTTCACCGAGCCCGAGCTTCTTCTGCTCGACGAGCCGACCAACTATCTCGATCTCGAAGGCACGCTGTGGCTACAGGACCATCTGGCACGCTATCCGCGCACCATGATCGTGATCAGCCACGACCGCGACCTGCTCGACACCTCGGTCAATCAGATCCTGTCGCTGGAGAACCGCAAGCTCACGCTCTACCGCGGCGGCTATTCGGACTTCGAGCGGCTGCGCGCCGAACGCCTGCTGCTCGACCAGAAAATGGCGAAGAAGCAGGAGGCGCAGCGCAAGCACGTTCAGGCCTTCATCGACCGCTTCAAGGCCAAGGCCACCAAGGCCAGGCAGGCGCAGTCGCGCGTCAAGATGCTGGAAAAGATGGGACCGGTGATGGCGGTCGTCACCAGCGAGGTGTTGCCGATCAACATTCCGGCGCCCGAGCGCCTGCTGTCGCCGCCGATCATCGCGACTGACGACGTCAAGGTCGGCTACACGCCCGGCAAGCCTGTGCTGCGCGACGTTTCGCTACGCATCGACAACGACGATCGCATTGCGCTGCTGGGCTCCAACGGCAACGGCAAGTCGACCCTGGTGAAGCTGATCGCTGGGCGGCTCGAACCCTTCGAAGGCAGCATCACCCGCGCCGCTCGGCTGAAGATCGCCTACTTCGCCCAGCATCAGCTCGACGAGTTGGAGTCCGACGCGACAGTCTACGACCATGTCCGGAAGCTTCTGCCCGATGCGCCCGAGGCCAAGGTGCGCGCCGTTGCGGGTTCGTTCGGCTTCTCGGCCGAGAACGCCGACAAGAAGATCGAGAAGCTCTCGGGCGGCGAGAAGGCGCGGCTGACGATGGGACTTGCGACTTTCGACGCCCCTCACCTGCTCATCCTCGACGAGCCGACCAACCATCTCGACATCGACAGCCGCGCCGCCCTGATCGAGGCGATCAACGAGTTCCCCGGCGCAACCATCCTGGTGTCGCACGATCGCCATCTGCTCGACGCCTGCGCCGACCGGCTCTGGATTGTCGCCAACGGCCGGGTGACGCCGTTCGACGGCGATCTCGACGACTATCGGCGGCAGGTGCTGTCCGATCGCGACGACCGAAGCGATGATCGGCCGCGCAAGGCGCAGTCGAAAGAGGCCAAGCCCGCCGCGCCGCGCATCAACAAGAAGCCGCTGCGCGACCGCGTCACCCGCGCCGAGGCGGAGATCGCGCGGTTGACCAAGGAGATCGAGAAGCTCGATGCGTCGCTCGCCGACGGTGGGCTGTTCAGCCGCGATCCGGCGAAGGCCGCAGCGACCGCGAAATCGCGTGCAGAATGCGCCGGTGCGCTGGCCAAGGCCGAAGAGGACTGGCTCGAGGCCGGCGCCGCGCTCGAAGCGGCGGCCGAATAGCCGAGCATTTTCCGGCGACGCGTGAAGCGGTTCTCCGGAGAAGCTGCAACCGAGGATGAAGTCTTACTGGACCTGGACCGTCGCCTGCCGCGGCTTGGGCTTGGCCGGCTGCTTGGCGGGTTTCTTCGCGACCTTCGGCTGGGGCGGCGGCTCGGGGCCGCGTTCCATCGACCGGAGCCTGCCGTCAATGAAGCTGTAGATGCCGGGCCGCGGGCCGCCCATGTAGGTCAGCGTGGCGGTGCGCTCTTTGCGCTCGTTGGCGCCGATCTCGACCCGCTCCGGAACGCCCGCACGCTTCACCACGTCGCACTCGCTCATGTCGAGCGCGACGGCCGACGGCAGCAGGCCCGGCTCCGGCGCGGGCGCCGGCGCAGCGGCACCGGGCTGATCGCCGCCAGCCGGTGGCGGCGGCGCACCGGCGTTCGCGCAGCGCCCGCCCGCATCCACCAGATCCTCCGGCGGAACCTGGCCCAGCACTCTGTCCTTGACGTTGGTCACCGACAGCGGCCGGAAGACCGACTCGGCGGTCGGCGCCCGGAACGAATCGAAGTCGGGCAGCGCGCAGGCGCCAAGCGAAAGCACTGCCGGCAGCGCCAGCAGTCCCAAAGGCATGCGTCGTGTGGCTGATTTCAACCTTCGTCCCCGAATTCGTTCCCCCCGGAACGACCTCAACATCAACTTTGCGTCACCATCGCGGCGGCGGCAACCTTTCTTGCGATCGGCCGGTCACAGCGGTTAATGGCGGCCATCAGGCCTTCTTGACCCAGCGGCCCTGCTCGTCCGGCTGCCAGTAGGCCACCGCGAAACCCTGGGCCTTGGCCTCGGTCCAGCGCTCGCGGGCCACAGCCACGGCATCTTCATCCTCGCCGTCGAACATCAGCACGATGCGGTCGTAAGCCGCAGCGTCGGGCGGCATCGGCACGCTGTCGATCAGGAACCGGACCGTGGCGCTGTTCGGATTGTGTTCCGCGGTGGTGAGCAGGATCGGATGCAGCGCCGCGTCATTGTCGCGGGCGGTGCCGTGCGGCAGGAAGTTGGCGTCGTTGTAGGTCCAAAGATGCGCGTCGAGCGCGTCGACCCGCTCATCGGAGGCCGCCTGCACCACCACCCGCCAGCCGCGCTCGTAGGATTTCTCCAAGAGCTCCGGCAGCGCCTTCTCGAGCGGCTTGCGGATCAGATGGTAGAAGACGACTTCGGTCATCGTTCTCTTCGATGCAATCTCACCGCTCGTAGTGATCTTCCACGAGCTGATTGAGCAACCGCACGCCCCAGCCGGAGCTCCAGCTCTTGTTGATGTCGGTCTGCGGGGAACCCAGCGCAGTGCCGGCGATGTCGAGATGCACCCACGGCGTCTTGTCGACGAAGCGGGCGAGCAGCTGCGCCGCCGTGATCGAGCCGCCCCAGCGACCGCCGGTGTTCTTCATGTCGGCGAACTTGGAATCGATCTGCTTGTCGTATTCCGGGCCGAGCGGCATGCGCCACACCCGCTCCATGGTGTCCTGCCCGGCCCGCGTCAGACGGTCGCAGAGCCGGTCGTCGTTGCCGAACATGCCCGCATATTCCTGGCCGAGCGCCACGATGATCGCACCGGTGAGCGTGGCGAGATCGATCATGAACTTCGGCTTGTCCTTGGTGTTCACGTAGTGCAGCACGTCGGCCAGCACCAGGCGGCCTTCGGCGTCGGTGTTGATGATCTCGATGGTCTGGCCGTTCATGGTCTTGACGATGTCGCCCGGCCGCTGCGCGTTGCCGTCGGGCATGTTCTCGACGCAACCGATGGCGCCGACCGCGTTGACCTTGGCTTTCCGCGCAGCCAGCGCATGCATCAGGCCGACCACGCAGGCCGCGCCCGCCATGTCGCCCTTCATGTCCTCCATGCCGGAGGCGGGCTTGATCGAGATGCCGCCGGTGTCGAAGCACACGCCCTTGCCGATGAAGGCGACTGGCGCATCTTTCTTCTTGCCGCCGTTCCAGCGCATGATCACGACACGGCTGTCCTTGCGCGAGCCCTGGCCGACACCGAG
>CAKZHN010000155.1 GCA_936924235.1 uncultured Rhodoplanes sp. | reverse complement strand
GCCGGGTGGCAACCGGTCATAACGGGGACGACGGACGCAGTTGATTTTGCCGGCTTCTAACTGCGACAGCAGCGCATCGGTACGCGCGGCGTCTAACCCGTTCCCGGCGCGTGTCTGTTCTCTGACGAGCCTTCTCCGCCGCCTGGCCTGCCCGTTCTCGCGGACGAAACGATGCGAGGCCCCTCGCCTCTGCGCCGCCTCCGGCCTATAAAGTCCCGTCATCATTTGAAAGCCGGATGCCGGCTGGCTTGATCCGAAGCCTGCGCCGTTCCGGCCTGCAACGTGTAAAGGAATGGGCCATGCGCGCGATCACCCTCGACGAAGCCGTCAAGATCATCAACGAGACCTTCGCCGAAGCGAAGCGCCGCAACGCCTATCCGCTGACCGCGGTGCTGCTCGACGCCGGCGGCCGCATGAAGTGCGCCATGAAGCAGGACGGCGCCTCGCTGCTGCGCTTCGAGGTCTCCTACGGCAAGGCCTATGCGGCGCTGGCCATGGGCCGCGAGTCCCGCCAGGTGCTGCAGAAGGCCAAGGACAAGCCGCTGTTCATGCAGTCCTTCATGGAGCTTGCCGACGGCCCGATGTTTCTCGAGGGCGGCGGCCAGCTCATCCGCGACAACGAGGGCGAGGTGATCGGCGCCATCGCCACCACGGGCGACACCAACGAGGTCGACGACCTCTGCGCCATCGCCGGCATCCGCGCCTCGGGCTTCAAGACCGACCACGACTTCAGCGAAGCCGACATGCGGCGGCTCAACATCAAGCGCGGCAAGCCGATCGAAGACCCGGAAAAGGCCGGCAAAGCGCATCTGAAAACCGTCTAAAGCCGTCCAACCTGAAACCATTGCCCGGGGCGTCCGCGATGCGGGCGCCCCGTTGGCATTTCATGGGCTCTGTTTGGGCTGACTTTGGGCCGGCTTTTGGCCGGTGGAACCGAATGCGGAACCGGCCGTTATAGCGGGCGGCCGGGTGACGGCCTCTGAAACGTCTCGCATCGCGCCATCTTCCGGGCGAAAGGATCGGCCATGGCCACGCTCATCAGCGTCCTGATCACCTTTGTGGTGATTATTCTCGTGCTTTATCTCGTGAACATGCTGCCGATCGACGGCCGGGCGAAGCACATCGTGCGGATCATCGTCGTCATCATCGGCATTCTGTCATTGCTGAAGTATCTGACGGTTTTCTAAAGCCTCCTCCGAACGGCGGAGACCTTTCGGCCTGCAGAACGCGCTATGATGCTCCCGCCTTTCGTCGGGGACGTATCATGCGGACTATTGACCGGCGCGCTTTGATTGCGGGCACGGCTGCGGCTCTGGCGCCGTGGCCCGCGCCCTCCCCTGGATCGTCGTCTGGATCTTCCTGGGCCGCAGCGCCGAAAGCCTCGATCCAAGGCCCCGGCGTCTGTCGCCAGAAGCTCGGCGACTATCAGCTCACCGCGATCGACGACGGCACCTGGTTTCTCAAGATCGACGACGACTTCGTGCGCAACGCCGATGGCGCGACGGTCAACCGCGCGCTGGCGCAGGCTTTCCTGCCGCCGAACGTGCTGCCGGTGTCGTTCACGGTGCTGGTGGTCAACACCGGATCGAAGCTCGTGATGATCGACGCCGGCACCGGCGGCCAGGTCGCCGACACCGCCGGTGTCCTCATGGCCAATCTCGCGGTCGCGGGCATCGAGCCCAGGGCGATCGACACCATTGTCATCTCGCACTTCCATCCCGACCATATTGACGGGCTGAAAACCAAGGACGGCGACAAGGTGTTTCCCAACGCCGAGATCCTGGTGCCGGAGCCGGAATGGACCTTCTGGATGGACGACGCGCAGATGAATTCCGCGCCCGATCGCATCAAGGTCTATTTCCGCAACGCCCGGCGCATCTTCGGCGACATCGGCAAGGAGGTGCGGCGCTTCAAGCCCGGCGTCGAGGTCGCGCCCGGCATCGTCTCGATCCCGGCGTTCGGCCACACCCCGGGGCACACCGCGTTCAGCATCGCTTCACGCAATCAGTCGCTGCTGGCGATGAGCGACACCGTGCGCAACCCGTATCTGTTCGCGCGCTATCCGGACTGGCAGCCGCTGTTCGACATGGACGGCCCCACGGCCGTGAAGGCGCGGCGGCAGATGCTCGACCGCGCCGCGTCCGACCGCATGCTGGTCGAGGCCTATCACTTCCCGTTCCCGGCCTGCGGCCACATCGTCCGCGACCGCAAGGGCTACGAACTGGTGCCCTCCCCGTGGCAACCGCTCACGCCGGATGCGCCTCAGCGATGAGCCGCGCGCACATGGTCACATCTTCGCCAGCTTGGTCACGTCGATGGCCTGCGCATAGGCGAGCTTGGAGGCGCCATCGGCCGAGCCCTCCACCGAGATCAGGAACTTGTTGGCGACGATCATCTTGACGTTGCCGTCACCGTCCTGGATGGCGCGCTGATTGCCGACCTTGACGAGCTTGCCCATGGCGCCCGCCATGGCCGGATTGTTCAGGAAGGTCGCGATCTGCGACACGATCGCGGAGTCGCCCGAGATCTGCACCTCGACGCGATCGCCCTTGGGATTGTTGTAGCTGCGGCTCGCGGTCGAGGCGCCGAATCCTGCGGCGCCGAGCGCCGTGGTCTGCACCTTCTCGGCCTTCCAGCCCGGCAAAGCGTTGGGCAGCAGCGTCGCGAACGCCTCGGCGTTCTTCTGGCCGATGAGCTGCGAGGCCATGTCGAGCGATTGCTTGGCCTGGCCGAGATCGCCGGCCTGATAGGCCTTGCGCGCCTGGTCCATCGCGTCGGTGATGTCGTCCGCCAGCGCGGGGGATGCGATGAGAACCGCCAGCGCAACGATCAACGGTATCCTGGTCGGCATCAGTCTCCCCCGAATGCGATTCGCGATCTGCAATTTAGCACAGCCCGAAATAGCCGAGGGCCGGCCTTGCGGCCGGCCCTCAGTGCCCGAATGGCGAGATGACCGTCTTGCTGCGGTCTGCTAGTTCGCCTTCGGTGCGCTACCCGTGGTCGTCACCGGCGCGGCCTTCGACGGCGCAGGCTTCACCGCCGCCTGCTTGACGTGATGCTTGCTGTGCCGCGCGACCTTGACGTGCTTGGCGGGCTTGGCGTTGCTCGCCGCCTTGACGTGCTTGCGATGCTTGGTGTGGTTCATCGCCTTGTGGGTCTTGCCGTTGACGGTCTTGACCGCGGCTTTGTTGTCCGGGGCCTTGGTCATTTCGGTCGACGGGGTCGACGGCTTGGTCGTGGTGCTGGTGCCCTGCGCGAGCACCGGCGAAGCGATCACGGAAGCCGCGATGACAGCCGCTGCGAATGATTTGAACATGGTCGTTTATCCCTGTTTCAGCGCGCCGGCCCGATTGCCGGTCTTGCGCTGTTGCAGGCCATTATCGTCAGCGGCGCTGAACGCGTTCTGAGAACGATCGACACCTGCCGTTCAGATGCATGAACCGTTGTTTCGGCTTGGGTTTGCGCCACGGCGGCGCCAAGGCGGTTTCGTGACCGGGTAGAATGGTATTCCCCGTCCTTCACGGCGAGTTGAACGCGGCCGCCGCCACGGCGCGTTTGCGCCGTTGTTCGCGTCCCGGATTTCGTCGTCTAATGCAAAAGGATGTGGCGCGGGATGTTTTGACCGCTGTCTGGAGGGACATCATGACGAAAATTTCATCGAGAATTTCCTGGAGTCTGTTTTCGCTGCTCGCCTCAGGCGCGCTCGCCTTGACGGTTGCGCTGCCGCAAACCGCCCGTGCCGTCGACAGTCCGAGCCCGGCGACCACCACGCAATCATCGGCCGACAAGCCCGCCGCCAAGTCCTCCAAGAAGAAAAAGACCACCAAGGAAACCAAGGACAAGGAAAAGAAATCCGAGCAGCAGTTCATCGACGGCTACAAGTCCGCGCACGCGATGATCTACCGGCAGCACAATTACGAAGCCGGAATCGACAAGCTGAAATCGCTCGGCCACGACGACAATCCGGACGTCGCCAACCTGATCGGCTATTCCAGCCGCAAGCTCGGCCGCTACGACGACTCCAAGCTCTGGTATGAGCGCGCGCTGGCTGCCGATCCCGCCCACGCCCGCACCTGGTCCTATTACGGCATGTGGCACGCCGAGCAGGGCAACCTGCTCAAGGCGCGCGAATACCTCGCCAAGGTCGAGACGCTGTGCGGCACCCGGTGCCGCGAGTACACCGAGCTCAAGGGCGTGATCGCAGGCACGCGGACGTACTGAGGCAGCGGCGCTTGAAGCGGCGCGACCACCACCCGGCCTCGCGACGGATGTCGCGAGGCTCGATCCTTGACGTGCGTGCCCTGCCCGCTCCTCGCCGCTAGCCGCGGCCGAACCACTGCCGCAGACGGCCACCGAGCTTGCCGACCATCTCGCCGAAGCTCACGTGGTTGGCGACGGCCCGCGCCCGCGACGCGATCATCTCGCCGGTGATCATGCCGCTGTAGTGGCAGTCGCACAGAAGATAGTGCGCTTCCGCCTGCGACAGATCGAAGAACGTGATGCCGTCGCCCAGCCGGTCGCCCGCAAGGCCTTGCCCGCGCAGCACAGGATCGCGATAGGCGATCTCGAGCGGCGAGTTGTCGATGCGCAGCGGTAGCCGGTCGTGCTCGGGGAGATATTCTATTCTCGTCAGCAGCGTGACCGGGCCGCCATACTTCGCCAGCACCTCAGCCAGCCGGTTGAGCCGCGCCCGGCGCAATTCGCGCGGCGACGGTGCCACGCGCGCTTCGAGCTCGACAATGCTTGCTTGATCCTTCAGTTGGTCCAGCGGTTTGTGCTCCATCGAACGCTCCTTTCACGAAACCGGTCGTTGCAAAGGGATCGTTCGCCGCGGAGATTTCCGTAGCGGACGGTCGATCCATGGACTTATCGCATCGCCGTCTGCCGCGGCGGGTTCGTACGCACGAGCTCGGCGTCGGCAAGCACCGCGACGATGATGAGGCCGCAGATCAAACGCACGGTCGCGGCCCTGGTTGCCAGAGACACCAGAATTCCGCGGCGAAACGATGGCTCCAAACGATGGCCCTAAGGGCCGATCGCGCCGTGCATCCGCTGGATGTGACTCAATTTTGCGCGCGGTCACGGTTTGTGCAGCCGCGCGGCCTGCCCGCGTTCAGGGCAGAGGGCGTCTGCAACGCGCCGTCAGCGCGTTGCAAAGCCGTGTGCCGGACACAAGCCGCGCACAAAATCGCGGTGGTCAGTGCCGCAGATGCGGCTTCACGCCGGGGTTTTTGTCCATTTCATCCTTGCCGGCGAACTCGACCAGCACCTCGGTGGCCTGCGGCGCGTGGGGCGACAGGCTCGTTGCGCTCTCGTCGGTCCAGGTCGCGAGATTGACCACCGCGGCCACCTCCACGCCGGAGTCATCACGGTCGATCGGCTCGACGATGTTGAGCCCGTTGGGCGCGAGGAAATAGGTGTGGTCGCCCCAGAGGCCTTTGATCTTGGACATCGACGGATGATCCTCCGGGATCACCTGGGCCTCGAATTGACTCAAGGCCTGCTCGACGCGTGCTGGGCTCAGTCTCATGCCGTGCTCCTCGGGTTGGAGTTCGGCGGGCGCACCTGCCGGCCACGCCCGCGCCCCTCACCTGGGGTCGCAAGGTCTCCTGTCAACCGCGCCGCCACATATACGGCAGCCGCTCTCGTCGTCCGTTCAGGCGGCGGTGATCCAAAGCGACCGGACGAACTGGATGCGCATGCCGGCGCGTTCCATGTTGCGGTGGCTCGTCGACAGCGGAGCGGCCCCGCTGAAGACGAGATCCGCACCCGCCGCGGCGGCATCGGCAATGCGCCGCCGCAGCAGCGCCGCTTGCAGACCGCGCCCGCGGAACGCAGGATCGGTCGCCGCATCAGCGAGATAGGCGACGCCGTCGTTGACATAGAGGGTCGCTGCTGCCGCAGCGCGGCCGTCGAGCCGGCCGACATAGAGCGACCAGCCCGCCTGGCTCAGCCAGGGCCTGACATTGCCCTTGAACTGGGTCCGCGCCGCTTCCGGAATGGACCAGCCGGCAACGTAGGCGTCGAGATAGTCTTCCAGCGCCTCGGCCGTCCCGATCTGTTCGATCACGGGCGTTTCGCCCGAAGTTTTTCCGCCGCTGTTTTGGGTACGCGTGAGGGCCGCAGGCTCGCCGATCATGGACACATGAAACCCGGACTGGAAGAAGCCGAAGCGCGTGAGTTCGCGTCCGAGGCCTTCGACATAATGGCCCGGGACCATCTCGAAGGTCGGCTTGATGCCGTGCTCGCGATACCAGCCGACGAGCGCTTCGATCTGCGGTTCGTGCCCGGCGCGGAGCCCCACGACCCGTGCGAAGGCCGGCAGCCGCGCCATCAGGGCGATCGCGGTGTCATCCACGCGGCGATAGGCGATGCCCAAGGGATTTCCCGGCAGCCGCTCGAGCACCTTCATGCGGGACATCACATAGGAAATGTCAACCGCGAGCGTCCGGTCGATCCGCTCCAGCGAGGGGAGCATGGCATCGCCTGTCGCCGCATCTCTTGTAGGCATGGCGGCCCTGCGTCGATCCGGTGTGCGTCAGGTCTCGCGGGATTGCTCGGAACCCGTCTCCCCGAGCAGCCAGCCGAGATACGACTGCTCGACGCTTTCCAGCGGCAGCACCAGGATCGCCGGGGTGTCGTAGCTGTGCAGGTCCTTGACCGCCTCGGACACCTCGGCGGCGAGCGAGGCCCGGGTCTTGATGATCATCACGGCCTCCTCGGCGCGCTCTACCGTGCCCTGCCAGCGGTAGATCGAGGTCATCTGGGGCAGAATGTTAACGCAAGCCGCAAGCCGCCGCTCCACGAGGCTCCGGCCGGCCGCCTCCGCCTCGACAGCCGTGGGCCAAGTCGTATAGACGAACACCGCGCGTTCCATGGTCCCTCGCCCTGCTGGCAGTCCGGATGGGCATCCCTGATCACATGGCCGCGCCGGGGGTCCGGGTCGCGCCATGCTTCGCAAGACAGGATACGAGCGGATCGCCTTTGTCGCGAGCCCTGCACCCGAGGCACGCAAGGCGCTCAAGAGCCTGACCCGCCGCTACGGCAACGTGCCGCCCTCCAGCGCCGACGTGGTTGTGGCGCTCGGCGGCGACGGCCTGATGCTCCGCACGCTGCACAAGCTGATGCATGCGGACAAGCCCATCTATGGGATGCACCGCGGCACCATCGGCTTCCTGATGAACGACTTCTCGGAGAAGAAGCTGCGCGAGCGGCTCGCCGCCGCCCACATCACCGTGATCCATCCGCTGGCGATGCGGGTGCGCGACACCCGCGGCAAGGTTCATGAGCACTACGCCATCAATGAGGTGTCGCTGTTCCGCCAGACCTATCAGGTGGGGCGGATGTCGATCGAGGTCGACGGCCAGGTGCGCATGCCCGACCTGATGGGCGACGGCGTGCTGGTGTCTACGCCCGCGGGCTCGACCGCCTATAACCTGTCGGCACAGGGACCGATCATCCCGATCGACGCGCCGCTGCTCGCGCTCACGCCGATCAGCCCGTTCCGGCCGCGGCGCTGGCGCGGCGCGCTGCTGCCCGACCGCGCCAAGGTCACGATCCACGTGCACGATCCGAAGCAGCGCCCGGTCGCTGCGGTGGCCGACCACGCCGAGGTGCGCTCGGTGCGCGAGGTCGAGATCGGCATGGACTACACGGTGTCGATGCAGATGCTGTTCGACCCGGGCCATAGCCTGGACGAGCGCATACTCCGCGAGCAGTTCGGATACTGAGAATTTCAGCCCACCTACCGCATCAAAGATCGCCAAAACGGTATCGGGATGCGCCGGCTGCGTGGTTGACCTCCCGGGCGCCATTCAAAGCTCTCAGGACTTCACCGACAAAATCCTCCGACGAACGATTGTTGCCGCAATCTGCGTCTTGTCTTGTCATCGGGAAACGAGACGGGGGGCGGCAGTGCTTTACGCGGGCATGTGCTCGACATCTGTCGGCGCCACCGCATTGGTCGTGGCGCTTGTTGTCGGGTCGCTGGGAACCTATGCCAGTCATACCCGCGGCGGTCGGCAAACGAGCCAGTTGAAAATCTCAATCATCGAGGCCCCGCATTTCGATAATTCGGGCTACTCGGTGGCTGTGCGGTCGCAACTGACTGAGGGTCCCGGTTCTATGCTGGAAGCGCGGGTCTCCTCACCCGCTTCTTCCTCCGAAGAGACATCCTCTGTCTTCGCAGACTCTGTCTTCGCAGAGCGCTTTTCGTCCAGTGCCCCATCCGCTTCATTCGACCAGCGCTTTGTCGGTAGGGCCAGGGCGCTCGGGCATGTCGCCGTTAGCGCCATAGAGGCGTACCTGTCGCCGTCTCGTGACGGAACGACTTTACAAAACGCGTTGGCCGGTTCCACGCCTCATGAGGCGTCGACGACTGGTTCGGCTGGAAACGAACCGATCAGGAGTGGACCGACCGTGGCCGCGTCCGCTGCAGCAATTCCACGCTCGGCTGCCAGCCCATCTCAAAGCAACGCGGCTCGCGCGCCCAAGGTTCGTCTGGCGTCTTTGACGTCACTGCCGGATAGCCAAAACCGAACAGCGATCTACGACATCAGCTCGCGGGTTGTGTATCTGCCCGACGGGCGCAGGCTCGAAGCGCATTCCGGTCTCGGCGGCTACATGGACGATCCGCGTTATGTGGCCGCTAAGAACCAAGGCCCAACACCGCCGAACACTTACCGGTTGGCATTGCGTGAGAACCCCTTCCACGGCGTTCGCGCCATTCGATTGATTCCTGTCGGCGATGGAAACATGTTTGGGCGCGATGGCATCCTTGCGCACCACTATTTGCTCGGTGCCACTGGGGCATCGAATGGATGCGTGTCGTTCGCGAATTACCCTGAGTTCCTGAACGCGTACTTGAACGGCGACATCGACCGCCTCGTGGTGGTCGAGCGCCTTGAAAATCCACCGGGTTCGATGCTAGCCGCCGATTGGTTTGGCCGGGCGGTGAAGGGGCTGGCCAAAGTCTTCGATCGCGGCACTTAGCTCACTTGCACTTAATCCACTCGACGTGCACCTGTTACTATTCTGGAAAGCCCCAGATGTGCCGGAGGATCGGGAACGCCGTTAGCGGGACGTGAGGAAGCCGTGGTGTGAGGAATCCTTGGAGCTGGACAATGCGCCCGTTAGAAGCGTCAGTGATTTGCTTCATGCTGAGCGCGGCCAGCGCATCCGCACAGGATTGCGGGCCGTTCTTGTGGCTCTGCCAGCGACCGGCCGGCGTGCAGGCTCAGCCGAACCTGCCCAATGAACGGCCGGACCCTCGCGCGTGGGATGCGGCCGTCGAGCAGCAATCCGGCGACAGCTATAGCCGCGGCGGGGCGCCGTTTCCGTTCATCGGCCAACGCTCGGCCGGAATCGATCCGCGCTTTATGCGCCAGGCGATTTCCTACCCGTCTGCTGAAACGCCGGGCACACTGATCGTCGACCCGCAAAATCACTTCCTCTACTTCATCGAAGGCGGCAGCCGCGCCATCCGCTATGGCATCGGCGTCGGCAAGCAGGGTTTCGGCTGGTCGGGCGTCGCGGCAGTTCACAACAAGCAGGAATGGCCGGACTGGTACCCGCCCAAGGAGATGATCCAACGGAAGCCGGAGCTCGCCAATCAGATCAGCACGCTGCAGAGTGGGCTTGGCGTGCCCGGAGGTCCAGACAATCCGCTTGGGGCTCGCGCCATGTATCTCTGGCAGGGCAACAAGGATACGCTCTACCGGATCCATGGCACAAACGAGCCGGACACGATCGGCAGGAGCGTATCGTCCGGCTGCATTCGGATGCTCAATCAGGATGTCATCGACCTCTATGCTCGCACACAGGTCGGAGCCAAGGTCATTGTCCTTGCTGCAGAGGGCGCAAACGCACTGTCGGCGACGACGGGGTCAGCGACGCGTATGAGCCCGAGACCGGCGGGCGCTCGGCGACAGCGATAGCAAGCTGCGTTTTAGGCGGTGGGCAGCGCCCACCCGTCTGACCATTTCCATTGCAACCCGATTTCGTTTCGCCTCCCGGCGTTCTAGCATCCCGTCAAACACGGGAGGGACCACATGCACGGGACGACCGAGAAGAAATCCACCCTGCGCGCGGCGCTGCGCTCGCTGTTCGGCGCGCTGCTGGCGAGCGCACCGCAGGTCGCAAGCGCCGCCGACGAGCCGCCGCCGATGGTGCTCGCCAAGACCGGCTACTTCTTCGTCGGCGGCAAGATCGACGCCAACGTACCGGGCTCGCCGATGACCGGGCAGATGTATGTCGAGTTCTTCATCCCGAAGACGCTGTCGCACCCCTACCCGATCGTGATGATCCACGGCGGCAGCCAGACCGGCACCAACTTCACCGGCACGCCGGACGGCCGCGAAGGCTGGGCGCAGTATTTCGTCCGCCGCGGTCACGCCGTCTATGTGGTCGACCAGGTGGCGCGCGGCCGCGCCGCGCATTTCTCGCAGTCGCAGGGCAAGGTCGCCGACGGCAACCTCAAGCGCACCGAGCAGCGCTTCGTCGCGCCCGAACGCTTCAATCTGTGGCCTCAGGCCAAGCTCCACACCCAGTGGCCGGGTGCAGGCAAGCCCGGCGATCCGGCGTTCGACCAGTTCTACGCTACGCAGTTTCCCTCGCTGGTCGACTTCCCGACCCAGCAGCGGCTCAATCGTGATGCCGGCATCGCGCTGCTCGACAAGATCGGCCCCGCGGTGCTGCTCACCCACTCTCAATCCGGCACCTTCCACTGGCCGATCGCCGACGCACGGCCGCAGCTCGTGAAGGCCATCATCGCGGTCGAGCCGAACGGCCCGCCGGTCTACGAGACCGAGTTCAAGGGCGCGCCCGAGTGGTTCGCCGACATGGGCAAGAAGAAGAGCTCGGGCCTCGGCGAAGTGCCGCTGACCTACGATCCGCCGCTGAAGGACGGCGAGGAGCTCGCCTTCGTCCGGCAGGACAAGCCCGACAAGCCCGATCTGGTGCGCTGCTGGCAGCAGCAGGAGCCGGCGCGCAAGCTGAAGAACCTCGCCGGCATTCCGATCGTGATCGTGATGTCGGAGGCGTCGTATCACTCCTCCTACGACCACTGCACCGCGAACTATCTGACCCAGGCGGGCGTGAAGAACACCATGATCAAGCTCGGCGAGATCGGCATCCACGGCAACGGCCACATGATGATGCTGGAGAAGAACTCAGACGACATCGCGGCCGCGATGCGCGACTGGCTGATGAAGGCGGTGCCGCCGAAGAGCTAGGGGGCATGATCCCGAAAAGTGTGAAGCGGTTTTCGGACAAGATCATGCCCAAACAAGGCGAAGCCTACGCCGCGCGGCGGACCGGGGGCTTCAGCAGCACCGGCGCGTAGATCACGGCGAAGCCGCCGAATGCCAGCGCCCACAACAGCGCCGCCGCGCACAGCAATGGAATGCTGTTCGCGGGCGTCAGCGCCGCGGCGATCCGGCACAGCGCGGCGACCAGCACCGCGAGATAGACGGCCTGCGTGAAACGTGACGCATGCAGGTCGCGGCCGGTGTGGCCGAGGCTCGCGCGCGACATCACGGCGAGCGTCATGGTGCCGATCGCCCCGCCCGCCCAGGCATGGATGCCCGCGGTCGGCGTCCCGTCCGTGACCGCCGCAAGGCCCAGCAGGATGAAGCCCAGCGGCACGAACGCGTAGCCGAGATGCAGGATCGCCAGCAGCGGTTCGCGCAAGGTGCGCTCGCCGGCCCAGCGCGCCAGCCGGACCAGGTGGACGGCGCCGGAAACGAGCAGCATGCCGCCGGTCCAGGGGTTGAGCGGAAGTGCGACCCAGATCACCAGCGCCGCAAGGCTCAGCGCAATCACGCCGACATCGAAACGCGCGAACGGCGCCGGCATGCGGCCGGGCGCCTGCCGCGCCAGCCAGTTATGGGTGAAGCTCGGAATGATGCGTCCGCCGACGAGCGAGATGAGGAGCACCATCACGGCCAGGCCCGCGCGGATCGCATAATCGGCGACGCCCGCGAAATGCGCTTCGAGATGGAAGCCGACATTGCCGGCGGCAAGCAGCGCGATCAGGAGAACGATCGGCAGGTTGCGCCAGTTCTTGCCCGCGGCGATCTCGCGCGCCGCGGCGCCAGCGACCGCGAACAGGAAGCTGCTGTCGATCACCAGCGCTACGAGCCAGCCGAGCTGCGCCGAAGCCGCCACCGCGACGCGGCCCGCGCCCCACAGCAGCAGCAGGCCGAGCAGCGGCATGCCCTGCAGCGGAAACCGTCCGGTCCAATTCGGAATGGCGGTGAGGATGAAGCCGGTCACCACAGCCGGCACGAAGCCATACAGCATCTCATGCACGTGCCAGTCGCGCGGCGCGAATGCGGTCAGGAAGGACAGCTCGCCCTCGTAGAGCGGCAGCCAGATCAGGATGGACAGCGCCGCATAGGCCGAGCCGAACAGGAAGAATGGCCGGAACCCGTAGGACAACAGCGCCGTTCCGCTTTGCGGCTGCAAGCGTGGGATTCCTGCCATTTTGATCTCCTTTTTCTGCGGCGGACCGAAACTTTGCATTGAGAATAAGCCGGTCCGGCGGGACAGTTTTTGCGCTGGCTCAAATCGGCGGACGATCATTGTGGCAATAAGGAGCAAGCACGAGTTCAGGGCTGAGGGATCCTGGCTGACGAGGAAAGACGATGGCTGGAATCGACCGTTCCCTGGTGTCCGCCTTGCCGCTGTTTGCCGGCCTCGCGCCGTCGAGCCTTGACGCGATCCTCGCGGGCGCGCACTCCGCGCATTACGCGAAAAACAGCACGATCTTCGAAGAGGGCGAACCGGCCGATTCCTTCTTCGTGCTGCTGCACGGCTATGTGCAGGCGAGCAAGCTCACGCCCGCCGGCAGCCGGATCGTTGTGCGCTATGTCACGCCCGGCGAGGTGTTCGGCGTGGCGACCGCGATTGCGCTCAAGCTCTACCCGGCCACGGCCGTCGCCGTGGAGGACAGCGTGGCGCTGGCGTGGCCCGCGGCCTTGTGGCCGCACCTCGTCGAGCAGCACCCGCGGCTCGCCGCCAACGCCCTGCAGACGGTCGGCAGCCGGCTTCAGGAAACCCACGCGCGGGTGGTCGAATTGTCGACCCAGCAGGTCGAGAGCCGGATCGCGCACGCGCTCTTACGCCTCGCCAAGCAGGCCGGCCGCCCGATTCCCGAAGGCGTCGAGATCGATTTCCCTATCAGCCGGCAAGATGTGGCGGAAATGACCGGCACCACGCTTCACACCGTCAGCCGCACCCTGAGCGGCTGGGAGGCCAAGGGCCTGATCGATGGCGGACGGCAGCGCATCGTGCTGCGCAACCCGCACGCGCTGACGATGATCAGCACGCACAGCGCGGCCTGAACCCCGGGTTCTCACAACGATGCGGTGCGCAGCGCCGCCAGGAACTGATCGCGGTCCACGCCGTGCTCGCGGCAGGCGTCGTCGACGCTGTGAAACCCGCCGATCGGGCAGCCTGGACAGCTCATCTTGAAGTCCAGGAAGACCCGGATCGTGCCGGGCCAGCGCCGCATGACGTCATCGACCAGGTGGCTTTCGAAAATCCGCATCGGACGGCTCCTCTGATTTCGCAACAGGAAGAACCAGGCGGGGCGATCGATCTTTGTCGGAGCGCAAACTTCCGGACGTTTCCCGATGCCGGCGGATTTCGGCGCCGAGTTTGCGCCAGAGCAAGGATGGCGCGCTTGCACCGGCGCATGGTGCGTGCATCGAAGCACGAAAGGAACGCGCCATGTTGAACCGACGAACCGCCATGATGGGCGCAGCGATCGCCGCCCTTCTGCTTGCAAGCCCCGCGCTTGCTGCCGAGCCTTCCCTCCCCCGGCAGCACGTCAGCCTGGTGCCGCCGCCTTTCGCTCACCCGCACGAGCAGGCCACGAAGGAAAAGCCGAAGATCATCGAATTCACTCTCACCATCGAAGAGAAGAAGGTGGTGATCGACGAGCAGGGCACCACGTTCCAGGCCATGACGTTCGGCGGCTCGATGCCGGGACCGATGATGGTGGTGCACGAGGGCGACTACGTGGAGGTGACGCTGGTCAACCCGGCCACCAACATGATGCCGCACAACATCGACTTCCACTCCGCGACCGGCGCGCTCGGCGGCGCCGAGCTCACGCTGATCAATCCCGGCGAGCAGGCCACGCTGCGCTGGAAGGCCACCCGCACCGGCGCCTTCGTCTACCACTGCGCGCCGGGCGGCCCGATGATCCCCTGGCATGTGGTGTCGGGCATGAGCGGCGTCGTGATGGTGCTGCCGCGCGACGGCCTCAGGGACGGCGACGGCAAGCTGCTGCACTACGACCGGCTCTGGTACATCGGTGAGAACGATCTCTATGTGCCACGCGACGCCAAGGGCAAGTTCAAGGACTACGACTCTCCCGGCGACGCCTATGCCGACACCGTCGAGGTAATGCGCAAGCTCGTGCCGACGCACGTGGTGTTCAACGGCAAGGTCGGCGCGCTCACCGGCAAGAACGCGCTGACCGCCAAGACCGGCGAGACCGTGCTGATCGTGCATGCCCAGGCCAACCGCGACAGCCGCCCGCATCTGATCGGCGGCCATGGCGACTACGTCTGGGAGACCGGCAAGTTCTCCAACCGGCCCGAGACCGGACTCGAGACCTGGTTCGTCCGCGGCGGCTCCGCCGGCGTTGCGATGTACAAGTTCCTGCAGCCCGGCATCTACGCCTACGTGTCGCACAACCTGATCGAAGCCGTCGAGCTCGGCGCCACCGCGCACATCAAGGTGGAAGGCACCTGGAACGACGACCTCATGACCCAGGTGAAGGCGCCGAGCCCGATCCCGGACCGCCGGGTGGAGTTGCGAACCAAGTGACCCTCAGGGCGGCCTGCCGACCCGCGGCAGGCCGCCCGCAAGGAGGCAGCCCTGAAGGAGGCCGCCATGCTCACCGTCCTGAAGCTCAAAGCTCTGTTGCTGGCGGCGGGCGCCGCCGCAAGTCCTGTCGCCATGGTGGCGCTCTCCGATGCCGGCCGCGCTCCCGACCGGCCGGCATTCGTGGAAATGAACGCAGGCCGCATCTCCTATCGGCTGCCGGGCGATTTCACCCGCGCCGGCAAGGTCGCGGCGGCGCCGCACAAAGACGTCACGGTCGCGCCCTTCGCGATCATGCAGCGCCAGGTGACGGCAGCCGAATATCAGCAATGCGTCGGCGACGGCGCCTGCGCACCGCTCGACGCCGATGCCGCGGCATCGCCGGATCGCCCTGTCGTGCAGGTCAGCGCGCGCGACGCCGATGCCTATGCGGCGTGGCTGTCGCACAAGACCGGCGAGCACTACCGCCTGCCGACCGATGCGGAATGGGCCTTCGCGGCGGGCAACCGCTATCGCGACAGCGAGGACATCGTCGATCCCGCAAACCCGGCGCGGCGCTGGCTCGAGCGCTACGAGAGTGAAGCGAATGCCAAGATCGCGGGCCAGGAGACCGAGCTCCGTCCGGTCGGCGGCTACGGCGCCAACGACAAGGGCCTGCTCGACATTGGCGGCAACGTCTGGGAGTGGACCAGCTCATGCTTCGTCCGCGTCGCGCTCGATCGCGACAGCGGCGGCACCACCAATTGCGGCGTGCGGATCGCGCAGGGCCGGCATCGCAGCTATGTCACCGACTTCATCCGCGATGCCCGCGCCGGCGGCTGCGCCGCAGGCGTGCCGCCGAGCAATCTCGGGTTCCGGCTGGTGCGAGAGCCTTCGCTCGCCGAGCGCGTGGCCGGCGTCCCTGCGCATCTGCTCGAACGCGCTTTCAAGGCCGGGGCCAAGATCGGAGCCATGACGCCTCCCCGCTCCTGACTTCGCCGCCCCGCCTTCGTCACGCAACCTCGTCAGCAGGCGTCCGAACTAGTCAGCGCGCGCGACTGCCGGCTTAGTCGCCCTTGTAAATGCGCTCCGTTTCGGTGCCGCATTTTTCGCAGCGATAGCGCGTCTTGTTCAGGCCGTTGACCGCCGATTGGGTGGACTCCGGAGCCATCCGCTGCTGACAGCCCGGACAGATCACGACGGGCAATGTGACTTGGTCGTTCATTTCGGGCTCCCCACCCGGGAAAGCCTATAGGGCCTGTCAATTCTATGTCTGTAACAAATGACATAGGCGCGACAACTTCGTACTATCGAGCGTGAGTTGCCGAAGAATATCAAACGAGCTTGCGGTTGAGACGCCCGCGAATGAAATCCGCAAGGGTCGCCCCCGCCGATGAAAACTGCTAACGACGCCGCATGACGATCCTGGTCGTGCGCCACGGCGAAACCGACGGCAACGCAACGCGCGTCATGCAGCGCGCCGACGTGCCGCTCAACGAACGCGGCCTGCATCAGGCCGAGCGGCTCGCCGCGCGCCTGCATGGCCACGGCTTCGTTCACATTCTCTGCAGCGACATGCCGCGGGCGCGCATGACCGCGGCGGCGGTCGCCGCGGTCTCCGGAATTGCGGTCGAGGAAAACCCGCTGCTGCAGGAGCGCAACTTCGGCGATCTGCGCGGCCTGCCCTACACGGCGTTGACCGAAGATCCGTTCGCGCCCGGCTTCGTGCCGCCCAACGGCGAAGGCTTGCCGGCCTTTCATGCGCGCGTCGCGGACGCTTTCGCCTTCGTCGTGAACCGGCGCCGCGGCCTGAACGGCACGCTGGTGGTGGTCACGCATGGCTTGGTGTGCCGTGCCCTCGTCGAGCGGCATGCGCAACTGACTGACGGCATCGCACTTCCGGAGCGCTTCGACAACACCGGCGTCACCGTGCTGCATGAAGACGCGCCGCACCGGATCAGCCTGGTCAACTGCACCCGGCATCTGGCAGCAGCGGGCGAGATCGACCGCGCAGGCGGCCAAATCTAGCCGGATCAAGTCTAGCCTCGTCACTTCCGCAACCGCTGTTGACGGACCTTGCAAACAGGGGTGCCGAATTTGACGGCTCGCTTGCGTTGCGTAAGGTCGCGCTGCCTTGCTCAACTGAGGGCGCTGTCATGAGGCGTCATGTTGGCGGAGCAAGGTGTGGCGCCCGGCCCCCTGTGTTTACGCAAAACAGGGCCCCGGGACGTCTCGGATGACCGTCCGTCCCCATCGCACCAG
>CAKZHN010000154.1 GCA_936924235.1 uncultured Rhodoplanes sp. | reverse complement strand
GCCATCGCACCGCCCTTCTTCACGGCGTCGTTGAGCAGCGCCAGCGCCGCAGTCGAGCCGTGGGTGCCGACACGATCGAGCCCGATCTCTTCCAGAATACGGCCGACGCTGTCGCCCTCCGCGGGCGTCGGCGCAAGCGACAAATCGATGATGCCGAACGGAATGCCGAGCCGCGCCGCAGCCGCCCGGCCGATCAGCTCGCCGGCGCGCGTGATCTTGAACGCGGTGCGCCGGATGATCTCGGTCAGCTCGCCGAAATCGACCTCGCCCGCAGCCTTCAGCGCGCGCAGCACCACGCCGGGCCCGCTGACGCCGACGTTCACCACGCAATCGGCCTCGCTCGCGCCGTGAAACGCGCCGGCCATGAACGGGTTGTCCTCGACCGCGTTGCAGAACACCACGAGCTTGGCGCAGCCGATGGAATCGCGCGTCGCGGTCTGCGCCGCCGCGGCCTTCACGATGCGGCCCATCTCGGCAATGGCGTCCATGTTGAGGCCCGCCCGGGTGGTGCCGACATTGACCGAGGCGCAGACCCGCTCGGTCGTGGCGAGCGCACGCGGCAGCGCCGCGATCAGCGCGGCGTCGATGCCGGTCATGCCCTTCTCGACATGAGCCGAGAACCCGCCGATGAAATCGACCTTGAGCTCGCTCGCCGCGCGATCGAGCGTCGTCGCGAGCTTCAGGAGCCCGTCCGGGCCCGCCTGGCCCGCGATCAGCGAGATCGGCGTCACCGCGATGCGGTTGTTGACGATGGGAATGCCGAATTCGCCGGCGAGCTCGCCCGAGACCTTGCGCAGGTCGCGGGCGATGCGGGTGATCTTGCCGTGCACGTTGGCGCACAGCGCGTCGGTGTCGTCGCTCACGCAATCGAACAGGCTGATGCCGACCGTGATGGTGCGGATGTCGAGCTGCTCGGTGCGGACCATCCGGATGGTCTCGATGATCTCCTCGCCGGAAAAGCTTAAGTGTCGCATGGCTGCACCCTCAAACCCGATGCATCGCCGAGAAGATCTCTTCGCGCTGGATCTCGACGCGCACGCCGAGCTCCTCGCCCTTCTTCGCGAGGCGCCGGCTCAGCTCCTCGAACGTGATGGTCGCGCCGCCGATATCGACCATCATGATCATGGTGAAGAACTCGCGGATCACCGACTGGCTGATGTCCAGGATGTTGACGTTGGCGTCCGCGATCACGTTGGTGACGCCGGCGATGATGCCGACCCGGTCCGAACCGATGATGGTGACGATCGCGCGTCCGGAGAGAGACCCGGCGCCTTCGGTTTTTGGCGTTTTGGCCACGTTGCAGCTCCTGCCGACTGAGTTCGGCCGGACCATAGGCAATCGGGATGTGCGCTGCAAAATATTCGGGATCGGGTTCGTCCTTGATTCACCAGGGAAGACACGGTGGAAAGTGCGCCTACGGGCCGCGATCTCAGCTGTTTTTTTGGGAAATATTTGAGAAAAAATTGTTGCATATTTCGTCAAAATTGGAAAATATTCGCGCGATATTTCGGAAAATACGCATCATGGAAATGGAAAAAAATCCTCGCCGATCAAACGAGAAGAGCCAGAAATTCAGAGCGTTGGCCGAGAGCCGTACAAACAAGGCCATCGAAGCCATCTTGCGGATCGGCAACCTGTCCAATCGACAAATCTATGAGTACGACGAAGCCGAAGTACGTAAGATTGCGCGAGCGCTAAAGGACGCAGTTTCGGCAGTGGAAGCGCGCTTTGCGTCACCGCGCGCAAAAGGCGGTGGGTTCAAGCTTTAGGGGGAGCATGACAATGCACGCTGTTAAAGCCCTTGAGGTAGTAGACGAGGAATTTCTTGTCGCCAGCTTGATCGAGCGATGCCCAAAGACAGCAATGGTTCGCGAGTTGCTGATGAACGCAATTGAAGCCGCACAGCACGCACCACTTGACAGGCGTCTTGTCGAGATAAGCTCACAGCAGATCGACGGCGCGTCTAAGCTCACCATGTGGAATACAGGCCGGGGAATGGATGCCGTTGAGCTTCAAAGTATTTGCAACATGGCATCCTCGCTTCGGAAGAAAAAAAGCCTCACTGACAACTTCGGTATGGGCGCAAAGGTCGCTTCGCTTCCATCGAACCAAAGAGGCATGCGATACCGCTCGTGCAAAGACGGCATAGTTCATGAGGTAATCCTCTGCAAACGCGAAGGGATATATGGGCTGTTGCGCCGGCACGATCAGACGAACGACGAATATCACGAAGTCGTTGACGTGACCGAAATTGCCAAAAGCGAGGGGCGCTCGTGTACTGAAGACTGGACTGAAGTTGTGCTTTTGGGAAATGAGCCGGGGCAGGACACGGTGAAGGACCCATACAACGGCGATCCGTCTCAAGATGCGCAATGGTTAGCGACGTACCTTTATCATCGCTTTTACCGCTTACCAGAGGGCGTGAGAGTGGCGCTCATGAAAGGCACACATAAGCTCGACGGCAATCGTCAGTTCCAAACGATACCATCCCGGCTGAATCTTTTTGAACGGCATGAGACTGTCAGTTGCGCACATGGCATCAAGGTGCATTACCTCTACGATGCGCCCTACGACAAAGCGACCGGTCACAATAAGTCGATTAGCGGCGCTATCGCGTCGGCCGTAAGCACGTGCGCCGTTATTTATAAGAACGAGATGTATGATGTTCGGCGCGGCAAGAACTGGACTTTCGACGCTCCCATCTTCGGGATTCCGTTCGGGGCCAGACACATTTCAATACACATTGAACTGCCCGACACCCATCCAATTGTACCTGATGGATATCGGCAATTTCTTCGATATGCTCAAGGCGAACAGCCGAACGTATCGGCGACAGATTTTGCAGAACTTGTTCGCGAGCATCGCCCAGAATGGCTCATGGAGATCATTCGCTCGTTGGCTCCCGATAGCGTGTCGAGTGACGACATTCGCAATGAATTGCAGCGACTGCTAAACAATTTGCGCGTTATGCGCATTTCTCCAAAGGTCGTGCCAACTGGACCGGTCAATGTGACTCGTGGCGCAGGCGCCGCAAGTGAACCCGAGGGAGGCACGTCATCCGGCGCTGGCGGTGAAGGATCCCGCCACAAGCCAGCCGACCTATCCGTGCTTCCGACGGGAGCGAAACGAGCAGAAATGTTCAAAAACATCGAACGCGCGCCGGAAATTATTCCGTTGTACCAAGAATCAGAAATTGAGGAAAAAGGTATTAAGGGGCGCGCAGCACGCTTCGTCATGGAGTCCGGCGTACTATTCGTCAACATGACGTACTCGTCGATTGGCGAAATGAGAACTCAATTGGAGCTTGAGTACGCGGATGCACCAGACACAGAAATGATGAGAACTTTGGTCAAACAGCACGCAGAACGTACAATCACTCTGCGTGTCGGTCGCACCGTCGTTTACGCACTTGCAAAGCAGCTTAACAAAGAATGGGATCAAACTGCTCTTGCAACAGCTTCATCTCCTGAAAGTCTTAGTATGGCAGCCGATGATTTCGCAGACGCTCTCCAAAATGTAAGACGCGACATTGGCCGAAAACTGCGCGTCAGTCGGGTTGACGCACCGGAGGCAAGCCTAGCGAATGTAGATGCATAATAACGCGGACACGATCTAAACATTCACCATCCTACCGATAGGTGGGGTCACCCACGCGCGATCCCACGTTGGTCGACCTCCCATGGGCCACCTCGACAGCCGCGGCCTGCCACTCTCGACGGCGTCCGACCTCGCGGCCGAACGCTACCGACATGGCATAGCCCTGCTGCTCTCGACCTGGCCCGGCGCCGCGGAGAGCCTGGACGAGGCGATCGAAGCCGATTCGGATTTCGCGCTGGCTCATGCGGCGCGGGCGCGCCTGCACGCCGTCCGCGCCGAACCGGCGCTCGCCCGCGCGCGGATCGATGCGGCGAAAGAGGCCGTGGCGCGGCGGGGGACCGAGCGGGAGCGGAGCCACGTCGAGATCGTTTCGCTCGCCGTCAGCGGTCAGTCCGCCAAGGCCCTGGAGCTCCTGCTCGCGCACCTCGACGCCTGGCCGCGCGATGCGCTGGTGTTCGCGCTGTCGCTCGGCGCGTTTGGCCTGCTCGCCTTCTCCGGCAGGGCGGACCACGACCAGGCGCGCGTCGACCTCTGCGAGCGCCATGCCGGGCAGTTCGACGATGACGACTGGTGGTTCCTCACCTACCGGGGCTGGTCGCACACCGAGAACGGCAACGTCGCGCTCGGCCGCGCGCTGGCGCAACGCGGCTTCGAACTGCGGACCAACAACGCGAACGCGGTGCACGCGCTGTCCCACGCCATGTACGAGAGCGGCTCAGGCGAGGACGCCGAGACGCTGATTGCGGCGTGGCTGCCGGGCTATGACCGCAGCGGAATCCTCCACGGCCACATCGCGTGGCACGCGGCGCTCGGCGCGCTGGAGCGCGGCGATGCCGGGCGGGCGCTGGCGATCTACCAAGGCACCATCCAGCCGCAGGTCTCGGCCGCGATGCCCATCAACGTGGTCAGCGACACCGCCTCGTTCCTCTGGCGGCTCGCGGCCTACGGCCACCCGGTTCCGGACGGGCTTTGGGAATCCGTGACGGCGTATTCGAAGACGGTCTATCAGAACGCCGGGCTCGCCTTCGCCGATGTGCACATGGCCGTCATTGGAGCTGCGACCGGCGACACGGCCGCGGTCGAGGCGCGGATCGGCGCGCTCATGGTCCTCCTCGAGAAGGGCGCCCTGCCGGCAGGACCGGTGGTGCCGGCGATCTGCCGCGCGGCGCTGGCGTTTGCGGCGGAGGACTACCGGGGTTGCGTCCGCATCCTTCAGCCGGTCGCGGCCGAGGTGGTGCGCGTCGGCGGCAGCGGCGCGCAGCGCGAGATGTTCGAGGACATGCTGCTGCTCTCGCTCATGCGGAGCGGCGAGGCTCGCAAGGCGCGTGCGCTGCTCGACCGGCGCCTGCACCGGCGCCCTTCATCGCGCGACACGCGCTGGCAGGCGGCGGCCGGCCTCACCTGAAGGAGGCGTACGCCTCATCGCCCGCCCCAAACCGCATCCGTCGCCGCACGAAGTGGGTCCGGCGGGCGCCGCAATCCCCCGCGGTGTCCCCGACCTGGGCGTGACCATAATCCGAATTGCACCAGCGGCCGCCTTCGAACAGACCATGCGAGGACGCAATCCGCGCAAGCTCCCGGCGAGCCGGCAGATGGCAGCGTGAATCCACAACGCCGCGGCGAAGCTGGCAGACATCCAGGGCCCTGCCGCACGGATGCAGGCTCGACGTCGCACAGTGCCCAGGGCGGATTCCGCCGATGAAATGAATGCGGGCGCCGTGGTTGGCCTCCAGGTCATCGATGTAGGCCTGGAACCGCCCCGCGTAAGCAATGCCGACGCGGGCGCGCGCGCCGGTCTTGCGTGAGGCGACAATGCCCGGCGGGAAGCTTCTCAGGCGAACTGCAGGCTGAGGCTGCTTGGCGTCCGATGGCACGGGCCCGATGAACGGCGCTTCGTCGACGTGATTGTCCGGAATGGCAGCGTCCGGCGCTGTGCCGTCGCACGCGACGTTGTCGCAGGCCGGAAGCGACGCTTGAGGCTTTGGCGTCTCCTCAGGCTTGCTGTCCGTGATCGTGATGGTCTTCACCGGCTTGCTGCACAGACCAACGTCACAACCGGCGACTGACGCTTCCTGCTCGGCGCGGAAATCGCCAATGCGGGATGCCACCGCGGAGAGCGCAACGAGACCTACCACCAGCAGGATGGCGCCTGCACCTTTGCGCCCAGGCCATAGACGCGGGCCGGGGAGCATGTGGAATGGCGGTCTTGAAGGCTGCGGCTTCGGTGCGTCCTGATGAGGAGGCAACGCGGGTGCGCCGCTGTGCACGTCATCCGGCGAGATCGAAGGTTGCAGACTTGGTGCATCCCGGTATTCGAGCAACAGCGGCGCGCCGCTGCGCGCATCGCCTGGCGAGACCGGCGGTTGCAGACTTGGTGCACCCCGGTACTCGAGCAACAGCGGCATGCCGCTGCGCGCATCGTCTGCCGAAGCCGGCAGCGATTCCGGAGCCGATGAATTTTTCCGCCTGGACGTCTTGCGCGCGCCGGTGCGCACATCGTTCGACGCGCTGCGCGGAGGCCGCGGACCTGATGCACGTTTGCGCGTGGGCGATTTGCGTGTGGCGCGCCGCGCGATGCTCGGCACGAGCGGACCATACTCTTCGCAAAGCGCAGGCGGCGGCGATCCCGCCAGCGCTGCCTCGGGATCCTTGCGCACCGCTTTCCGGCGGCGGGGTGTTGTCGTGCGACCTGACTTGGTCTCGGCCGGCTCCAGCTTCTCGTCCATAACGGACAGGATTTTCCCGACAGGGATGAAAAGGCCAGCAGTTGTCGCGGGTAGTGTTAAATGGTGAGCTTAAGATCTGCGGTTAACCGGCCCTATTCCACCGCCGGCGTGACCGGCGCGGGCCGCGGCGCCAGCGCCGAGATCGCTTCGCCGATCTCGTCCATGGCGCGCTCCGCCACCCGGGTACCCGCGTCGATCGCCTCCTGGGCGCGGTGGAAATCGAACCACCCGACATGGCCGAGCCGCGGATTGATCATGACGTCCGGCGGATCGCCGGCAAGCCGCGCCCGCGCGATGCGGTCCTGCATGATGTTGAAGGCGTCGACCATCACGGTCGGAATGCTGGGGCGGCGGGCGCCGCCGACGAACTGGCGCTTGAGCGCGCGCTCGGTGCCGGCGTTCGCGCCGGCCGCTCGCTGCGCTCGCCAGCGCTCGGTGCCGAAGAAAGCACGCAGGCCGTGGGCCTCCGGCGCGGGCTCGTCCGGCAGGGGCGCGGGCTCGGCGCCCTCGCCGGTCATGATCATGCTGCGGCCGAACACGTCGGCGTTGAGATTGACCGCGATAACGAGGCGGGCGCCGAGCACGCGCGCCGCCGACACCGGCACCGGATTGACCAGCGCGCCGTCGACCAGCCAGCGGCCGTCGAGAAACACCGGCGGGAAAATTCCGGGCAGCGCGTAGGAGGCGCGGATCGCGTCGACCATGCGGCCGCGCGTCAGCCAGATCTCGTGGCCGGTGCCCACTTCGGTCGCGATGGTGGCGAAACGAATCGGCAGCGACTCGATCGAGGTGTCGCCGAACTTCTCCTCGAGCCGCGCCGCAAGCTTGCCGCCGCCGATCAGGCCGCCGCCCGAAAGGCTGATGTCGAGATAGCCGAGGATGCCGCGCCGCGTGAGCCCCAGCGCCCACTCCTCGATGAGGTCGAGCCGGCCGGAGGCCTGGCAGCCGCCGATGATGGCGCCGATCGAGGTGCCGACGATGATGTCCGGAACGATGCCGTGGGCGAGCAGGCAGCGGATCACGCCGATGTGTGCGAAGCCGCGGGCGCCGCCGCCGCCGAGCGCGAGGCCGATGGTGGGGCGCTCCAACCGGCGCTCCGGTGCGTCGGCTGCCGCTTTAGCGCCGCGCTCTCCGTTTCGCCCGCCGAATTCACCGTGCATGCCAGCGATGCTCTCACCTCGGTGCTCGATCTTCATGCCCGCTGGCCCACACCACAAGTTAATCACGTCGTTATGGTGAAAGCCGCCAGGAGGCGGTGTGGTTCCACTGACACCGTCACGGCGGCTTTGCAGCCGCCGCTCTGTTCAGTGGATCACTGTGGTTAATGTGTGATTCGCGACGCAGCCGAACGCCGCGCTCAGAATTTCGGGGCGGCGCCGGAAGGCTTCGCAGGCGCGGCCTTCTTGTCTTCCTGGTCGAGCGTCTTGTCGTAGATCTCCAGGCGGCACTCCCGCTTGTCGCAGCGCGCGAACATGAAGCCGTTGTCCCTCGGCCATTCGAGCTTCTCGATCTGGCCGACCTGGGCCTGGCCGTATTTCGCAATGAGGGTCTTGCCGAGCTCGCTGTCCGGCGTCAGCCGGGCGGTCTTCTTGAAGACGTAGACCAGCTGCCAGATCTTGCCGGTGTTCTCGCCGGCCATCACGGCGAGCCTGGCGCCGTCATCGAACGCGCAGTCGCGGATGTAGGGGGTCTTCCGCCGCGGCTTGCAGGACGCCGGGACGGTGTCCTTCGACGCGCCGATGGCGATGCCGCGGATGTCCTGCGCGTTTGCGTGTGTGCCGAGGGCTGCCAGAACGGTCGCCGCAAGAAGAGCCGGTGCCAGAAGACGCATCATGTTGCCCGATTGAGAATTTGAAAGCGCGCGAAGGATAGCGCGCGGGTTCCCAAGCGCCAACTGCTTCCGGCGTGGACGTTTGGAAGGCAGCAAGAAAATGGATAATGCCCCCTTCCGCCTGCGCGCGAGGCTCTGTAGCGTTTCCCCGGAAAGCCGCCGGCGGGACGTGCCGAATCCCGACTGTTGCAACGGCGGCAACAGTGCCATCGCAAAGAGCGCCATCGGCGGGCCTCCCCCAAGGAAACCGCGTCCATGCCAAAGCTCTACGAAGCCCTCGCTGAAGCGTTCCTCGCGGAGGGCGTCGACACGCAGTTCGTCCTGATGGGCGACGGCAACATGCACTGGTCCACGGCTTTTTCGAAGCTGCCGGGCGTCGAGACCGTCCATGTCCGGCACGAGCACGTCACCGTTGCGGCGGCGACGGCCTACAACGTCGCGACCGGCAAGGTCGCGGTGGCGTCGGTGACCTGCGGCCCCGGCGTGACCCAGCTGATGACGGCGCTGCCGGCCGCGGTGCGCGCCCGCCTGCCGATGGTGGTGTTCGCGGGCGAATCGCCCATCAACGCCAAGTTCTACAACCAGGCCATCGACCAGGCGCCGCTGGTGACGGCGACCGGGGCGCGCTACATCGCGGCCCACAGCGTGCCGCGCATGATGGACTACGTGCGCGAGGCCTTCCACATCGCCAAGACCGAGCGGCAGCCCGTGGTGCTCGGCATCCCCTACGACCTGCAGAAGGTCGAGCACATGGCGAACCAGCCCTACGAGACCTCGGCGATGTATCACCCCAAGGTCGGCCGCATGCATCCCGATCCCGAGGTGGTGGCCGAGGCCGTCGAGCGGCTCGCTTCGGCGAAGCGGCCGATCATCTTCTGCGGCCGTGGCGTGCTGTGGTCCGGCGCACGCGATGCCGTGATCAAGCTTGCCGATCGCAGCGGCGCGCTCCTCGCCAACACTCTGCCGGCGCGCGGGCTGTTTCACGACCATCCGTTCGGGCTTGGCATCGCCGGCAGCTACTTCTCGTCGATTGGCCGGGAGATGTTCGAGTCCGCGGACCTGATCCTCGCGGTCGGCACCAGCCTCTCGTACTACACCGGCGTCGGGCACTACTGGGGCAAGTCCTTCAAGATCCAGATCGACGATGCGCCGCGCGGCCTGCGCGACGGGCAGAAGGCCGCCGACATCTACGTCAGGGCGGATTCGCGCGTCGGCGTCGAGGCGCTGCTCGCGGGCCTCGACAAGAAGCTCGGCGCGGGCAAGCCCACGGCGGCGGCGATCCGCACCAAGGAGCTCGAGCATCGCATCGCGACCGAGCCCGGGGACTCGATGAAGTTCGACATCGCGCCGGACGTGCTCGATCCGCGTGACGTGATCACGGCCATCGACGCGGTGGTGCCGAAGGACTGGGACATCGTCGTTGGCGGCGGCCATCAGGCCTATTTCAACACCCAGATGAAGGGCCGGCCCGCGGACCGCTACACGACGATCCGCGAGTTCGGCGCGGTCGGCAACGGGCTGTCGTACGCGCTCGGCGTCGCTGCGGCGCGCCGGCAGGGTCGCAACGGCAAGGTCGTGCTCTTCGAGGGCGACGGCGGACTCTTGTTCCACATCCAGGAGCTCGAGACGCTCAAGCGCCAGGGCTATCGCATCCTGATCTGCGCGATGAACGACGGCGGCTACGGCTCGGAGTTCCACAAGCTGCGCGCCGACGGCCTCGACGACAGCCTGGCGCTGTTCGGCCGGCCTGCGCTCGAAAAGATCTCGCAGGGCTTCGGCCTCCGCGGCCACGAGATCCGCGACGTGTCGAGGATCCCGAAGCTGTTCGCCGACTTCACGGCGCAGGGCGAAAGCGAGATCTGGAACATCCAGATCTCCGACCAGGTCACGGCGCCGGTGATCCGCCAGACCATCAAGCGCGGCCACGGCAATATGTGAGCGTAGCCGAGCCGTCTGGGAAATTGACGGCAGCGCCATCGCGCTGTCCGTGATAGGACGGCGCGATGCCCGCGACGCTGTTCGACAAGATCTGGTCCCACCATCGCCTTGCCGAGGATGAAGGCGGCAAGACCCTGCTCTACATCGATCGTGTCGTGGTCGACGACGTACGGGCCCCGCAGGTGCTGGAGAATCTGGAGCGGCGTGCGCTTACGATCCGCCGGCCCGACCTGGCGGTGGTGGTGCAGGACCATTCGGTCCCATCCTTCATGACCCATACGAGCCTTGGCGGCAGCGTCTTCGTCGATGCGACACGCGAGGCAGCCCGCCGCCATGGCCTTCGGCTGCTCGATGTGGGCGACGCCGAGCAGGGCATTTCTCACGTGACGCTTCCGGCGCTCGGCCTTGTCCTGCCGGGCTCGACCTATCTTTGCGTCGACAGTCACTCCCCCACCGTGGGCGGCGCCGGCGCGCTGGGGCTCGCCTGCGGCAGCACCGAGCTCGAACACGTGCTGGCGACGCAAGCCATGTGGATGCGCAAGCCTCGCCAGATGCGCATCACGTTTCCCGGAGCTCTCGGTCCAGGCGTCTGCGCCAAGGATCTGATCCTTCACCTCATTGGCCGCCTTGGCATCGAAATGGCGCGCGGCGTCGCCTTGGAGCTCGCGGGCGAATTGATCGCATCCCTGTCGGTCGAGGCGCGACTCACGCTGTGCAACATGGCGGTGGAGCTCGGCGCGCGCACCTGCATCGTCGCGCCCGATGAAACCACCTTCGCCTGGCTGGCGACGCTTCCGCACACGCCGCGAGGCGAGATGTGGCGCAGCGCCTATGCGCATTGGCAGGAGCTTCGCTCCGACCGTGACGCCAAGTTCGACATCGATCTGACCATGGACTGCGCCGACCTCGTGCCGCAGATCACCTGGGGGACCAGCCCGGCGCAGGTCACCTCCATCGCCGGCAGCGCTCCGGCAACGGCCGCGGAGGCCGGGCTCGACGAAGCGATCTGGCAGCGCGCGCTCGACTATATCGGCCTGTCTCCCGGCGCGCGTCTCGCGGGCACCAGGATCGACCGCGTCTTCATCGGCTCCTGCACCAACGCGCGGCTCGAGGACATCGAGAGTGCGGCGCGGGTGGTCGCGGGCCGCAAGGTCGCCCCTCATGTAAAGGCGATCGTCGTGCCGGGCTCGCGAGCTGTCTCGCGGCAAGCGCTAGAGCGGGGCCTGCGCGACATCCTGGTCGATGCCGGCTTCCTCTGGGGCGAGCCGGGCTGCTCCATGTGCGCGGGCGGCGGGGGCGAGAAAGTCCTGGCTGGCGAGCGCATTGTTTCCACGACAAACCGGAATTTCGAGGGCCGGCAAGGCGCCGGCGTGCGCACGCATCTGGCGAGTCCGGCGACGGCTGCCGCCGCGGCCATCATGGGCGAAATCTGCGATCCACGTCCCCTGCTCCGAAGCATCGGGAGCGCGTGATGGAAAAATTCACTGTTGTTCGCGGCGCCGCCGCTCCGCTCCTTCTCGACAACATCAACACCGACCAGATCGCGCCGGTGCAGTTCATGCGGGCCCTGAAGCCGGACTATCAGACGGCGCTGTTCGCGCGCTGGCGCACCGATCCCGACGAGCCCTTCGTGCTCGACATGCCGCGCTTCCATCGCGCGCCGATCCTTGTCACCGGCGCGAATTTCGGTTGCGGCAGCGCGCGCGAGGTCGCGGTCTGGGCTCTGGCCGCCCACGGCGTGCGATGCACCGTCGCGCGGAGCTTCTCCGAGGTGTATCGCGAGAGCCTGATCAAGAACGGCATGTTGCCGGTCGTGCTTGCGCCCGCCGATCGCCCGGCCTTCGAACAGCAGGTTCTGGCGGTCGACGGTCGATCGCCCTTTGAAATCGACCTCCAGGCCTTGACGATTGCGTGTCCGGACGGAACCAAGATCGTGTTCGAGATCGACGCGAGCGAGCGCACGGCCTTGCTGGAGGGGCTCGACGATGTGGCTATTACGCTCCGGCATCGATCGCTCATCGATGCCTGGGAGAGCCGCGTCGCCACGCACCAGCCGTGGCTGCAGCAGATCACTCCACCGGATTGATCAGCTTGGTCAGTTTTCGACACCCATGATCCGGCCCACATTTTTGATCGTCTCGGGCGTCGGCGAGCCCGCCGCAGCGAACAGCTTGTCGAGCTCTTCGCCGGACTTCGGATTGATGTCGAGAGCGCGTTTCCTGGCATCGGCGATCAGCTCGTCGCTGCGCATGGTCGCATCGAACGCCTGACGCAGGATGCGCAGCCGTTCGTCCGGAACATCCGAAGCGGCAAGGAATGAAGTGCCGAACTCCGAGCCGAGCGCAACGAAATCCCACATCGCCTTCTTCTGCGGATCGGCGATCATGTCGCGGATCTTGGTGACGCCGGGCACGTCGGTGAAGTCGAGCCCGGCGATGATGTTGACCTTCTTGTCGCGCAGCCAGTCGGGATGCAGGCTGACCAGGGTCGAATAGGCGATGGTGGTGACCTGAACCTCGCCGCGCTCGAGCGCCACGGCGGTGGGACCCGAGCCCATGAATCCGGTGATGACCTTCATCCTGGTGCCGAGGATTTCGTTAAGGAGAATGGGCTGGATCGACGTGGTCGAGCGGCGCGCCGATGCTCCCGCGAACGTTTCCTTGGCTTTCAGATCGTCGATGGTTTTCACGCCGGTCGCATGCCAGCTCACCAGCACGCGTCCGAAATCGCTCATCCGGCCAAGGAAACGGAACTGGGTCGGATTGAACTTCACGGCGCTGGGCTCGACGAAGGGTGTGACGAAGAAGTTCGGCATGGCGACGGCGATCACCGTGCCGTCCTTCGGCGCTGCATTGGCAAGATAGTCGATGGCGTTGACGCCGCCGGAGCCTGGCAGATGCTGAATCGTAATGGCAGGGTTCCCGGGAATGTTCTTGCCGAGATAAGCCGACAGCAGCAGTGAATAAGAGCTGAAGCCGCCGCCCGCTTCGCTGCCGACGATGATCTTGAGTTGCTTGCCGCGATAGAAGTCGCCCTGCGCCCAGGCCGCAGTGCCGCTCATGAAAGCCGTAAAAGTGGCCAGCGCCAGAATGCGGAACTTCATGGTGGTCTCCTCAGGAAGCGTCAGCCAAGGCGGCTTCGGCCGCGGACCTGCCGGCGATACGGCCAAACACGGCCGCGGACATCAGGCCAGAGCCGCCAGGATAGTTGAAATAGAACAGCCCGCCGACCATTTCACCCGCGGCATGAAGTCCCTTGATGCGCCGGCCGCTCTCGTCGAGCACGCAACAGTCGGCATCGACGCGCAGGCCGCCGAACGTGAAGGTGATGCCGCAGGTCACCGCGTAGGCCTCGAACGGCGGTTCGGCGATGGCGAGCGCCCAGTTCGATTTGGGGATGGCAAGGCCTTGCGTGCAGCGCCCGTCTTTTTTGCCGGGATCGTAAGGAATGTCCGTGCGCACCGCCGTGTTGAAAGCCTTGATGGTCGCGAGACAGGCCTCGCGCTTCATGCCATCCAGCTGGGCGACGAGCGCCTCGATCGTATCGGCCTTGGTGCGCGCCGACTGTTTGACGCGATATTCGCCATGCAGCCGCGCCGCGCCTTGCTTGTCGAATATCTGCCAGGCGACCTGTCCGGGTTGCGCAAGGATGGCCCGTCCAAGCTTGGCATAGGTCAGCGCCCGGATGTCGGCGCCCTCGTCGAAGAAACGCTCCCCGTCGGCGTTGACGACGATCCCTTCAAGATAATCGTCGCGCTTGAACACCGCACCGAATTCGAGCTCGTTCACGTCGGGAGCGTTGAGATCCCAGCTTGCCGAATGGCATCCCGACCAGTTGCCGAACGGCATGGCGCCCCGATCGAGCGCCATGCGAAGGCCGTCGCCGGTGTTGAAGCGCGAGCCGCGCACCTTGGCGAGATCCCACGACGGCCCGATATAGCGCGTGCGCCATTCGACATTCGCCTCGAAACCACCGCAGGCGAGAACCACGCGTTGCGCCAGGATGGTGATGTCGGCGCCGTCCTTGCGCGCGATGACGCCGGTGATGCGTCCGGCGTCTTCGATCAGCGAAAGCGCCTTGGTCCGGTACAGCACGCGCGCACCGCTGCGCTCGGCGGCACGGAACAGCGCTTCCGATGCGCCTTCGCCTGCGCCATAGACCTCGAGCGCCGAACCACCCGAGAAACGGATCCGGCCATCGGGCAATTTGAACTGCCATTCGTAGAGCGGCAGAAAGCGCAGGCCCTGTTGCTGCAGCCAGAACAACGTCTCGCGGCTGTTCTCGACCAGCATGTCGGCCATGTCGGGATGGCTGCGGTATTGGGTCACCCTGGCAAGGTCGTCGTAATACTGCTCGCGCGAATAGGAGCCGAATTCCGAACGTTCCCGCTCCGCGGCGCTCAAGCCGCCGACGAGCGCATCGATATCGTCGACGCCATGATAGACGGCGCGGATGGCGCCGTTGGAGAACCGCGTATTGCCGCCGCGCTCGGCTTGCGGCGCCTTTTCCAGAACGATGACCGACGCGCCGGCGTGGCGGGCCGCGATGGCGGCGCACAGCCCCGCCATGCCGGCGCCGATGACGAGCACGTCAGCCCGTTCGACGTCGTCCCGGTCCGATACGGCGGTTGCGGAAGCGGCCGTCATTGCTGCTCATTTGCTGTTCTTGGCGTCGGCAATCAGTTGCCACACGCGAGGCGGTGTCAATGGCAGCTGTCGAGGCTGCACGCCAAAGGAAGACAGCGCGGCAGCGACGGCATTCGCCAGCGCGCCGCCCACCGGGATGATGCCGCCCTCGCCTGCGCCCTTGGCGCCGAGTGGATTGTTCGGCGACGGATGTGCTTCGAGCGACACCGCGCGCACGACCGGGTAGTCGGTCGCCAGGGGCACCATGTAGTCGGCGAGCGAGCCGACCAGGATCTGACCGTTGCTGTCGTAGGCGACCTCTTCGGTGAAGGTGCTGCCGAGGCCCTGGACTGCCGCTCCAATCACCTGGCCGTGCAGTGTCTCCGGATTGATGATGCGTCCGACATCATCCACGACACAGTAGTCCAGCACCTCGACCCCGCCGGTGCCGGGATCGACCGCAACATGGGCGATCGCGGTGCCGTAGGTGTAGGTATTTTTCGAGTTGTCGAACTTGGTGTCCGACGACAGACCGGCGAAATCGGTCAGACTGGCCCGGCTGCCGCCAGGCCCGACAACCACGCCTTCCTCGATCACGATCTGATCGCGCGCATGGCCGAACCTGGCAGCGGCGCTTTCCTTGATCTGCTCCAGGAGCTTCTCCGCAGCTCTTACGATGGCGCCGCCGCCCATCACCGTGGCGCGCGACCCGTACGATCCGAAGCCATTTTCCAGATACGTGGTCGATCCGTGATAGATCCGCACACGATCGAACGGCACTTCGAGAGCATCGGCCGCGATCTGGGCCATGATGGTCTCGATGCCCTGCCCGATCGAAGACGAACCGACATAGACCGCGAACGTTCCGTCCTGCTCGATCGTGATGCGCGCTGTCTCGCTCGGGCCCGACCCGCCGCCTTCGATGAAGCAGGCAATCCCAAGTCCATGATACCGGCCGTCGACCAGCCGCCCGTTCAACGAGGCTTTCTGCTGCCATCCAGCCTCGGCGACGCATCGGTCAAAGGTCATCGCGTAGTCGCCGGAATCACACGCGGTGTCGCCGAAGCCATCGAAAGGCCTCACGGGCGCAAGCTGATAAGGCATCTCAGCGAGCGCGATGAGATTCTTGCGCCTGATCTCCAGCCGGTCGATGCGGAGGTCTGCGGCTGCCATGTCGAGCAGCCGCTCCATGAAAAACGAGCCTTCGAACCGCCCGGGGCCGCGAAACGTCCCCGAAGGCGTTTTGTTCGAGAGCATCGCGGTCGTGGTGATGAGCTGGTTGGGCACGCGGTACGGCCCGGTGGTGAATTGCGTCACGTTGCGGACCGGCGTCATGCCGTTGGGACGAACATAGGCGCCGACGTCCACCCAGATGTTGCCGCGCAAGCCGAGGATCACGCCGTCCTTGTCCATGGCGATTTCGAGATCGCAGTCCGCCTCCCGCGAATGCCCCGTCGCCATGAAATGCTCGCGCCGGTCCTCGATCCATTTGACCGGCCTGCCGAATTTGCGCGCCGCAAACCCCACCAGGAAGTCCTCGGGATAGAACTCGCCGCGCGCGCCGAAGCCGCCGCCGACATCGAACTCGATGTAGTCCACCGCGGTCTCCGGCAGCCCCATCATGCGAGCCATGGCGCGCCGGCTGTGGAACGGCAGCTTGGCAGCCCCCAACATCGTCAGATGCCCGGCCGCCTCGTCCCATTCTGCCAGAAGGCCGCGGGGCTCCATCATCATGGCGGTGATCCGCTGGACCTTGAACTGCTCTCTGCGGGTATAAGCAGCCGCACGGAACGCGGCATCGGCATCGCCGATGTTGGCGACATATCTCGTTGCGCAGTTGTCCTGGCGGCCCTCGAACAGCGTGATGCCGTTGCGCGACGCGTGGCGATCGGCCACCACCTCCAGGTGCTCGATATCGACCGACACCCGCTGGGCCGCGTCCTCGGCTATTTCGGGGCTGTCCGCCAGCACCACGGCGACGGGCTCGCCGACGTAGCGAACGACGTCGGACGCAATCGCGGGCTGCGCGAAGGGCGCGATGTCCGGACTGGGGCGCCGGAATGGAATTTTCGGAACGGGGCCGTCCAAATCCCTCGCCGTGATGACGGCGCGAACGCCGGGAAGCGATTTCGCATCCTCCGCGTCGATCGATCGCAGACGTCCATGCGCAATCGAGCTTCGGACGATCGCGGCATGCCACTGG
>CAKZHN010000153.1 GCA_936924235.1 uncultured Rhodoplanes sp. | reverse complement strand
ATCTCCGGGCGTCCGAAAAACAAAGCCCCGGCCCAGCGGAGCGTTGGCTGAAACGATTCAAGACGAATTCGCCCGAGAGGCGTTCATGAGTTGGAATACTGCCGGCCACACAACCGGTTTCATGCGCGGGCTTGACCCGCGCATCCATCAGGTGGCGCTGCAACCGCAGACCTTACGTACGACTTCCGTTATCGGAATAGGGTCATGGATTGCCGGGTCACGCCGCTTCGCGGCGGCCCGGCAATGACAGCGGTGTTTGCGGACGGAGCACCGTATCCTACTCGCAAGCGCCGCTCACTCCGCCGCCTGCTTGCCCTTGTCCGGCACGTCGTAGCTCGCCATCAGCCCGTCGACCAGCCCATTGAACGCCGCCCAGTCGGTCTCGCGATACGAATGATTGCGGATGATGAACGACGCCCCCGCATAGAACTTCTCGTATTGCAGATGACGGCCGGCGAATTCCGAGCCGGTCATGTCCCAGGCGAGCTTGAACAGCTTCATGCGCGTCAGGGAATCCGCCTGCGGCGTCTGCCAATAGGTGTCGAACTCTTTCGCGAGTTCAGGATCGTCGAGCACCGAGACATCGGCCGGCATCTGGAACACGCCGCCGCCGCACAGCGTGCGCAGCTCGTCGATGAAGCGGCTGTAGTTCTGCGTGCACCATTCGAGCCCGGCATACATGATGCGGCGGTTGAAGCACACATAGCCCTCCGGCCAGCTCTCGAAGGCGTTGATCTGGCCGTTGACGAGGCCGCCGATCGTCGCCTCGATCGCCGCCATCTCGCCGAGCTTCTCGCGCACCGCCGGCACCTGGTCCGCGCCGGTCGCGTTGGCGACGCGGCTGCAGAGCCCGAGGAGGAGCCGCATCTTGGCCCAGTACCGCACGTTGGACTGGTGGTTGCCGAAGCAGTGGCTCGGCGACTTCACGTAGATGTCGCGCGCGAGCAGCGCGTCGTCGTTCACGAACACCTTCTCCCACGGCACCTTGACGTTGTCGCACATCAGCATGCTGTCGCTTTCGTCGTAGCGCCAGGCAAGCGGCGAATCGAACTCCGAGGTCAGACCGATCGCGGCAGGCCTTCTCGACCACAGCGTCAGGCCGGGCGCGTTGCAGGGCACCGCGCAGGTGATCGCCTCCTTCTTCTGGTCGGGCGCGAGCGGGATGACGTTGCCGATCCATATCTCGTTGGCGTAGAGCGCGCCGGTCGCCAGCATCTTCATGCCCGATACCACGACGCCGTCATCGTCCTCGCGCACGACGCGCAACGACGGCACCGGGATGTCCTTCTTGACGTAGAACTCGGGGTTTCGCGCCGCCTGCGGCGGCAGCACCGCGTAGACCACATAGACGTCGTTGTCGCGGATGTGGCGGTGATATTTCAGGAGGTTGTCGGCGAAGGCGTTGGGCGCCGGCAGCGCTGCCGGATTCATCGCCATGCCGGTAACGAACGAGGCCACATGGTCGGGCGAGCGGCCGAACATGCCGTAGGTGAATTCGGCGATTTTCCTGTGGCCCTCCATCCGGCGTTGCAGGTCGTCCCGGGTCCTGGGCCGCAGGAAATAGATCGAATGGCGGCCGCCCTCCTCCTCGTAGGTCAGGACGTCGCGGTTGGCCGGATCGGCCTTCAGATCATAGAGGCCGGCGACGGTGCGGGCCGCCTCGCGGAACCAGGGATGCCGCGTGACGTCATCGATCCGCTGCCCGCCGACATAGACCACGCGGCCATCGCGCAGCGATTCCAGATGCTCTTTGCCCGTGCGCAGCATGATCGCGGCTCCCTGTTGAGGTCCGGCCAGCCGTCACTCTATCATGGGCCACCAGGTTCAACCGCAAAGCAAAGACCGTGCAATGACCGACTCCCTTGGTTTCCGCCGCAAGTTCGCAGTGATCGCGCCCTCCACCAACACCTCGGTGCAGCCCGAATTCGACGCCATGGCGCCGCGCGGCGTCACCAACCATTTCGGCCGCATCTCGATCCCGAACGATCCGGTCCACAACGACGACGACTTCAACCAGCTGATGCAGAACATCCGCAAGACCATGATGGAGACCGTCGACCGGGTGATGACCTGCGAGCCGGACTACCTGATCATGGGCATGTCATCGGAGACATTCTGGGACGGTCTCGAAGGCAGCCAGATCCTGCAGAAGCGGGTCGAGGAGCGCTCCGGCGTGAAGGTCTGCATGGGCTCGGACGCCTCGCAGCAGGCTTTGAAGCTCTACGGGGCCAAGCGGCTCGGCGTGATCACGCCCTATATGCCGGTCGGCGACAGCCAGGTGCGGCGCTTCTTCGAGGATTGCGGCTTCGAGATCGTGCGGATGAAGGGGCTCAAGTGCCAGAGCCCGGTGCTGATCGCGCATGTGTCGGAGCAAGAGCTGCGCGACGCCATTATCGAGGTGAACGGCCCCGACGTCGACGCCATCATCCAGGTCGGCACCAACCTGGCGATGGCCAAGCTCGCCGGCATCGCCGAGTTCTGGCTCGACAAGCCGGTGCTCGCCATCAACACCTGCATCTACTGGTGGGCGCTGCGCCAGAACGGCATCAAGGACCCTATCGACGGGTTTGGGTCGCTACTGCTCAAGCATTAGACGATAGTCCGCTTACGCTGCCCCCTCCGCTGTCATGCCCGGCCTTGTGCCGGGCATCCCGCTTAGGTGGGCACTGTGCGTTCCTAAACGAGATGGCCGGGACAAGCCCGGCCATGACGTCCGTCGTGTCGGGCCAGGTACGCGCCTCACTCCGGCACGTAATAGTGCGTCTCCAGCAACAGGCAACCGTTTTTGGACGTGAACGGGCCGTGATAGACGCCCGGCGGACGCACGCAATAGGTCGGGCCGGTGAAGGACTCGCCGCCCTTGCCCTGGGCGTCGTTGCCGCAGACGAGGTCGCCCGACACCAGGTAGACCTCTTCCCAGTAGTCGTGGACGAACGGCACGGTCGAGAACGCACCGGGCTCGATCTTCAGGATGCGTGTGCGGTTCCCGACTTTGCCCGTCTCGTCGAGCGAGCCGGCCAGGATCTTCTCGGAAAAGCCCCAGGGATAGCCGG
>CAKZHN010000152.1 GCA_936924235.1 uncultured Rhodoplanes sp. | reverse complement strand
CGATCTCTCCTTGTCCTCAGATTCGGTCTTCTTCTCGCCGCTGATGACGAGGACGCCATCCGACAGGCGACGTCCACCGGCGCATGGGGTCATGACCATTCTGCGCGCTAGGTGCCACTGTCTCCGCGTTCGATCCTAGCTTTGTACTCGGCCAGCTTAATCCATCGCCTTGTCATTTCGATGAGCTCTTGACGTTCTCTTGGATCGGGCGCGAGCGCGGCGAGGGTCTCGCACTCCTCCGCCATTTTCTTGTATTCATCAGACGACGGCATGGCTATCGAAGTCGCTCGGCGAGCCGATCCCAGTACCGGGCTTCGTCGAGAAGTTGCTCACGCCGTTCCGGATCGCGGCCGGCGCGGATGCGGCACTCTTCCGCGTTTATCACGCAATCGCGCCACGAGGGCTCTCCGTCCTGCGGGCCCTCGTCAGTCGGCTTCCACTGCTTTGTACGGTCGAGCATGACTGCCTATTGCAACTTGAGCAAGCCGACATCTTGGGTGGGAAGCGGCCCTCCGAAAAGGCCGGCCTTTTCGCCAGCAATGGCGAGGGTTCTGTCGGCAATTTCCATCAGTTTTGCGTGGGTATCCGGAGGAGCCCGCTCAGCCATTGCCAAGCAACGGTCATAAAGCTTTAGCAAGTCATCCAAGCTCATAGACCTCCTCCATCGCGCGCTAGAAAGTTTTGACAGCGATTTTCGGTTCCGTCTGCTCGATCAAAAACAGGTTCGCGCGCGCCGTAGCGATAAGCCATTGGTGGCTGACCTGCGACATAGCGCTCCGCCACCCGCGGCGCCGGCCGCCGCGGGTGGGATGGAGCACGGTCTTGACCGCTCAGGCGGCCTTCTTCTGCTCGATCGTCGGCGTGGAGACGCTGCCGTTGATCGCGATGCGACGCGGCTTCATCGCCTCGGGCACCTCGCGAACGAGGTCGATTTTCAGGAGGCCGTCCTCGAAGGCCGCGTTCTTCACCTGCACGTAGTCGGCGAGGTTGAACACGCGTCGGAACGGTCGAGCCGAAATGCCCTGGTAAAGGTACTCGGTCTGCGGCTTCTGGGCCTTGCTGCCCTCGACCGTGAGCACGTTCTGCTCGGCGGTGATGGTGATCTCGTCAGGGCTGAAACCGGCGAGCGCCAGAGAAATGCGATAGCGGTCTTCGTCCGCCCGTTCGATATTGTAGTGCGGGTAGCTGTCCTCTCCCGACCAGCGGGTCGATTCGTTCATGAGATCGAAGAGGCGATCGAAACCGACGGTCGAACGCCAGAAGGGGGTGGGATCGAAGGTAGTCCTCATTGCCATATCCTCCACATGAGCAACATGGTGATCAGGAGCGCCAGACACCAAAGCCGGCGCCCGGTTGGCCGGACCCCGACGGGGGCGTCCGGCACCGCTTGTGCGGCGGCTGTCGAATTAGAACAGCTCGAGAAATTTTCAAGAGGGTCGGCAGCGAGGAAAAGTTTTTGCGCTGCGAAAAAAGGATCGCTGGGTGAACGAATCGCGCTGTTCAAAAATTTTTGTTGTCCCTCTCTTGAAACTGAAAACGCCTTTTCTAAATCGGTCCGCCGACAGGTGCCCAACTCGGACCTGTTGCGGGCAATACCCGCTCCGACCCATGTCGCTTTACGAAGGATGTGGCTATGACCCAAATCGAGAACCGAAAGCACTTTGAACTCGACCGTCTCCTCCGTCCCGCCGGGGCCTTCCGGACCCCCATGGAGGTCGTCGAAGATCCGGATATGACGGTGCAAGAAAAGCGCGCGATCCTGGCTTCCTGGGCCTCGGACGCCTGTGCCGTCGAGGCCGCGCCCGAACTGCGCAGTCCACCCTCCGCCCCAATCATCCGCTTCGACGACATCATCATGGCGCTCAAGCGCCTGGATGGAGAGGCAGCGGACAAGCCGAACTACGGGAAGTTCATCAACCGGGCCCGCCGCTGGAAGGACTTGTATCACAGCAGCGGCCGGGATCGCTCCCTGTTCACGTGAGGTGGCGCCATGGCGATTCGCTTAATAGCCGCTGTCATGGCGGGGCTTCTCTGGATGCCAGAAGTCTCAGGGCAGAGCATCCTGCAGAGAACCGATTGGATGGAGCGGGGGCTGGAAACGTATCTGCCCCCTATTGGGCCGGCCGTGCCGTGGCTTGACCTCAACACCAAAACCAAGCTGCCGAAGGTCGACCTTCCGCTCGGACGGGACACCGCTTCAGCCAGCCAGTTCATTCTCCCATCCATCGGCGCAGACACCCA
>CAKZHN010000151.1 GCA_936924235.1 uncultured Rhodoplanes sp. | reverse complement strand
ATGAGAGCGCCCTCAGTTGAGCAAGGCATGCCCTCGATACAAGGTTTGAAACAGCGGACAAGATTGATGTGATTTCGGGTGTGAATTCACTGGGGAATGTGAATTCACTGGGGACGCAGGTCCCAACCCCAATCAGGCGGACGCGATCTCGCCGCCCTCGTCCGGCTGTGCCGCGGAGCGCGGCCAACACGGCACCGCCAGCGCGGCGCCGATCAGCAGCCAGAATGTCCGCTGGTAGATCATGTCGGCGGGCGTGCCCATCACCGCAAAGGCCACGAGGCACAGCACGATGACGGCCGAGGCCGGCTCGACGCGCGCGCGGCGCCATTCGGTCAGCCACACATAGATGGCCGGCACCGCAAAGCTGAGGAAGCCCACGAGGCCCAGCTCGGCCAGCAGCCAGAGCGCGCTCGAATGGATCAGCAGCGGAATGCCGCTGTCGGAGACGATGAGCTGATTGCGAAACGCGCCGAGGCCCGCGCCGAACACCGGATGCTCGACGAACAGCCGCCAGGCGCCGATGAGCGACACCAATCGCTCGTCGGTCGACGCGGCGCTCGGCAGGATCTGCACGGATCCCATGGTCGCGGCGGCGCCGGATGCGGGCGTCATCGCGATCAAGGCATCGTGCAGTCCCGCAATCGCCGCGGCGGCGCCAGCAGCCGCGAACAGCGCCATCGCGATCTCGCTGATTTTCGCAACCCGCAGATAGACGCCCGCCGCCAGCACCGAAGCGAGCGCGATCCAGCCGGAGCGCGAGCCGACATACCAGAATGCCAGAAGCATCACGGCCGACAGCGCAAAGCGCAGCCTCTTCTCGCGCACCAGCACCAGCGCGGCCGACATCGCCATCAGAAGCTGGAAGGCGAAGAAATTGTGATTCTGCGAAAACGCCTCGAGATTTCCGGGCCTGACGATCGAAACCGGCAGCGATACGCCGACTGCGGTCACAACAAGCAGGCCAAGCTCGAGCAGCGCGACCGCGGCGGTCGCGGCCACATAGGTCAGCGCCAGAATCCTGAAGGCTTCGCGTCCGCCGGCATTGACGATCAGCGCGCCGGTCGCCGCGAAGGCCAGCAGCACGAACCAGCCGAAGAAGCGGTTCACCAGCGCCCAGTCGGTCCAGCCGAATCGATAAGCGCCGAGCAGCAGCGAGCCGCCGAGCACGACGGTCGCGACCGCGACCGCGAGATTGACGTGGCCGACGCGCCAGCGCGGCAGGCGCCGCCCGGTGATCGCGTGCAGCACAAAGAGCGAGCCGCCGAGCACCGCGACCGGATCGGCCAGATTGACGTTGAGCAGCCCCGATCCCATCGGCACATAGATCTGGAACAGCACGAAGATCGCGGCGATGACCGGCAGGCACCAGGCCAGCGCCTGCGCATAGTCGATCGAGTCTGCCGCGGGCGCGTCCGTGGCCGGGCGCTCCTGGCGCCGGCCCCAGGCGCCGATCGTGAGCACGACCGCCATGGAGAGCATCGAGCCGACGCCGACGATGATGGCGGCGATCAGCGCATCATTGCTGGCGATGCCGATGGCGCCGAGCGCCACGATCGCGCTCAGCTCGCGGACGCCCCAACCGGCGAAGCTGACCGGCACGCTCGCGGCCAGCATCACGATGGCAGACGCCGCGGCGAGCTCGGCGAGCGTGGTCTGCGGCGACAGCGCGTGGGCAGCCGCCACATAGGCGACCATCATCGGAATCTGCACGAGCAGCGCGAGCGCAAACAGCTGCAGGCACCGGCTGAGCAGACGGCGGGTGAGATAGGGCTTGAGCACCTGCCGGGCGTGGCTGCCGTAGCCGAGCGCTGCGCCCGCGGCCGTCGCCGCCGCGAGCCCCACGATGATCTTGACGAACAGCAGCCCGCCGGCCTGCTGGTCGAGATAGATCCTGCCGAAGATGTAGAGCGCGCCGACCAGCGCGAGCAGGCCGGAGAGCAGCGTCGCCGCGATGCGTTCGTACAACGTGATCGCGACGACGGCCGGAAACGACATGCCGCGCCGCCCCATCACGAAGCCGCGCGCCATCAGCTGGCCGGCGAGCTGGAAGAACATCGCACTGCCGAGGCTGCCGGCGCCGACCGCCGCCATCGCGTAGCGGAACTGAACCGGATGTCCGGTGGCGCTGGAGAGGACCTTGAAGCGATAGGCCGCCGTGAAGGCGTTGACCAGCAGCGCCGACAAGACAAGGCTGACCGTCAACGGGGAGAACTTGCTCACCCCGTCAAAGATTTTCTCGGCGCCGAATTGATATCCAACCCACGCAACGCCGACGATCAATAGCAGGGTCGAGACGAGCGGCGTAACGATTCGAGCTTGCATAAGAATCAGTCCCGGAGCCTGGGATAGACCAGGGTCCCAGGTGCCGCAACGACAGATTGAATCTTTCGGCAGCCCGCATGGCGGTGTGATTTTTTTGCAAGTGCGGCGTTAAGACTCGCGTCACGACAAATGGCGGACCCGCGACGCTTGGAACCCGTAACCACCAATTGAGTTCGTGGATTCCGACTCGCGACACGTGCTGGAACCGACCGCAAAGCTGCGCGTCTTCGCGGCTATCCCCTCGCCTGCGGATTGCGCATGATCACGCAGGCGCCGTGGTTCCGCCGGACGCGGTTGCAGAGGTCATAGGCGGCGGCGCGGTCGGGCGCGCCGATCCGCACCTGATAGAACGGCCGCGAGCCGCGAGTCAGCAGCCGCGTCTCGACGATGCTCGGATCGAGTCCGGCCAGCACATCGGTTTGCTGGCGCGCCAGCGCCGCGTACTGACCGAGGATGGCGGTCCGCGAGAAGCCGGCGGTGAGGATCACGCCCCAAGGCTGCACGCCGCTCTTCGCCACACGGACCTCCAGCGCTTCGACGAACGGATTGGGCGCCTGCTTCAGCGTTGCGATCAGCACGCCGCAGTTCGCGCCGCCCTGCTGCTTCCTGTCCATGGTGTCGGCGCTCTTGTCGCCGCCCTTGGACCACTGCTCGACCGTCGCGCCGGTGATCGCATAGACATAGTGCCGCGTCTGCGACGGCATCGCCCCGGTGCCGGCCAGCCATTCGCGCACCCGGCGCGGGCCGGCGTTGTAGGCCGCGGCCGCGAGCCCGAGATTGCCGAACTGGCGGCGCAGGTCGCGCAGGAATTCCGCCGACTTCGGCAGCGCCTGGATCGGATCGAACGGGTTGAGCAGTTGCCGCTCCGCGGCGGTCCCCGGCATGAACTGCGCAATGCCTTCGGCGCGCCGGCCACTCCGCGTCATCGGCCCGACCGCATTGGCGCGGAAGCGGCTCTCCTGCCAGATCACGCGGGCGAAGAACTCGACCGGCAGGTCGTTGGCCCGCGCCGAGGACTCGATCAGGAGGCAGATCGAATTCTGCGCATCGGTCGTGGCGACAGGCTTGATCGGTTGCGGCGGCGGCTCGAAGTCGGCGGAGGTGTCCACGTCAGACGGCGCGTGCTCATCGGCAGGCTTTGCGGCGTCCTTGGCCGTGTCTTTGGCAGGTTCCTTGGTGGTCGTTTCTCTGCCGGCCTCCGCCGGCTTGTCGCTGTCCGCCGGTGCTGCGGGCTTGGCCGCGTCCGCAGGAGGCGCGGGCTTGTCGGCCTCGGCCGGCCGGGCCTGCTCCACCGCGGGCGGTGCGGCGGGCGGCGCCGACGACGGCTCCTGCGCGGCAGCCGGAAGCGCCAGCATGGCAACGATGATGAAACCCAGCGCGTGCCGCATCAAACCGCGCCTCATTCCAGAGTGAAAAAATCGAACTTAATGCGCGCCGCCTGCCTCGCGCAGGAAGCCGAGCTTGCGCATCACCGGCTCGTCGGTGACGCGGAACAGCACCGCGCCGCCGTCGCTGCGGTGGGTGTGCTCGCGCCACGACGGAACCACGATCACGTCGCCGCGGTTCCAGGCGAGCTTGCTGCCTTCGACCTCGGTGGTGCCCGAACCCTGCACCACGCCGAACACGCTGTTGGCCATGACCTTGCGGCCTTTCGTGCTCTGGCCGCCTTTCAGCTCGATCATCGACAGCGCCATGGTGTCGAGCGCCGCATCGAGCGCGATCTCGGCCGCGTGGCCGTTGCTCTTCGCTGCCGCCTCCGCGAGCCGCGCCTGGCTCTGCGCCCACGGGAAGTGCATCGGCGAGGCGTTCGGCACCACGCTTTCCTTCTCGAAGTCGTCGGGATGCGGCTCGAAGAACATCGGCTCGAGCAGGTGCACCAGCGGCACGTCGAGCACGTCGAGCCAGTAGCCGCAGGCGCGGCTCTCGTTGCCGTGGCCGTGCCAGCACCAGTTCGGCGTCAGCACCACGTCGCCCGGCATCATCGCCAGCCGCTCGCCGTTGACGATGGTGTAGACGCCGGGCTCGGCGTCGACCACGAGCCGCAATGCATTGGGCGTATGGCGGTGCGAGCGCGCCTTCTCGCCCGGCATGATCATCTGGTAGGCGGCCACGATGGTGCGCGAGGTGGCGTAGCCCTCGGCGGGATTCTGCAGAATGAGATTGCGCCGTTCGGCCAGCTCGGTGTTGATCAGCCGGCCGGCGGCGTCGAGCGCACCCTTGGCCTGCGCATAGCTCCACACGAACGGCTGGAAGTTCTTCTTCGGCTCCGGCCACAGCGACGGCGTCGGCTTGGCCCAGCCCGCGCCCATGCGGATCGGCGACAGCTGCGAATAGAGATCTTCGAGCGTGCCGGACTGTGCGAGCTGCTGCGGCGTCGGATTGCTCATGCGGGCACCTTGTGTCTTCCAGCCATGAAGGCGGCGAAGACTACAATGGAATTGTGCCGCTGCCGAGAGGCGCGCAGATGTTCCTGCGTCTCCAGGGCCTCTTGGTTTTGCGCGCGGTTTCGATCATAGGAATGCGCAACAACAAATTCGGGAGGACGTCCATGATCAGGCGGCACAGTTTTGCTTCGGCGGTGATCGCGGGTCTGCTGACGCTCTGCACGCCGGCCTTGGCCGAGTATCCCGACCGGCCGATCACCATGATCGTGCCGTTCGCGCCGGGCGGGCCGTCCGACATCATCGCCCGCATCCTCTCGACCTTCATGCCGATGTCGCTCGGCCAGGCCCTCGTGGTGGAAAATCGCGGCGGCGCGGCCGGCAACATCGGCATGGGCCAGGCCGCGCACGCCAAGCCCGACGGCTACACCATCCTGATGACCTCGACCGCGATCTCGGTGAACACCGCGCTGTTCAAGAACCTGCCCTACGATCCGATCAAGGACTTCATCCCGATCTCCGAGCTGGTCAACGCGCCGAACGTGCTGGTGGTGCGTCCGGACTCCGGCATCAACACCGTCGCCGATCTTGTGGCGCGGGTGAAAGCCGCGCCCGGCACCTTCAGCTACGGCAGCCCGGGCGCCGGCACCAAGTCGCATCTCACCGGCGAGCAGCTGAAGCTCCGCGCCGGCATCGACATGGTGCACGTGCCGTTCCGCGGCGCGGGCCCGGCCGCGCAGGCGGTGCTGGCCGGCCAGCTCCAGGTCGCGTCGGTGGCGCTCGCCGCCGCAGAACCTTTGATCAAGTCCGGCGATCTCAAGGCGCTCGCCGTCACCGGCGAGAAGCGCTGGTTCTCGCTGCCCGACGTGCCGACCATGATCGAGTCGGGTTATCCGAATTTCGTGTCCGACACCTTCAACGCGCTGTTCGTGCCGACCGGCACGCCGCAGGACGCCCTCGACCTGCTGACGAAGGCGAGCCAGAGCGCGATGCGCCGCCCAGAGGCGCTCGAAGCCGCGCGCAAGGCGGGCTTCGAAGTCGTCGCCGGCACCCGTGAGCAACTGGCGCGGCGCGTTGCCGCGGAGATCGACGGCGTGCGCGAGCTGGTCGCCAGGGCCGGCATCAAGACCGAAAACTGACGCCGCGCACCCCCGCCTTTTCGGCTCCCAGATCGCGTTGACGGCGGCCCTTCGGACCGCACGCGATCCCATATTTTTCCTGGATTCTCCGGCCGTCCGGAACCCGGTTTTGGGGCTCCGCAGCCTGTGGAAAAACTGTGGAAAAATGACCTAAATGAAACACCCGTTGTCCCAAAATAGATCAATGAATAAAAAGACTTAGCTGGTTAAATTTAGTGGTTAACAAACCGTAAAGATGGCGCTAAGGTGACCTCACTGTGAGGAGGCCATGGGGGGCTCAGCCCAG
>CAKZHN010000150.1 GCA_936924235.1 uncultured Rhodoplanes sp. | reverse complement strand
CGATCTTTGATCGTCGTAGAGCCCGAGCAGCAATGAACCAACAACAGATGTGCCGCTATTGTAGCGGAAGCCGCCCACTACACAGTCGGCTGAGCGATAATTCTTGATTTTTTGCATGCCGAGCCGATTTCCTGAGCTGTAGGGCAAATCGGATCGTTTGGCGATGATCCCATCAAGCGTCGCTCCGACGCGCGTAAGCCAGTTCTTGGCGACAGAGAGCTTTAAGGTCGAAGCCGACAAGCGCAAGCCTTTGGCCTTTCCGAAATGATGTCGCGCGAAAGCATCCAACCGCTTCCGCCGCTCGGTGAGAGGAAAGTGGATGAGCGCACCTTCAGGATCAGCCAACAGATCGAACACGATAAAGGTCGCCGGCGTCTCACGCGCGAGCTTGCGGACACGGCTTGCTGCCGGGTGAATGCGCTGAAGGAGGGCATCGAAGGAAAATACGCTTCCCTCCGGCACCACGATTTCACCGTCCAGCACGAAGTTGTCGGCGTGCACCGCGCCGATCGATTCAACGACATCCGGAAAGTAGCGCGTCAGCGATTTCCCCGCCTTCGACTGAAGCTCGATCTTGCTTTTATTGCGGAACGCCAGGCACCGGAAACCATCCCATTTGGGCTCGTATTGCCAGTTCGACCCGCGAGGGATCTCATCGACGGGCAGCGCCTCCATCGGCGCAAACGGGAAGGTCAACCCGCGCGACATGCCGATTGCAACGCACCTTATTTCGGCAGCTTAGCCGCCATCTCCTGATGATGGCGGAGTGCCGGCAATGTTTTGCCCGCCCACACCTTCAGATCGGGATGGTCGCCGCCCTTCGCGTAGCGCTCAAACAGGCTGACTGCATCTTTGTGGGCGGCCTGTTGGTCCGACACGTATTGTTTGTCGAACTCGGCACCTTTCAGCCCTTTCAGCTTGTCGAGTTTCGATTGATGGGCGCCATCCATCGCGGCAGGGAGCTCGACCTTGGCTGTTCCCGTGGAGACCAGCGATTTGAGCTCGGACGAGGTCTTGCTGTGGTCGGTGACCATCTGGCTGGCGAAAGTCTTGATCGCAGCGTCCTGCGCATCTTGCGCGGCAAGCTTGCTGGACTCGATTTCAAACATATCGCTCGTCGCGACCTCTTTGACAAAATCTTCGGTCTTTGGCGTGACGCCGAGAGCCGCGTTTATTCCGGTTCGCTCGCCGGCGGACTGGGCCGCGGCTGGAACGGTGAAAAGGCAGGTTGCGAGCAACGCGGCTGCGATTTTGGCCTTCATGGCATCCTCCGGGAACGATCAAGCTCAACGGTACCGTGTAAATCACGTTCCCACGGTTCATCAGGCAGATGATCGATCAAACGTATCCCCTCAGCACGCGGCGCGCGCTGAGGGGACGCACAGGCTTGCAAGGGGCGGCTTCCGGGCAGCCCTCAGCAATGTTCTCGAGCTTACATACCGTACACCTCCCCATGGGCTATCGTTTGATAGAGAGCGCCCTCCCACGTCAGTAAGGATGATCCACGGTCCCTGTCGACGACACCGATAATTGCCCTTGGCGCCCCGTTCCGCGAAGCTTCGACCCGCACGGCTCATCCCCGATGTGATTGCGATTGATGACAAGGCGGCAGCCGCCGATCGGAACTCAGGTCGACCGCTCGTGTTGCTCCTGCACCTGTGGAGGTGACCATGCAAAAGCTTGTAACGATTTTCGGCGCGTTATGCCTTTCTACGACGCTGGCGGTCGCGCAAGGCGGAGGGGGCAGCGGCTCAGGCGGGAGTAGCGGCGCAGGCGGGAGCGGCGGCTCCTCCCCAGGAGGCGCGGGCGCTTCGAGCAATCCCTCCAGCGGTCTTACTACGCGACCTAAGAGCACTATCCCCAATATCCCAGGGACAGGCGTTGCGACTTCTGGATCGAGCACGGAGACATCCCGTGACACGCTGGGAGTGAGTCCACGTCCGGAAACCGAACAAGGTGGCGGCTCAGATCGCAGCCTGTCGGGCACGCAACAATTTGAAAATGGGACACCGCAAATTATGCGGCCTGAACGTTAAATTCTTCGGCACAATGGATTTCGGCGACCTCGCGGTGAACCCGCCTTCGCGGAACGAAAGTGGCGCGATCGTGTTCAGCCCATGGCATTTCTACCCGAAGGAGACCCAACATGCGTTTGCTTACCGCACTAGCTGCCGTGGCGTTGCTGACGACCGGCGCGCTGGCACAGAACATGGACACATCCAATAAGGGAAACCCGAACCGCGCGCCCGGCGCGTCTCAGAGCGGCGGGACCCCTTCGATGTCCACCGGACAGAACATGGATACGGTCGACAAGGGCAACCCCAACCGGCCGGGCAAGGCGATGAAGAAGAAGAAAAAGAAGAAATCGAAGATGTAACTGCGCAGGGCCCGGGAAACCGGGCCTTACGGCTTTCCAAGGAGGCATCGTCATGGCGAAAAAGCGCAAGACGCGTCGTTACTCACGCAGCTCCGGCCGCGAGGTCGAAAGCGAGATGCGCAGGTACAAGCGGGGCACGGCCCGCAGTGGCCGCGGCGGAAAAGGCGGCAAAGTGAAAAGCCGAAAGCAGGCAATCGCCATTGGGCTCTCGAAGGCCCGCAAGAAAGGTAAGAAGGTCCCACGCAAGAAACGATGACGATCAACGTTCTTGATCGTGGACTCCGTCCGGGCCAGGCACGTGCGGTGAATGACGCGGTAGGTTCAGGAGCATGCGCGCCACTTACCGCCCGCATCCGGCGGCTTCCGCGGTTGCGACGGCAGCCGGTTGATGGCGCGATCAAAAATAACGGGGACGCCTCACCGCTTTTTGCGCGCTCGCGCGACGCTGGGCCTGCGCGCTTTTTTCTTCTTCGCCTCTGTAGGTAACCGACGTCTGGCAGCGCCTGCCCCGAGCTTCTTGGTTTTTGCACGCTTCGGGGAGGATGATTTGCGCTTCTTGGGTGCCGGTGCGGTCAACAGCTCTCTCACCGCGTTCTCGACGACAGGCATCGCCGTCACCGGTTGAGGGGATAGCTCAGGAAGCGGTTCACCGCGCTTCATCGCGATGGAACGGGCAACGTTTTCGATAACGACCGTGGCGGCTGCGGTTGCCGCTGCTCCAAGCGCAGTCTTCGCAACCGTTTTCACCGCTCTGTCGCGCTTCCGACCACGCCTTTTGCCATGGCTATTCCCCTCTTCTCACGTGCCAAACATAGGCCGTGCGATCACGCAGGTACATCGCTGAACGCATGCTAGTCGACAGATTTGGAACACGGCCCCTGCCCCGGTGTTGGTCGGGATCATCAACAAGGATATATGCTGTGCCGACATCCAAAGAGCTTGAAGAAAAATTCTGGAAGGCGCTCAAATCCGACATGACGATGATGGTCGGATTGGACGGCGAGCCGGGTGAGCACCCGCGGCCCATGACCGCTCAACTTGACGGGGACCGGGGACCGATCTGGTTTTTCACGTCAAAAGACACAGAACTCTTTCAGAGCGTTGGCGAGGGTCGAGGCGCCATCAGCACGTTCGTTGATAAGGGCCACGAACTCTTCGCGACGGTTCATGGCAAGCTCAATGTCGACAACGATCGCGCCGTGATCGACCGCCTCTGGAACCGCTATGTTGCCGCGTGGTTCGAGGGCGGTAAGGAAGATCCCAAGCTTGCCTTGCTGCGCTTCGACCCCGGACAGGCTGAGATTTGGCTCGATGCCTCTAGCCTGGTGGCCGGCATCAAGCTGTTGTTTGGCGCCGATCCCAAACAGGACGTCAAAGACAAGGTCGCCAAAGTCGATCTGAGTTCACGATAGAACTTCTTGGCGCTACGCCGGGTGCTCTCGCATCCGGCCCGCGGCGGCAGCACATTACGGCAGCGCCGGTAGAGCCCGCCATGGCTTCGCCGGCAAGTCGATTGCGACTGTGTCTTGCGGGACAACCTCCCCGCTCTCGATCACCACAGCCATCACGCCCGCACGAAACTGTGGCTTGCTGGGGTTAGATACAAGCATCCGCTTTTTCAGACCTTTGTGGAATTTGTCTATCAGGCTGCAAGGTGTGCGCAGCCCCGTCAGGGCTACGACGGCGGAAGCCCCGAGACAAAGACGCGTGTCGCAAGGCAAGGCGAGAAGATCAATTCCACGCGTCGTAATATTTTCGCCGAGATCGCCAGGACGCAGGGCAATGCCGTCTTCAGCAAGTTCGTCAAAGAGCTCGGCCTGGAGCAGATGCACTTGACGCAGATTGGGCAGCGTGGGGCTTCGTCGCGCAAGATAGCGATGTTGAACGGTTAGCCCGGCATGCGCATCGCCTTCGATGCCATAATCACGTCGCAGACGGATGAAGGCGCGTGGCGATTTGCTAAAACGATGAACCGGATCGCAGTTGACGGAGATCACAACTGGCTTAGTGGGACTCATCGCGCTTTTCTTAGCCGCTCGATAGCAGGCCGCACAGTCATCCCACCGGTTGATCTTTGCGGGCTCCGCGAAATATCTGCCGAACCTTGAAATATAAAAAGCCGCACAAGAGGACGACAGAGATCGCATTTGCGGTCATCACAACAACATCGGACTGCAGAACGCCATAGACAACCCAGAGGGACAGGCCAACGACCAAGATGGAAAACATGCCGAGAGAGAGGTCGCCTGCCTCGCCCGTGTCCCAACATTTCTTAAGCTGTGGAAAGTAGGAAATCGTCGTGCAGCTTGCCGCCAGAACGCCGATATACGTTGCCATATTCCGTCACGTGAAGCTCATGCTCTTGCTGCCACGCGCTGCACGCACACGGATGACCGAGCGGGGCCCATAACCGAAGCGCGAATAGCGCCAGAGTCGCGAAGTACCGCGCACCGACGACGGTTTACGACTTAGCCAAGACGACCTTGCAGAACAGTCCCCGTGCTGCTTGCTGACGTCACGCGGCCTTGGTGAGGGCCTTCCGTACCGCGTCGGCGGAATGCCCGTTTTGACGGACAGCCTTTTCCAGCTCCTCGCGACTCACGCCGAGCGCTTTGGTCCAGTACTCCACCTCCCACTCCTCGGTGAGGCTAATACGGCTCGCATCTTGCGGTGCGCGTTCCTTGAGATTGTCACTCACAAGTTCTCTCCTCTCTGGATTACGTGAAGGCTTCGACGGAATTTGATACGGGACGCTTCGCAGGCTATTGCGGCTTGCCGCCGATCGCGCTTTCGCCGGGCGCGCGCTCCGGCACAGAAATCGCAATACCGTGTCCGCCCTTGATGGCGTTTGATGCCGCCGCGGCGGCGGCCTCGAAGGCCGCTTCCTTCGTTGCGTAGTCTCCCTCCAAGATGCCCCCGTGGTCGACGCGCCACGTAGTGCCTTCGCGAATGACCGTGTAGCTTTCCATTGCCATAGATTTTTCCTGCGTGGTCAGCAGGCAACGGCCGGTGGGATGCCGAGTTCCCACGGAACCTGCTTTGGGCATACGCGTTTGAGGCCATGAAAGCGGACGCCAAGGCGTCCTGCTGCAAAGCTTCACACGCGCGAGCCGCCAGCCACCTTAGTATTCGCACCCGTGTTGGAAGAGTTCACAACATACGCTCATGACGCTGGCGAGCTGTTGCTTGGCCTTTCGCTCAAGTCCGAGCATCTTGGTTTTGGCCATATGGCTGCGCGCGCTGCCCTGATGTATCTGCTTTTGATCTGGCTGATACGGAGCGCCAAGAAGCGGTTTCTGGGAGAGGCGACGGCCTTCGATGTCATTCTCGTCATCATGCTGGGCTCGATCGCGGCGCGCGGCTTGACGGGTGGCGCGCCCTATTTTCCTTGCGTTTTGGCCATGGCGGTTTTGATCGCGATGCACTGGATTTTCTCTTACATCGCATCCCGCTTTCCATGGTTCAGTAACATCTTAAAAGGCCACTCGACGGTGCTTGTGAAGGATGGCCGTCTTCAAGAGAAGCCACTAGCCGATGCTCATATGTCACGCGATGACTTGGACGAGGACCTGCGGCAGCAAGGTATGAGTGACGTGACGAAGGTCAAGGAAGCTCGGCTTGAGCGCAGTGGCAAGCTCTCGGTTATCAAGGGCTGAGCGATGACGAATCGGATCGCGCAACTCATCGACGAAATTCTTGAGCACGCGAAAGCAGCCCGGCTTTTCATAGCCACAGATCGGA
>CAKZHN010000149.1 GCA_936924235.1 uncultured Rhodoplanes sp. | reverse complement strand
CCTGCGCGCCATCGAGGCGCGGGAGGTTTCTGACGTCGACGAGCGGCACGTTGGCGGTGTCGCTGTTGAGCGTGGCCTTGTACGCCGACGCCAGAATGCTGACCGGGTACTGCTTGATCTCGACCTTGAGCTTGTCGGCATCGGCGTTTTGCAGCGTCAGCACCATCGCAACCGACGGGTCCTGCTCGGTGATGTAATACGCGTAACCGCCGCGTTCGTGGATCACGCCGGATGGGCCACCGGCCGGTTGCTTGCCGTTGGTCTGTGCCGACCACAGGGACCAGCCCCGGGCGCCAAGCTCCTTGCGATAGAAATCCAGCGTCTTGTCGACCGGCTGTGCGGTCAGGAGGGTCAGAAGCGGCCGCTCCGGCGAGTATTCGATGTTACTGGCGTCCTTGGTGAACGGCAGATCGGTCTTCAGCACCAGGAAGGAGTACTGCACGCTGGTGGCGTTGTTCTGCGCGGGCGCAACGCTGACAAAGATATTGAGCGCCTGCGAGCCCAGCTTCAGTGACATGATCCGCATCTGCGGATTGTCCGCATAGGCGGTGTTCGGCGCGACATAGCGCTGCCAACCGGCCTCGGCGAGTTTCTTTTCGAGAGCGTCGGCGGTCTGCGCGACCGAATCCGGCGACGTGAATATCGTGGTCGCCGGGCTGGCGTAGACCTCTTTCGCCCCGGTGACGCGGGGCAATCGGCTGGTGTCGGACACCGCGTTGGCGGATTCGGACTTCGAACAACCGGATACAAACAGCGACAAGCAGACCAGCACAGCCGGCAGGCTGCCTGATCGGTGAGTTCTGCTGCGCATGAAGGTCTTTTTCCCCGAGCGGCGTGATGCAGTTGCCATTCCGTCGCGCGGGCCATCGGAGCCGTCGCGGCGTGTGAGTTGGTCGCGACGGCTGGCGATTTGGTTCAATGGCGCACCCGGAAGGAAGCGGGATGTCTCACATTGGCACTTGGCCGTAGCGCTTGGCCGCGGCGTGGCTACTGTCGCGCAGGGCTGTCGGCGCGCGGTGCTGCCCGCCTTCTCCACACCCGCAGGTCAACCATGACTTTGACGGTCGCGGCGAGGACCAGCACGCAAAGCGTGGCCTTCGACACCGTCTCCATCGTCCCCTCGATCAGCACGGCATGGGCCACGACCCCAACGACGATGACGACCGCGAGAGACATATGGGCAAGGCGCCACGTTTGCGGTCGCAGTCCCCATCGGCGGCGGAACGCAGCCAGAAGCGCGACCGCGAAGATCGCCCACATCGCGACCACACCGAAGGGCGAGAACGGCGTCGGCGATGCGAAGGTCAGGGCGTCGATCATGTCCGGCGGGCTGGTGATCCAAAGGCCCCCGATGTGGACCACCAGCGCCGCGACCAGCGCGCCGCCGATCCAATGATGGGCGCGCCGTCCGCGATAAGCCGCCAGTCCCGGCAGATATCCGCCGATCAGCAGAGGCTGAACGAGCACGAGACCCAGCGCGACAATCCCCGCGAAACCGGCCAGGATGTAGACCGGATCGCGCCATTCGAGCTGAGGGCTCATGGCTGCGGCGGCGATCGGGACGCCAATGGCGGCTGCAAGGGCGGCCCAGATCAGGGTCACCTTCGCCGATCTCATACTTTTGCTCTCAATTCGGTCGCGCCTGATTCCCAACTGCTCGGTCAGGCCGGCTGAAGGACGAAGTGCGCCTCGAGGCTGGTCTCTTTCGCGCTCCGCATCACGGGGCGCAGAAACACGGTTTGGAATTCACCACTGTCATAGGCGAGATGACCATGCGGCTGGCCGAAGATCGGAACGATCTGCGGCATTTCGAGACGGAACTTGCCGTCCTTGTCGGTGAGCGTCGCGCCATGACTGCGCTGGTCTTCCTCCCGCCCTTCGGTCGTGTGCGCCCAGATCTGGATGCGCTGCCCGGCGAGCGGAGCGCCGTCGCCGGCGCGGCGTACGGTGCCGCTCATCCAGAAACCGCCCTTGCCGATCCGGGTCACGATCGCCGCGCCCTTGAGGTAGTTGTTGGAGCCGCCCGACATCGAAGGGGTCGGCGCCACGCCTGCCGCGCGCGCCGGCAGCAGCAGCCCGGACATCCCGGTTGCGAGGACGGTGCCGCCAGCAGCGAGGAGGGTGCGGCGGTTGAATACGACAGTGGTCATGTCAATTCCTCCGGCGACCGCGCCGTGCTCCACCGGGAGGACGGCAACAGGCGCGAGACGCCGTGATTTTAGCGCGGTTGCGACCGATTTCCCAGTTGGGGGAGGCGAACAACGCGATGGGTTGCATAACGGTTAGGTGAACGGGGGTGCCTGGGGCATCAGCTTCTCCCTACGTCGCGCTCCGCTGCCGCAGGACGGTCCGCGCGAAGCGGTGTGCCTCCATGGGCTTGGCGAACAGGAACCCCTGGCCGCTGTCGAAACCCATCTGGCAGACGGCCCGGCAGTCGGCGGTCTGCTCGATGTTCTTTGCCAGCGTCTTGGCCTTCAGCCGCTTGGCGATGTCGACCACCATCTCGCAGGCCGTGCGCTTGGCCTTGTCGTCGGCGCAGCCGTTGATGAAGTCGCCATCGACCTGAAGCTCGGCGATCGGGAAATCCGCGACGTCGACCCAGGACGATTCCGCCATCACGTCGCCGACCGATATGCCGACATTGTAGCTCTCGAGCTGCTTGGCGGCGGCCCGAACCAGCGCGTGGTTGCGGCGCACGTCGTGGCTGCTGATCTCGACGAACAGCCTGGCGAAGGCGGTGTGATCGGGAAGCTGCAGGCACATCCGGTCGATGAAGGTGCGGTCTTCGAGCAGCGCGGCCGGCAGGTGGATCGTCATGTCGAGCGGCGGCCGGCCTTTGGCGAAGAACGTCCAGTCCGCCATCACCTGCCTGACGACGAACTCCGACATCTCGCGAAAATTCGGATCGTCATGCTTCGGGATGAACTCGGCGGGCGGCACGATGCCCCAGGTCGGATGGCGCATGCGGATCAGCGCCTCGGCGCCGCACGGCAGCATCTCGCGGAGATCGATCTTGGGCTGGTACCACATTTCGAGCCAGCCGTTGCGCATCGCCTCCTCGACATCGACGGCGAGGCCGGGCGATGGCGTGATCGGCAGAAAGGGCGAAAGGTTCTGCCACAGGTCGCTGTCGCGATAGGGCGTCGCGAGCGGCGGCAGCATGGCAAGCCCGCTCTCCTCGCCGAGCTCGTGCAGCGCGATCAGCGAGGTCGCGGCCCGGCCGCCGAACATCATGACGCGGCCCCTGAAGGCGGCGGATTTCAGAAGATGCAGACTCTTGGTCACCTCGCTCTCGGGAGCGAGCAGGCCGAGCACGACCAGGTCCGGGTTGAAGTCTTCGAGCGCCGCGGCGATGTCCGTCAGCCGTCCGCAGGCACGTGTGACGAAGCCGAGCTCTTCCAGCGCATCCGTCAGAAACGTTCGAATGTGCGGCTTGACGTCAACCACGCAGGCTCTCGGGGCCACGCGCCGCTTGCCGAAAGGCACGGTATTCCGTTGCTCATGACCTGAGCTCATCATCATACGCTGTACTCCCGTCTGGAGCTGGGCCCCCCTCGGCTTGCAGCTCGTCCCGACATCGGGAGCTTTTAGCGATCGATTGCGGCTTGTATGCCGTCGAACGAACGAACCCGCGGCTATGTTGGCCGTAAACCTTGATAGCCGCAGTTCGCTTAAAATGCTGATGCAATGGTATCGGCGTAGACCGCGCCGCGCGCTCAATCGCCGAGCGCGCGCCAGATCAGCATCGCGGCGGCGAGGTCTTCGAGCGCGACGCCGGTCGACTTGAACAGCGTGATCTCATCCTTGCGCTTGCGGCCTTTCGCGGTGCCGCGGCAGAGCTCGAACAGATCGCCCTGGATGTCTTTCAGGGTCATCAATTTCTTCTTCAGCGGCACCGCGATGTCGCCGGAGCCTTTCGGCGCGGCTTTGCGCGAGTCCACATAGATGCGCGCGCGGCGGATCGTGGCGTCGTCGGACTCGCGCGTCTTCAGCGTGAACGCGCCGACGAGGTCCACGTGTGCGCCCTTCTTCAGCCAGGCGCCGCGCACCAGTGGCGTTTCGGACAGCGTGGCGCAGCACACGATGTCGGCCTCGTGCATCGCCTCTTCGAGATCGTCGGCGAGCTCCGGCTCGATGCCGCCGGCCGACAGCGCGAAGGCCGTCTTGATTGCGCGTGAGCGCGTCCGGTTCCAGAGCGTCACTTTGGTGATGGGCCGCACCGCGCGATGCGCGCGCACGAGGTGCGGGGAGAGCGCGCCGGCGCCGATCATCAAGAGATGCGCGGCGTCGTCGCGGGCGAGATAGCGCGCCGCCAGCGCCGAGGCCGCCGCGGTCCGCCACAGCGTGAGCGCGGTGCCGTCGATCAGCGCGAGCGGCTCGCCGGTGTCGCCCGACATCAGCACGTAGGAGCCCAACACCGACGGCTTGCCGGCCTTGGCGTTGTCGGGAAACACGTTGACGAGCTTGTGGCCGATGAAGCGCTCGCCCGCATTGGTCCAGGCCGGCATCAGCAGCACTTTCGCTTCGCTGCCTGACGGCAGTTTCACGAAATGCGCGATCTTCTCCGGCACCGTGATGTCGGCACGGAACGCGTCGGCCAGCGCGTCGATCAGCTTGTCGTAGGTGAGGAGCCGGTTGACGTCATCGGCGGTCACGATGCGGAGCGCCATGCGGCGGCTGTTCCAATGCTCAGGCGGCCGGCGGCAGGATCAGCGACGTCCCGGTGTCGCGCGGCACCGGCATCGGGCGCCGCGGCTCGATCGAGTCCAACCGCGCCCGCAGCTCGCGCGCCTCGGCCTCGGCGCGGCGCGCCCGCGACCGCCATTTCTGCTGCTTGAGCCAGGACGAGATGCCGCCGACCAGCACACCAAGCCCCACCAATCCGAAGATCAGCCCCCAGAGCGGGACGTCCTGCTTGAAAGCCGGATGCACCGGGTCGAACGGATCGAACGAAATCGCAATCCACTGGCGGTTCGCCACCGCGAACATCACGATGACGATGCCGAGCGGAGCGAGAATCAGGACGGAGAGGAGTTTCCGCATTCACGGGCCTCGCAGGAGCATCGGTGAGCGCAGCGAGCCGCACTCACCGGGAGCGCGGCTTTTATTCGTCAGAATCGTCGTCGTCGTCGTGGTCAAACACCACGCCGTCGCCCTTGTTCAGACGCTCGCGCATTTCCTTGCCGGTCTTGAAGAACGGCACGGACTTCTGCGCCACCGACACATGGGCGCCGGTGCGCGGGTTGCGGCCGGTGCGGGCCGGCCGGTGCTTGACCGAGAAGGCGCCGAAGCCGCGCAGCTCGACCCGGTCGCCGCGCGCCATGGCGGCGACGATCTCGTTGAGGATCGCGTTGACGATGTTCTCGACGTCGCGCTGGTAGAGGTGCGGATTGGCAGACGCGATGTGCTGGACCAATTCGGACTTGATCATCGGGCCTCTTCCCCTGCGGTGACGAACCGGATGTGCCGCATCAGTTCGTCGCTGAAGGGTGCCAAAGCGCCAGTAGACCGTCAAGGTTGAGCCGCTCGACCGCCTGCACGGCGCCGAGGTTCTTGAAGCGTTCGGCGAAGCCGTTGAGGCCCACGGCGTCGAGCATCAAGACCGCGGCGGTGTGCAGGAACGGCAGGTCGCCGAAGCGCGGATTCAACCGGTAGTCGCGCACCGGGGTCTTCGGATCGAAGCCCTTCTCCTTGGCGAGCCAGTCGACGGCGGCGGTCTCGTCGCCAAGCGCGTCGATCAGCTTCAATTCGAGCGCCTGCCGGCCGGTATAGACGCGGCCGTCGGCCACCTTGTCCAGCGTCGCCTGGTCGAAGCCGCGGCGGTCGCGAACCAGATCCTTGAACCAGCCATAGGAATCCTTGATCAACGCCTCGATCGCGGCGCGGGCCTCGGGCGTGGTCGGTTCCAGCCCGTTCGGCGAGGCCTTCAGCGGCGACGACTTGATCATCTCGACCTGGACGCCGACGGTCTTGAGCAGTTCGGTGAAGTTCGGGATCTGGAAGATCACGCCGATCGAGCCGACGATCGAGCTCTGCTGCGCCATGATCCGGTCCGACGCCATGGCGGCGATATAGCCGCCGGAGGCCGCAAGCCCGTCGACCACCACCACCATCGGCTTCTTGGCCTTGACCTTGGCCAGCGCGTCGTAGAGCTCCTCGGAGCCCGCCACCGTGCCGCCCGGGCTGTTGATGTGCACGATCACCGCCTTGGCGTTGGAGTCGGCGAGCTGCTTCAGTGCTTCGGTGCGCTGGCGGTTGTTGGTGATCAGCCCCTCGATGGTGATGCGGGCGATGTAGCCGCCGACCACCGGGGGCATCGCGCCGCGGCTGCGCGCAAAGGTCAGCGCCCCGCCGACCACGACGGCGATCAGGATGAGCACCGTGGCGGCCCGCCAGAAGGTGAGCTTCCGCCGCATCCGGCGGCGGTCGACGATCAGATCGGCATCCAGCGACATGGCCTTGTTACCTCGAATTTGATTCGAAACGCAGTGTAGCCCCCTGGAACCGAAACCAGCATCACATGCGGGTTAAAGTTTGGCACCCTCCAAAAGCTTGAGCCCAAAAACTGAGCCCAAAAACTTGAACCCCGGACCTTGCGGCCCGGGGCTCTGTTTTGGATTGAAATCAGGCCGAGAGGCCCGATCAATCGGCCTTTTCTTCCTCGCCCTTGCGGCGAAGCGCCGTGCCGAGGATGTCGCCGAGGGTCGCACCCGAGTCGGAGGAGCCGTACTGGGCAATGGCCTCCTTCTCCTCCTGGACCTCCAGCGCCTTGATCGAGAGCTGCACCTTGGAGGCGCGGCGATCGAACGCGATGACGCGGGCATCGACCTTCTGGCCGACCGCGAAGCGGTCGGAGCGCTGGTCGTTGCGGTCGCGCGCGAGCTCCGAGCGCTTGATGAAGGAGGTCAGCTCGCCACCGACGATCTTCACGTCGATGCCGGACTCCTTGACCTCGATCACCTCGGTGGTGACGACGTCGCCCTTCTTCATGTCGCCGGCGGTCGCCATCGGATCGCCCGCGAGCTGCTTGATGCCGAGCGAGATGCGCTCCTTCTCGACATCGACGTCCAGCACCTGGGCCTGGACCTTGTCGCCCTTCTTGAAGTCCTCGATCACCTGCTCGCCCGGACGCTTCCAGTCGAGGTCGGAGAGATGGACCATGCCGTCCACGTCGCCGTCGAGGCCGAGGAACAGGCCGAACTCGGTCTTGTTCTTGACTTCGCCTTCGATGGTGGAGCCCGGCGGATACTTCTCGACGAAGACCTCCCACGGGTTGCGCATGGTCTGCTTGAGGCCGAGCGAGATGCGGCGCTTGACCGGATCGACCTCGAGGATCTGCACCTCAACCTCCTGCGAGGTGGAGACGATCTTGCCCGGGTGCACGTTCTTCTTGGTCCACGACATCTCGGAGACGTGGATCAGACCTTCGATGCCGGGCTCGAGCTCGACGAACGCACCGTAGTCGGTGATGTTCGTGACGCGGCCGGTGAACTTGGCGCCGACCGGGAACTTGGCCTCGATGTTCTGCCACGGGTCGTCCAGCAGCTGCTTCATGCCGAGCGAGATGCGGTGCGTCTCGTGGTTGATCTTGATGATCTTGACCTTCACCTGCTGGCCGATGTTGAGCACCTCGGTTGGGTGATTGACGCGCCGCCATGCAATATCGGTGACGTGCAGCAGGCCGTCGATGCCGCCGAGGTCGACGAACGCACCGTA
>CAKZHN010000148.1 GCA_936924235.1 uncultured Rhodoplanes sp. | reverse complement strand
TGCCGGGGATGTAGTAGAACCCAGCGCCGTACAGGGAGCAAACCTTCACGTACTCGACCGGCTTGGCCTTGACGGGAAGATCGGCAGCCTGTGCCCCAGACATCGCGACGAGACCTGCCGCCGATGCGAGGAAAGCACTTTTCACCATCTTCATTGTTGTTCCTCCGTGTTTACTTCCGGTGGGAGGGTTCGGTCTTCGAGGCTGCGCCCCTGGAAGGTCCCCTTATCTCCCCGCGAACCACCCAGAAACCCAGAACGTACGCGGGATCCCAGACGGGACGACTTGGGGAAGCCCCCCTCCGTCGCACAGGCACCTTAGCCCACGGGAACCGACAGGCAATGAAGAACACCCCGTTCCCACAGGCCAAAACGCTGGATTCCCGGGGGGTGTTGCACGAAGGGCACGGGCCCTGTGCACAACTCTGCGGCAAATAGTGGTTTGTTGGACAAGCCACGGAAAACGCTGACGATTCGTCGAAAAGAGCGGCCTGCGGTTTGGTCTCCGAAAAGCCCCGCTGTCCCGATTTGGCGCAAGACTTCGGGACCATCTGCGAGCGACCGATGCGCCGCAGCAACAGTCGCATCCGCGTCAGGCGGGCGCATTGGCAACGAAAAAAGTGTCCGCGTTTTCGCCACTCCGGCGCCGCTCCCACATCATGCGAAACGCATCTTCCATGTGGCGGCTCATCATGCCGGTGTCGAACAGCGGCTGACATTTGAGTTGTTCTTGTTCGAGCTTGTCTCGAATTGCGGCGAGCTGCGCCGTGTCGCTTGCGAGTTCGATCGCGCGCGCTTCGTATTCGGCGAGCGAGTGCGTGATCAATTCCGGGACACCCGCCGCCGTCAGAATGCTCGCGGCGACGCGACTCGCGAATGTCGAGCCGCTGCAGGTCAAAAGCGGCAGCCCGCCCCAGAGCGCATCGCTTGCGGTGGTGTGCGCATTGTAAGGCAGCGTGTCGAGAAACAGATCAGCGAGCCCGTGGCGCGCAAGATGCGTTGCCGGATCGGTGCGCGGCGCGAACAGCAGCCGCTCGGCGCGGACATTTCGCTTCTCGGCCTCGCGCCGCAGGTTGTCCGAGCACGACGCGCTCGCTTCGAGCAGCCAGAGCACCGAGCCCTCGAAGCGGTTCAACAGCCGCATCCAGATCTCGAAAATCTCCGGCCTGATCTTGTAGCTGTTGTTGAACGAGCAGAACACGAAGCCCTGCGGCGGCAGGCCCGCGGACGCGCGGTCGAGCGACGAATTGTGAGTCGGACGGGTCGTGTCGGTCGGTTGATAGCAATGCGGCAAATACGCGATTTTCTCGGTAAAAAACGGCCTTTGCTCGGGCGGAATAATGATCGGATCCGCGATGATGTAGTCGACGAAATCCGCCGCGACCGTGCCCGCATAACCGAGGTAGTTCACCTGAACCGGCGCAGGCCGCATGGCGAGAAGATGCGCGCGCTCGTATTGCGTGAAGCCCATCAGGTCGACCGCGATATCGATTTCGTGCCTGCGCATCAGGTCGGCGATCTCGCGATCGGACTTCAGGCGGACGTCGATGAAATGCTCGAAGGCCGCCTCGACCCGCGCGCGGATCGCGCTGTGATCGTTGGGCCCGAACGAGAACGCAAAGACCTCGAACCTGGTCCGGTCGTGACGCTCGATCATCTCCACGATCAGGCGCGAGGTGGCGTGATCGCGGAAATCCGCCGACAGATATGCGACACGAATCCGGTCGTGCGCCGCGTGCTTGCCGCTCAGCTTCGGACTTCGCTGCGGCGCCTGCGGACATTTGTGCTCGACGAAGATGCGCGCGCACTTCTGCTGCAGCGCCGATGACGTCGACAGGCTCAGGAAGATCCACGGCGCCGTGACCTTCCTGCCGTGCCTGACCCCCTCCTCGATCCGCTCGCGATCGGCGTCGTAGCCGCTCCAGTCGCAGTTCTGCAGCTTCGCCTGGATGTGGTCGCCCTGCACGAACTCCAGATCGGGGTTGCGCTTGAGGGCTGCGTCAAACGCCTCGGCCGCGGCGTCGTAGCGCTTGAGCTCCAGCATCACCGACCCGAGATTGCTGTAGACCTCGGCGTCGCCCGGATTGATCGCCAGCGCCTTCTGGTAATGCGCCGCAGCCTCATCGAACCGGCCGATCTCCTTGAACACGGTCGCAAGGTTGTTGTGCGCCTGGGCGTGGTTCGGATTGATGCTGAGCGTCTTCTCGAAATGCGCGATCGCCTCGTCGAAGCGCTTCAACTCCTGCAACGCCGCGCCGAGATTGTTGTGCGCGTCGGCATTGTTCGCATCGACCGCCACCACCTGCCTGTAGTGGACCGCCGCCTCCTCGTAGCGCTGCAACCGGTGCAACGCGGTGGCGAGGTTATAGCGCGCCTCGAGGTAGTCCGGCCGTAGCGTCAGCGCCTTGCCGACCAGTTCGATACCGCGCTCCGGCTTGCCCTGCTGGAAATAGCTCAGGCCCAGAAAATGCAATGTCGGCGGGTGGTTGGGGACCTGCTTCAGCACCGCCTTGTAGGCCGACTGCGCCTCGGCGAGCCGGCCTGCCTGGTGCGCGCCCATCGCCCGCGCCAGGAGCGCATCCAACTCCGCTGCATTGGGCATCGTCAGCTTTCGGCCATTGCAACTGCGGGGCCGCGTGAACCGGCGCTATCGAAAACCTGGCGGAGAGGGTGGGATTCGAACCCACGATACGGTGTTACCCGTATGACGATTTAGCAAACCGTTGCCTTCAGCCACTCGGCCACCTCTCCGCGCGGCCGAATGCGTACAAAACCCGTGGCGCAGCGTCAAACCATTGCTGGGGACGCCGCAAAACCGCCCGATCCGGCGCCTTTGGCGCGAAGTTCCGGCCCGATCGGCGCGTTCCGATGCGTCGGCCGCAGCCTCAGGCCGCGGCGCGGAACATCATCACCGGAGCAACCGGCTCGGGATTCGCCTTGAGCCAGTCGCGCGCGGCGCGCTGGGCCTGGCCGATCTGGGCGTCCGACA
>CAKZHN010000147.1 GCA_936924235.1 uncultured Rhodoplanes sp. | reverse complement strand
TCCGATCTATTGAAATACTTCAAGGCAATTTCGAAGGATTTTCTATCGCGGCGTCTGATGACGTGGACTTGCTTCAGGAAAAAATAGCGACCGATAGGGCGCTCGGGCTATTTAGAGCAAGATCGACCGAGCAAGTAGAACAGAATCCAGATCGTTACGAGGATGTCGGTAAAGCTTTGACAACGCTGTCATGCCGTATTGGCGGCACCAAAATGATGGACGTTCTAAGAGATGCCTCAACGGAACAAATCATCGAGGCTCGAAATGAATTTCGAGCCTTGTTCATTTTTTACATGCGAATCGCCGAACGGGCGCCTGAGGTTGCAAAATTTGGCCTAGGGATAAAGACGTTGCTGGCATTTGCCAGATCGTTCGAAATTCACATTCATCAAATGATGCTAGTCCTAGTGCTCGCCCTTAAAGAGGATTCCCGATTTGACCAGGATTTGAAGCAACACGTCGGCGCTATACGTAGAGAAGGTCTCTCACGCATTTCGCTAGATGAAATGGAACTGCTCCGCAGAATTGATCCGGAGCTGGCAGGTGTTTTGCAGCGCGTCTGAGAATGCGAATAACGTTTGAAAACTGCTGCCTCACGTGTCGTCGTTGTTTCTTCGGCGGAACGAAAAGTTAAAGTAATGAGCGACTACAAATTCTACGACGCCTCCATTTAATTGTGGCGCATCAGCGTTGCGAATATTCAAAAATGGCACGTGATTGCCCGTCTGCAGAATGATGGGTCACTTGGCCGGACGGCAGACTAAGGCCCTTGGCTTCGAACTCACCGGCGATGGCTCTTAAATGATTTGCGATTGCGACGTGCCACTGTTCGTGCGGAACGTGATGGAGATTGAAAACCGCAAACACTTTTAGATTTCCGCCATCGCCGTTTGGCATAGCCAACTCCCCCAAAAATATCCAAGCTCACTTCTCTAACATCGCTTGGCTCTTCGTGACCAACGCCTTACAGCTCTACAACTCGTAACTATCTGTATTTACTTAATATTTTCGGTGTCTAGAATGTTTGTATGTCTTATCCCGGGATACGCACAATCGAACCAGACAGCCTGCAATCGGACGTGTGGGCGGACCGTTGCAATTATTGGCTAAATGGCCCGATTGCACCAAATCGCCGGGGCCCGCCCAAACGTCATAACCGCGAGCCGCTAATCTTGACCGGCCACGGCATGGGCTTGCGCGTCGATCACGGTGCGCTGATCGTCCGCAACGGCTTCACGCACTATCCACAGTCAGCCGAAGAACACCGCTTCTTTCGAGGCGACCGGCAGCTACCATCTCGGATTGTCGTAATCGACGGTAGTGGTTCACTGTCATTTGACGTTTTGTCGTGGTTGACAGAACAAAATGTTCCACTTGTGCGACTCGATTGGCGCGGTGAGGCCGTAACCGTGGTGGGCGGAAATTACGCGACTGATCCGAGCGCGGTTGCACGACAATTGGAAGCTCAGAAACCCGGCCGAGCCGTCGCGGTCGCTGCTTCGCTGATCCGCGAAAAAATCGCGAATAGCATCGCGACCTTGAAAATCGCCATTCAGCCTAGTTCTGCGCGTGAGCTGGCGATCAGCAAGCTGCATCGCGAGGCTGAGCTTCTTGACCGGAAGCCGCCGAAATCAATCACAACGCTGTTGGGATTGGAGGGGCGCGTAGCATATGCGTATTTCAATTCGTGGCAGTCGCTGCCGCTGCGATGGCGGGGTCTAGGCCGTCATCCGATTCCAGAGGACTGGCACCATGTTGGTCAGCGACAATCGTACACGCGGAAAAAGGGCAGAAATCGGCATGCGTCGCATCCCGTCAACGCGATCCTGAACTACGCTTACGCCATTCTGGAAAGTCAGGTCCGAATTCAAATTTTGGCGCAAGGCTACGATCCGGCAATCGGAGTCCTGCATGCCTACAAAGCCGACCGGCCCGCTTTCGTGTTCGATTTGATGGAGCCAATGCGGCCCGTGGTAGATCGCAGCGTTTTAGAATTTGTCCAGGCCCACACATTTCGCCCAGCGGATTTCACAATACGGGCTGACGGCGTGTGCAGGCTCAATCCCGAAATGGTGAACCATCTCTTACGGCATTGTGCGTCGGTACTAACACAAACCGGCTTCGCTTCCTCCGAACTCACAACTAGCCGTAAAATCCGAGGCAGGTTAGCCAATTTCAGTCGCCACTCGTGAGCGAATATTCTCAATCTCTTGGTTGAATTGTTGGGGCATGAGCCCCTCCAGGAACACTCTCGCAGCCACAAGCTTTTCATAGATGACGGCGTCAAGCTCCGAACGGCTCAGCCCGCCAATGAATACGACCAATTTATCGACCGTCTCGCCGCCGAAAATATTTCGCATTTTGTCTTGCAAATGGCGAGAAAATGCGCCGGTTTGGAGAACCTCGTACGTCATCATCCAGAGAAACACGTCTCTCTTCGCATCTTCAATTTGCTTCTTGATAGCGCCGTCAACAAATCGCTGAAGGTCGCGTTCGACTCTAGCGTCCAACGTGGATCGCTGTTCTGCCGACAACGATGGAGGGCTTTTATCCAGGAATTCTGTTAGCGAAAGCCACAGGAGCGCTTTAGCTCGAATAACAATGGAGGGGTGTGTCGAGCCAGACCAGTCGATCGAAGAATTATCAATCTTACGCAATTGCGAGATAAATGCCGCAACATCGAAACGCAGATGCTTTTCTGTCAGTCCAGATACAGTCTTCATTAAAGCGCGCAGTGCTGTTTCCAACGATCTACACGCAATCAAGCCGAGCCGATCTGCAGAAATTTCTTGAGACCGCTGTTGCACAAATATTTCCGCGTTCAACTTTCCGGACAGAACAGCGTGGTGACTCAGCAAAAAATGTGCAATCTCGTGTCCGATGACGAATTCAAATTCCTCTTCTGAGAGCAAATCAAGCAATGCAGATGAAAAGCGGACCGTGCAATATTCACTACTCGTCATCAAGCACTCCGCCTGCACCTGCGGAGATGAGTAAATGAATGCCGCTATCAAAGGCATCGGCAAGTTTAATCTTTCGCATACCGCGCGAAGTCGAGTCCATAAGGCGGGTGTCAGTTCCGGAGATATTTCTATCGCATTTTGGTAATGCTTTTCCCTTGTCTCCGCAGTTGCCTCCACTATGGGGCCGCCCCTTAGCGGCACATCTCCCTTGAAACGGATCGTTTCTGCGCGCAACCGCGCCTGGGCGAGCGCGTCAGCCATATTTCTTTCTCGCTTCGGAAATCGCGTTCAACATTCGCTGAGCATTGTCTCGCTCTTCACCCTCGGGGAGGGCAGTCAAACGATTATTCCATTTCTGAAATTCGGAACGGAGATGACGCTTAATTGTTTCTGCATCCCAATTTTGATCTATGCCGAGAAGATCTTCCATCCGCAATGTCTGGGATACGTGGGATTGCAGCCCGACAATTTTGATGTCTCTGATCCTTTCGATTTCTTTCGGATCGAGCTCTAATGCCTTCGCGACGAGATCGATAACACGCGCTTTATCAGAGGTTTCGATGCCGCTAGCGGCGAGGATGTCGAAACACAGTTCAACTGTCTCATACTTCGGGACAGCATCATCGACAGCTCTGAGGTCAGCCGTTAAGTTGGTGAGGCTAAGATGCCCATCCTTGGCGGCGAAATAAGACTCTTTCATTGCCTGATTGAACGCGAGCCTGAGTTCTTCTTTTTTTTCTTTCGAGCGACCGCTTATTATTTTCTTGACCCAATTTTTAAGTGTCTCCCCTTCGTCATTACCAAGCGTACCGTTCCACATCGCAACAGCCATGGCGACCTGAATCGATATAAGCCGTGCTTTATCGCGAAGTTCGACGGCTTCCAAATATCCTTTTGCTTTAATTCGATACTCAAAGCGCAGTGAATGTTGCCAAAGCAGTCCCACATGATCGGGTTGGTGAAATCCCTGATCAATGTCGGGTCGATTATCCAGATCGATTAATCTTAGGATTGCGACCAGCTTGCGCTGTCCGCTGTAGGGCGTCTCGATGATGTCCGGGATAATTGCGCCTACGCGAATCCAGCTTATGAAGCCTGTTCCGGGTTCTACAGGACCGACTTCAGTGAGCGTTTGAAATGCTCTCGATGTTGATTCCTGAAATATCTCTAATCCGGATGTTACGGGCTGTAGCTCCCCGGATGTCTCATCAAAGAGGGAGGTGGCGAATGCCAGGCGATATTTCTTATTGATCGCAAACAGGCCTTTAACTTGGATTTCTTTCACAGCAAGAGAATCTGCGTCCTCTGTAAGTTTCGAATCGACAATCTTCGCCTCCATAGCCGACATTCCGACTACGGCGGCTTGAAAGTTATCAACGAAAGAGCCTTTGCCCATCGCGGTCCTGGCTGCCGCGCGAACTGTCCCAACGCCTGCCCGAAGCGCAAAATTAAATAACGCCCATACTATGGCAATTCCGATGAAGCCGAGGATCGCTTCCACGTCATTCAACCAAGAATTTATCTACTTCACTTGCCTCAACTGATCTTGCTTTAGCCATGGAAAGATCGACTTCCGACGTTCTGCCAGTACCGACATCGACAAATGAACACCTCATGACTTGGTTCTCGTCGTACGAAAACGTCACCTTGACCTCTTGATCAGACGGCCGTCCCGGTGGGAGTGATAGTTCACCGCGCCAAATCACTTTCACGAATCGCGGGTCCCGTTCCGGCGCCGTGCTTTCTGTGACC
>CAKZHN010000146.1 GCA_936924235.1 uncultured Rhodoplanes sp. | reverse complement strand
TTCCCTACACGACGCCTTCCGATCTCCGGACCGCAACGAATATGCCTCGCGGCTCTTCACCACGGCGTATCGCTCGCAGACCGCGCGCTACAACAAGCTGATCGAGGACATCCGCAACGACGTCATCCGGCTCGATCCGTTCTTCCAGACCGCGCACTACGTCTCGGATATGGACGCCAAGCGCGAGAAGGCGCTGGGCTTCGTCTCCAACCTCACCGCTGAGGAGCTCAACAACACCAAGTTCCGGATGGCGGAGAATCGCAACGTCATCCTCTGGGTGCGGGGCGCGCTGGATGAGCGGGTGGCGTCCTACAAGGTCGCGCTGGAGCGCATGGTGATCGCGGCGCCGTCGCCGATCGCGATCGAGGCGGAACGGCAGCTCGCGCTGCTGCAGCAGCGCATCGGCCAGTACGGCGCCGCCGCCTAGATTCGCACCGCTCAGCCGCCGGCCGGCATCGGCTGCTGGCGGCAGGTGGTGCCGTTGAGCGACGCCCGCACGGCGGGCATCAGGCCGGGCTCGGCGGCGAGCGCCCGCACCATGATCAGCCCGGTGCCGGAGGGCGATTCCACGATCAGCCGGTCGGCCGCGGTGACCTCCTCGTCTTCCGGCAAATTGGCGCGCTGGTCGCTCGTCATCAGCTCGAGCTCGATCAGCCGGCGGCCGGCGGCGCGGTCGTTGATGGCGTAATAGGCGACGCCGCGCCGGGTGTAGAACGACACCGACGTATAGGACGGGCTCACCGGCACGCTGAGCTTGATCGGTCCGTCGCTCAGATCATAGCGGCACACCGCGGTGGCAAACGCCGGATCCATGAACGGCATCATCTCGCTCTGCGGCGAGGGCTGCGGCACCGAGGCGACGGCGTTCACCGGAGCGATGGGCGTGAGCCGCGAATAGGCGTCCTGCGTCGCCGTGCGCGGCAGAATCAGCACCGCGATCAGGTGCACGATGCCGCCGAGCAGCACGCCTGCAAGCAGCCAAAGGAGCCAGCGGATCATGGCGTGCTCCTCATGGGCATGACTGCACCGTCACCGACGGCATCGGCGCCTCGCGCGCCGCGCGGGTCGCGACGCCCACGGGTGAATCGTAAAGCCGCAGCACCAGCACGTAGCTGTCGACGCCGTTGGTCGGCAGCCAGTTGCCGGAGCGGATGCGCGGCGCGACCATGATGTCGAAGCTGCCGTCGGAGCGGCGCACCACCTCCTGGCTGGTGAAGCCCTGGCGGTCGATCGAATTGCCGATCAGCTTGCCCTGCGGATCGTAGAGCGTCACGGTCCAGAAGCGCGCCTGAGGCGTGGTGCCCGAGATGAGCACGTCGCAGCGGCCGTCGAGCGAGCGGCCGTTATCATCGGTACGGGCAAAGAAGGCGACGCCGTCGCCGGAGCCGACCGGCAGTTCGCCGCTGCGGGCGAAGGCCGCGCGCGTGTAGGGATCGACGTCGCGGGTGCCGCTCTTCGGCCACGCCACCCAGGCGCCGATCGGGATCGCGCCGAACGCCGTGCCGCGCGTCAGCACCAGCCATGTGGTGCCGAGCCCGATGCAGGCGGCGACGGCGAGGGAGAACAACAGTCCAAGAACAAGGCGCACGATCGATCCGGCCGGTGAGACGATGATCGGAAGCGGAGAGGCTCTTTACAGCTTAAGCCCTAGTTGCCGCTCGTCGGAGCGCCTGCGGAAGCATATCCACCGGCCCTCGGCGCGCCATCGCGCGGCGGCACCGGGTCGGGCGACACTTCCGACACCACCGCGCTCGCCGGCAGCGTGCGCGCCGCTTCATCCATCAGATGCTCGATCTGGATCAGCACCTGGGTGCCGCGCGCCGTCAGCAGGGTGGGGCGCATCACCGGCGGGCCGGCCGCCTGCGAGGCGATCTGGTTGCGCGCGGGCGTCGGCGGCGCCTTGTCCAGCGGCAGGCCGGGCAGCGGCTTGATCTCGATGCCCTGGTGCGCGTAGCTCATGATCGCCTGCCACACCATCGCGGGCAGCGAGCCGCCGGTCATGCGGTTGGTCGAGCTGTAATCGTCGTTGCCGATCCACACGCCGCCGACCATGTTGCCCGAATAGCCGACGAACCAGGCATCGCGGAAGGCGTTGGTGGTGCCGGTCTTGCCGGCGATGCGCACGCCCGGGATGAGCGCGCGGCGAGCGGTGCCTTCCTCGGTCACCTTGTTCATCATGTAGATCATGTCGGTCGCGACCGCCGGCGGCATCACCTGACGCGGCTTGGGGCCGTCGCGGTCGAACCGCCAGATCACGTTGCCGTCGCCGGTGCGCACCTCGAGCAAGGCGTGCGCCGTCACCGACTTGCCGAGGTTCGGGAAGGTCGCATAGGCCACGGTGTGGTCGAGCACGGTGACTTCGTCGGCGCCGATCGGCAGCGACGGGGTGTCGGGCAGCGGGGTGCGCAGGCCCATGCTCTTGGCCAGCGCCACGATCTTGGCGCGGCCCACCTTGGGATTGCCGTTGCCGATCGAGATCGAGAGCTTGACCGCGATGGTGTTGATCGAATGGGTCATCGCCGAGGTCAGCGTCATCGCGCCGCGGTAGCTGCCCTCGTAGTTGTGCGGGCACCAGTTGCCGATGCAGACCGGGCCGTCGACCACGGTCGTCGTCGGCTTCATGCCGCTCTCGAGCGCCATGGCGTAGACGTAGGGCTTGAACGAGGAGCCCGGCTGGCGGAGCGCATCGGTGGCGCGGTTGAACTGGCTCGACGTGTAGTCGCGGCCGCCGACCATGGCGCGCACGCCGCCTTCGAGGTCGGCGATCACCACCGCGGACTGGCTGGCGTGATAATCGCGGCCGTATTGCTTCAGCAAATTGTCGACTGTGGTGTCGGCGACGCGCTGCAGGCCGGTGTCGAGCGAGGTGCGCACCAGGAACACGCGCTCGTTCATCGATTTCGGGAAGGTCGAGACGAGCTTCTTCACCTCGTCGAAGGCGTAGTCGAGGAAGTAGTTCGGGGCGCGGTCGTCGCGGCGGTCGACCGCGGTCGCCGGATTGCGCCTCGCGCCGAACACCTGGCCTTCGGTCATGAAGCCCGCTTCGACCAGGTTATCGAGCACCTGGTTGGCGCGGCCGCGCGCCGCCGGCAGGTTGATGTGCGGCGCGTACTTGGTCGGCGCCTTGAACATGCCGGCGAGCATCGCGGCCTCGGCAAGGTTCACGTCGCGCGCCGACTTGTTGAAATAGAACTGCGCGGCGGCATCGACGCCGAAGGCGCCGCCGCCGAGATAGGCGCGGTCGAGATAGAGCTTGAGGATCTCGTTCTTGGTGAGCCGCGACTCGAGCCAGATCGCCAGGAACGCTTCCTTGATCTTGCGCTCGATGGTCCGCTCGTTGGTGAGGAACAGGTTCTTGGCGAGCTGCTGGGAGAGCGACGAACCACCCTGCTGCACGCCGCCGGCGCGCAGGTTGGTCGTGAAGGCGCGGAGCGTGCCGCCGATGTCGATGCCGAAGTGCTCGTAGAAGCGCCGGTCCTCGGTGGCGAGCGTCGCCTTGATCAGCGCGTCGGGGAACTCCTCGAGCGGAATGGAATCGTTGTGCTTGATGCCGCGGCTGCCGATTTCGTTGCCGTAGCGGTCGAGGAACGTGACCGCGAGCTCGGACTTCTTCAGCCAGTCGTCGTCGGAGGTCTCGCGGAACGCCGATTGCGCCAGCGCCAGCATGACGATCATGCCGCCGAGCCCCAGCGTCGCGCCCTCCGACAGCGGCTCGATGAACGTCCAGCGCCGCCAGCCGCCGATGTGGAAGCGGTCCATGAACATGGAGAACCGCTCGTAGATCTCCCGCGTCCAGCGTCCCGCCTGGAAGATGAAGTCGTCGAAGCGGGCGTCCGAATCCAAGAGCCATCGCTGGATCTTGGGTTTCCAGTCCTTCTCGGGATCGGGATAGAGTTCGCGCACCGCCGCAACCTCAAGGGAAAGGGATAGCGCCCCCGGCCTCGGGGGTATCGCGCTTCACCTTTCGGTAACTTTTAGACCATCGTGAGGCCGTCTTCCACCGTCGCGAGGGCCGAAGGTAAACGCAAGTTTGGGGAAAAAGTGTAGGCCCCGCCACATTTTGACGGGTAAAGCGCAGCTCAGGTTCAAGGCCGAGATGCTCCCGGCGGTGGCGGGGTGCGGCATGTCTTCCGAATCCGGGTCTTTGGGTCGAATCGCCGGGCTTCAGCCGAACAGCGAGCGGCCGCCGCGGTCGTTGCGATAGAGCTCCTTCCAGCGCCGGGCGCGGTTGATGACCCGGCCGTAGTCCGGCCGGTCGGCCGTCGCGGCGTCGAGCGTGCGGAGCGCCGCGAGGATGTCGTCGAAGCGCACGCCCGACGGCTGGCGCAAATCGGGCACGGCTTCCATGGCGGAGGCATCCGAGGCCCACGAGGCCAGGATCGCGCGCTTTTCCTGGACGGTCATGTCGGGGTCGTTGACCACGTCCATCGGGCTCGCGAAGGCGCCGGCAGGATGCAGCAGGTGATCGAGCTCGAAGTCCTGTCGCTTCGCGGTTCCGGTCATGGTCACGTCCTCTTTCAATCGACGTGGTTCCTAGCGGACAAGGCGTTAACACCTTGCGACAAGTTCCCAGGCGGTGCGCTGGTTTCACGAGTGGAGTTGCCTCGGTGATCAGGGGATGCGAGGAGGCGTGATTCATCGGCCCCTGACAGAGTGAGGCGCGGGGCTGCGCCTTCATTTCTTGGCTCCCTCGAACATGAGGGAGCGGAGCGCCGAAAGGCGCTACGTCTATTCAGTCTGCGTGCCGTGT
>CAKZHN010000145.1 GCA_936924235.1 uncultured Rhodoplanes sp. | reverse complement strand
CCACAAAATTTCGGACCTGCAGCGCGCGAACGAGCACGACCTGATGCGCCGCTACGGCGCCGAGGGCCAGCGGCTGTGGCGGCTCGCCCGCGGCATCGACGCCCGCGAGGTCGATCCGGTGCGCGAGCGAAAGAGCGTGTCGGCCGAGAACACCTTCGACCGCGACATCGCCTCGTTCCGGCCGCTGGAGAAGCGGCTCTGGGCCACCGCCGAAGAGGTGTCGGAGCGGCTCAAGGAAAAGCAGCTCTGCGGCTCGACCGTGACGTTGAAGCTCAAGACCGCGGACTTCAGGATTCTGACGCGGGCGCGCTCGCTGGAGCGCCCGACGCAGCTGGCCGACAAGATCTTCGCGGCCAGCCGCGAACTGCTCGCCCGCGAGATCAACGGCACGCGCTATCGCTTGCTGGGTGTCGGCGTCAGCGGGCTCGACGATGCCGAAGCCGCGGACCCTGCCGACCTGATCGACCGCGGTGCCGAACGCCGCGCCAACGCCGAACGCGCCATGGACCGCGTGCGCGGCAAGTTCGGCCACGAGGCGGTGGTGAAGGGCCTGGCGCTGGAGGAGAAGGAATAGCATCGGCTTGCGTGCTCGCCGCCGCATAAAACCGAGCCGCGCGTTATCGCGAAAATGATTTGATATGGAATTTCAGCCCCTTAGCACCTTGCTCATTTTGGGAACTCGCCGGTTCAACAGATTCTGTCGAAAATAAGTTGGCTTTGGCAATCCTCGTTGTGTAGAATGCATATGCTACAGGAGGTTGTGATGACCAAGGACCGTCTGGAAGGCACCAGTTCAGACGCGGACCCACGGGAAACCGAGCTTGGTCGTAGCCTGGATTGGAAGCGCCCTGTTCAACTGGGCAGCGCACTCCTCGCCCTCCAGGCGATATTCGCAACTGCGGCCGGAGCCAATACCCTCGCGATCACGCGCGTCGAGGCCATTCGCGACAAGATGGTGGCACTGAACTCGGAGTCGGCGCAGCCCGCGAAGCCAAAGGCAGATGCACTTGTCCGGCAGGCTCAATGGTTCAGCAACTGGGGCAATTGGCCCGGCTGGCTGCCGAAGAAGGCTCAGATGTGGCGGTGGCCTCGCGGTTGAAAGCCCCGACGGACGAGAAAGTCGCGCTGCTGGTGCTGCAGCCGACGCCTTTCTGCAACATCGACTGCAAGTATTGTTATCTGCCCAATCGCAGCGACCGCAGCCGCATGAGCTTTGCGACGCTCAAGACGGCGATGTCACGGATCGTCGAGGCAGATCTGCTTGCGGAGTCCCTCTCGATTGTGTGGCATGCCGGTGAACCGCTGGTCTTGCCGCCGGCATGGTACGCCGAGGCTTTCGGAACGGTGGCGGAGGCCGTGCCGAAGAACGTCTCGGTCGAGCATCATTTCCAAACCAATGGCCTGCTTGTCGACGACGCATGGTGTGATTTTCTCAAGCGGGCTGGCGCCCGCGTCGGAGTCAGCATCGATGGCCCCGAAGATCTCCATGATGCTTCGCGCCGGACGCGGGGCGACAAAGGCACGCACGCACGCGTGGTTGCGGGAATTCGCCGGCTGCAGCAGGCGGAGATTCCGCTGCACGCCATTTGCGTGGTGACCGGCGCGCATCTGGATCATGCCGATCGATTGTTCGATTTCTTCATCGATCTCGGCATCAAGGAACTGGGTTTCAACGTCGAAGAGGTCGACGGCATCAACCGGCAGTCATCGCTGTACCGTGAAGATGTCGCCGCCGGCTTTGCGAAGTTCTTCTCCCAGATCGTGCTTCGCTACCGCCAGGACCCCGATCGCATCTCCATCCGTGAAATCGAACGAATCCTGTCGTCCCTCGTGAATTCCGCGCCGCAAAAGCTGTCGGGCAACACCCAAACGCGACCGCTCGCCATCATCAGCATCGCCTGGGACGGCAGTATCGGCACGTTTTCTCCGGAGCTGCTGGGCACCTCCGACCAGCGGCTTGGATCGATGGCGTTCGGCAATATCGCGACGCATTCCTTCGCTGACGTGCTCGCGGATGACCGGCTGCGGGGGATCGCAGCCGAGATTTCCCACGGCGTTGAGCAATGCCGTGAGAGCTGTCCCTATTTTGGATTTTGCCGCGGCGGCGCGCCGGCCAACAAACTCGGCGAGACCGGCCGCTTCGACACCACCGTCACGACGTTCTGCAAGCTTACGTATATGATGATGACGGAAGCTGTGCTGTCGGGCCTCGAGCAGGACCTAGACAAGCGAGTTGCGAATGTCGGATAGCCGGATCCGAATTCGATCAGCCGCGCCTATTGCGGCGGAGCCTCTCGAAGGTCCTTCTCGTCCATATTTATGGATACGTTCAGCGGTGGGCGCCGAACCCATGAGTCGCTGTTGGTCAGAGGATCTGCACGCCGCCAAAGTTCCGACATCAGTTTCGGGCGATCGTTCACGACCATCCAATACGCGCCGTTGTCATCGACAAGAACAATATTGTTGTTGCCGTCGATGGCCGCTTTGACGATGGTCGGTGCAATTACAAAGACGTTTGCCATCGCGTAGGATGGAACCGGAACGGCAAACATCGACCACAGAACGTCACTGGGGCCGGATGTTTTGGTTGCACTCAAGCCAGGTGTCTTTGTTAGCGTCAACGTGGGGCCGCTATCCAGCTTGTCCTCAGGACCCAAACGACATTGAATCCTCTCCGCCTCAAGCGCACATGGCCGGAAGTTGAGATCTACCTTTGCGATTGCCTTTGCGGACGCCAATCCCGGCACGTAGCTTGCACGAAAATATTTTGAATTTGGCGCTTTGTTCGTTGTAGCTCCTGGCGCCTCCAAATCGCACTGATCGGCTTCAGCTGTAAAGTCTACCTCGATACGAGCAAGATACTGCCCGGGCACAGCTCTGATCCCATGGACGCAATTGAAGCTCGTTACCCCCTCTACACCAGGGGGCAGTATGGTCTTGATAGGCCGCGACGTGGCGCGCCAACGACCTGAGCTACACTGCACTTGTCCATCGCAAAAGCGGAACCAGCGAAGCTCTGACATAAACGGCAATCCCGCCCCTGGATAAGATGCGGTCAAGGACGAGCCGTCTGGCGCCAGACAGATGCGCACCCCACCGCTGACGTTGACATTGCCGATCAAATCTCCCTTTTTCCAAACGCCGCCGTGACCTTCTTTCGTTTCGAAGCGTACGCCTGACGCCGCTTCATCGACCGCGTCCTGCAGTCGCACCTCGACATTATCAAAGCCCGACAGCGCCACGGCCTTCGAAGGCGCCTTTTTGTCGTCGCCTAACGTCACGCAAGCAGGAGCACTTTCATTGAGCGGTGGATGATCCAGCCTTCCGATACGAAGCTCATCACCGAGAATGGTCCGCACAGCTCCGTCCCAACCCCGCCATGCACTTTCCGACACAAGGTGTTCATCCGCACGCTTTCCCTCGCCCGAAAGCATCTTGGTGATATGAATTGCCACACGCTCGCGCAATCCTTCTGGCCAATTGGTATCGGCTCGTGCAGAGCCAATGAGGCCGTACGCAGCCGTCTGCTTCACCTGCACCTCGACGGCGAGCAGCTTGTTCCATTGAATCGCCGCGCCAGCGGCTAGGAGCAGGACCAAGGCAGCTGACGCAGCGATAGAGAGGCGACGTTTCTGCTCGCGTTTGGCCTGCTCCAAGCGGAGTTCTTGTTCGCGTTTAGCCTGCTCCAGGCGGAGTTCCTGCTCGCGCTTGGCCTGCTCCAGGCGAATCTCCTGCTCGCGCTTGGCCTGCTCTAGACGAATCTCCTGCTCGCGTTTGGCCTGTTCCAGAGCCGCGTTCGTCTCAGCTTGCCGTTTGGCCTTCTCTGCATCCTCCCTCGTCTTCTCCGCAGCGCGCGCAAGCCCGATCATCTGCTCCAAGGCTTTGACCTTGTCGCCTCCCCACACTCTCCGCAGGTTGGGTCGGAGCAAATATGGTTTGATCTGATCCTGGCCCCACTCTGCTGGCAACGTTCCTTTTTCCGAAACCGCCTCCACCCGCTCGGCCAAGTTATCCGGGATCATTTTGTCTTGTTCTTTGGATGAGGCTTTATTGAAGTCTTCCGGTTTAACCTCCATCAGGACGCGGCCGAGCGCATAAGCCACTTCCTCTGGCGCACGGAGCCACGCCTGAAACAATGGCCAGTTGCGGATCAGCGCCTCATGGCTGATATCGTATTTGCGCTCGGCGCCCCGGCTCATATAGCCGCGCAATTGGAAGACGTGGAGCGCATCTCTCAACGCCTGCCATTTCTTGTCGTCGGGCAGTTGTGCAACCGCTGAATCCGGATCGGCGTTCAGAAACGCCGTGATCTCCTCGCGGCCGGCAAATCGTCGTGCCCAATTTCCGCGGTCGTCGCGTCGCGCCAGCGCGCGAAACGCTCCCTGCAGCGCGTCGTTACCGACGTCAGGGGTTGTTCCGGTCGCGTCGGCGAAACGCTCCGCCGCGCGGTTGCCCGCCTTGTCGGCGCGCGCCTGCAGGCAAGCGCTAAGGTCAGGTACGGGACGCGTCTCCAGGGAAGCATTTGGATCAGCGGCGTACCATTCCGGGGCTTGCCCTGGCAGGTCATCGAGGCTGATCTCCAGCTTCGAGAGCTGCGCGTCAGGCTTCGACCAGCGCCGCATCGCCGCGTGCCAGACGGCTTGGAGGGCATGCTGCAGAAGCGGCAGTTGGTCAGGACGATGGTCGAGCTCCTTCGACAGGCGAGCCGCGCCTTTCAACAGCAGTTCCGGCAGACCTTTTTCAAATGGTGCATCCTCGTCGTCGGCAGGGACTGAAAACCCCCAATCTTCCAGAACGTTGCGAGCGGGCGCCACGATCGCACGGCGCAGGGCAAGCGCATCGTCTTTGTTGGACGGATCAAGGATTTCGATTTGATAGCCGCTGCCGATGACGACCTCAGAGAGGCCGCGGTGCTCGGCGCAGCGATGCACTTCTTCGCTACGGATCGTGGCCGCGAGAAACAGGCCGCCCTTCGTCGTTGCACTCTTCATGTGCTCGTGAAGGTCGACGATAAGATCGAGTAGCGCCTCGCGCTGTTTGTCGTCGACTTCGGGGCGAAATACCTCCTCAAGCTGATCGACCAGCAAGAACAGGTTGGGGTCCGCCAGTCGGCGGCCTGATGTTGCAATATCGTCGTAGGAATCGAGCTCGTTGTTGACGATTTGCAGAAGGGTTTCCAGCACTTTCTCTCGGCTGTGCTTTTTCGCCTCCACAAAACGTTGCCTCATGCGCTCTTGCAGCAGAGCAATCGTGCCTTCGGACGTAACGTCAGCGTCGCGGGAAAGTCCCAACGCTTCCGGCAGGCCTTTGCGGCCCAGCTTGAGAAACGGAACCAGCAACTGGCTGACCAGCGCCGTCGACAATTCTCCCAACGGGTCGGTGCGTGGACGGAATTCGACCGCATACCAGTTCCCATCGCGGCCAGGAATGCGGTGCTCCGTGTTAAGGAACGGCAGCAGACCGGCACGCACGAGAGATGACTTTCCCGAACCAGAACCGCCCAGGACAACGACCAGCCGACGCTTGGCCAGTATCTCTCTCAGAGCTTTGACGTTCTGCTCGCGGCCAAAAAACAGTTCGCCCTCTTCAGTATCGAAAGCACGCAGGCCTGGATACGGATATGGCGCGATTCGATATTTGTCCTGCTGAGTAAGGTGCTTTTTCTCTGCTTCGATAGAAATGGAATTTTGGCGTCCCCAGGTCTCTTGTCGCGCTCCCAGCTCCGCAGCTTTTTCAGCCAACCGCAATTTGTAGGCCGCAATGAAGCGGCGTAATTTGTGGTCGTCGATCGCAGCCGGCTCGCTCACAGTGTGGCCGCCCAGGCGTAAAGATTGCTCCGAAACACGGCAAGCGATGCAGGGTCAGGGGGCGGCAGAGCACCCTTGGTTCCGCCGCCTTCAGGAGTGGGAAAGCCGAGGATCCGCCAGTCCTTGTAGCGACCGTCGTCCGGGTAGTTGGTGAACGGCAGATGCTCCGCGTTGTTGACGAGCAGCGCCGTACAAAACACCTTGAGTTTGGGATCGCCCTTCTGCTTTCGTAGCTGTTGGGCTGTCTCGACATCGCGCAAAATCCGATCGAATTTCAACTCGA
>CAKZHN010000144.1 GCA_936924235.1 uncultured Rhodoplanes sp. | reverse complement strand
ATCGAGGCCACCATCACCGGCACCGTCCAGATTGACGGCAACCTGACAAACGCTGGCACGGTGCTCTCAAACGGGCTCGATGCCGCGAACGGCATCACGATGCCCGATCTCAATCCTGACGGCAGTCTGGGCTATCACACCCAGGTCATGGTCGCCGGCAAAGTAATGAATTCGGGGACCATCGACGCAAAGGACTACAGCGAGATTCAGATCGGCAAGGTCGTGTTCGATCCGGTCCTGGGCGACTACGTGGCCAGCGGCGGAGTGGTGAACAACACCGCCACCGGCGTCATCCAGACCAGCGGAGACGGCGGCCTTATCGAAATCATGGGGAATGTCGCGAACGCCGGAAAGATCGTTGCGAGCCACGGCAACATCTTTCTCGACGCTGGACTTACCAACACCGGAACGGTGACCGCCACGCTGAGCCACTTCGACGTGGGCGGCCATACGAACAATTCGGGCACAATTACCGCTACCACCGTCAGCGGCCTGAATTTCGGCGATACTGACAACAGCGGCACGATCGAAACCAAAACCGGCGCCGAAGTGCGCTTCTTCGGAGATGTCGACAATTCCGGAACCGTAAAGCTGAGTGACGGCTTGTCGGATGTGTCTCACGCCTACGCCGATTTCGGAAATTCCGGGAGCCTGCTGCTCGGCAACGAGACGGAGTTCGACATCAGCGGCTCGCTGCAGAACTCGAATCTCGTTAAGGTCAGTGGCAACAGCGAGCTGTGGGTCTATGGCGATGTGCAGAACACCGGAACGCTGGAAGCCGACGCTGCCAGCGCGATCTTTGCGGAAGGCAGTCTCCAGAATGCGCATGGCGGCAGCCTGATATCCGATGGCGGATACATCAGGGTCGCCGGAGGCGCGACAGGCGGCACCGCCCTGATCAAATACCAGGGCTTCGCTCCCGAGAATGCCTCTCATCCGGAGCAACTCCAACTGGGCGGTGCCATCGAATTCGAGGGCGCGTCAAACATCGCCGTGACCTTCCAGGACACCACGGCCAACGTGCTGCGCCAGCTGATCCTCGACGATGCCCACGACTATCGCGGCACGGTGTCCGGGTTCGGTCATGGCGACGCGATCGAGATGGTCGGCTTCTCAGCGGCGAGCCCGGGCAGCGCAACGTTCTCTTACCATGACCGGCACGACGGCACCGGCTATCTGAGCATCAGCGACGCCGCTGGCGACACCGCGAGGATCAACATGGCCGGCACCTACACGGCCGCCGATTTCACGCTCAGTCAGGATACCTATGGCGATCTGGCGATCACCCACCACGGCGAGTCGTATCCGCTGTTCCCGTCGGCGACCTGAAGACGGCTTGGAGCCATCTTGCGCCGCCGCAGATCGCGGCGGCGCTCTTCTTCAGTGCGCCTCGTCCCAGTTGTGCGCGGCGCGCGCGTCGACCTGTAACGGCACCTGGAGCGACACCGCGGGCAGCGGCGCCTCCTCCATCACGCGTTTGATCACCGGCAGCGTCTTTTCGATCTCGCCCTCCGGCGCCTCGAAGATCAGCTCGTCGTGCACCTGCAGCAGCATCTTGGCGTTGAGCTTTGCTTTCGTCAGCGCCGGCTCGATGCGGACCATGGCGCGGCGGATGATGTCGGCGGCGCTCCCCTGCAGCCGCGCGTTGATCGCGGCGCGCTCGTTGAAGGCGCGCAGCGACGCATTCGCGGCCTTGATCTCCGGGTAGTGGCACTTGCGCCCAAAGATCGTCAGCACATAGCCGTCCCGCTTGGCGGCGGCCTTGGTATCTTCCATGTAGTCGCGGATGCCGGGGAAGCGTTCGAAGTACTTCTTGATGTAGGCGCCGGCTTCCTCGCGCCCGATGCCGAGCTGGTTGGCGAGGCCGAAGGCCGAGATGCCGTAGATGATGCCGAAGTTGATCGCCTTCGCGCGGCGGCGCACCTCGGCGGGCATGCCCTTGATCGGTTGGCCGAACATCTCCGACGCCGTCATGGCGTGGATGTCGAGGCCGTCGCGGAACGCCTGCTTCAGGAGCGGCACGTCGCCGATTTCGGCGAGGAGCCGCAGCTCGATCTGCGAATAGTCGGCCGAGACGAGCTTGGTGCCGGGCTCCGCCACGAAGGCGCGGCGGATCTTGCGGCCCTCCTCGGTGCGGATCGGGATGTTCTGCAGGTTCGGCTCGGATGACGAGAGACGGCCGGTCGGCGTCGCCGCCATCGCATAGAAGGTGTGGACGCGGTGGGTCTCGGCGTTCACGTAGTCCGGCAATGAATCCGTGTAGGTCGAGCGCAGCTTCGACACCTGCCGCCAGTCGAGAATCTTGCGCGGCAGGTCGTGGCCCTGCTCGGCGAGCTCCTCGAGCACCTTGGCGCCGGTCGCCCATTGCCCGGTCTTGGTCTTGGTGCCGCCGGGCAGGCCCATCTGGCCGAACAGCACGTCGCCGAGCTGCTTGGGGCTGCCGGGATTGAGCGCACCGCCGGCCAGCTTGTTGATCTCGTCTTCGAGGCCTCCCTGCTTCTGCGCGAATTCGCCGGACAGCCGCGACAGCACCTGCCGGTCGATCGAGATGCCGCGGCCTTCCATGCGCGCCAGCACCGGAACGAGCGGGCGCTCCAGCGTCTCGTAGACGGTCGCGACGCGGTCGGCGGCCATCCGCGCCTTCAGCGCCTTCCACAGCCGCAGCGTCACGTCGGCCTGCTCGGCGGCGTATTCGGAGGCCTTGTCGATCGCCACACAGTCGAACCGGACCTGGTTCTTGCCGGTGCCGGTCACCTGCTCCAGCGGAATGGTCTGGTGGCCGAGCCATCGCTCGGCGAGATCGTCCAGCGCGTGGCTGCCCTTGCCGGCGTCGAGCACGTAGGACACCAGCATGGTGTCGTCGTAGGGGAAGATCTCGATGCCGCGCCGCGCAAAGATCTGCCAGTCGTACTTCAGGTTCTGGCCGATCTTCAGCACGCCCGGGTCTTCCAGCAGCGTCCTGATCTCCTTCAGCGCCGCGTCTTCGGTGATCTGATCGGCGCAGAGCTTGGCTTCCGGCGCGAACAGGTCGCCGCCGCCCGGCGCGCCGGCATCGCGATGGCCGACCGGCACGTAGCAGGCTTCGTTGTCGGCAAGTGCCAACGAAACCCCGCAGAGCTGCGCGGTCATCGGATCGAGACTCGTGGTCCTGGTGCCGATCGCGACGTAGCCCTGGTCCTTGGCGCGCAGCACCCAGGCCTTGAGGCGGTCGAGGCTGCGTACGGTCTCGTACTTGCTGCGGTCGAATTTCTTGCCCTGCTCGGCCGCGAGATGCGCGGCGGAAAGCTCCGAAGGCGACAGCGCCTTGCCCTCGTCCGGCGCGCTGGTGCGGGCCGGCCGATCGCCCAGATCGAGCTCGCCATAGCGGCTGGTGCTCGCGGGCTTGCTCTGCGCGGCGGCGGGCGAAGCCGCGGTGCCCGAGCTGAGACCGGCATTCGCCGCGATCTCGTTGGCGTCGATGCCGGACTTTTCCGCGACGCGACGCGTCAGCGTGCTGAACTCCATCGACTTCAGGAACGCGATCAGGTTCTTGTAGTCCGGCTCGTGGACCGCCAGCTCGTCGACCGGCACCTCCAGCGGCACGTTCTGGTCGAGCGTGACCAGCCGTTTGGAGATGCGCGCCAGCTCGGCATTGTCGATCAGCGTCTGCCGGCGCTTCTCCTGCTTGATCTCGCCCGCGCGGGCGAGCAGCGTCTCGAGGTCGCCATACTCCTCGAGCAGTTGCGCCGCGGTCTTCGGGCCGATGCCCGGCACGCCCGGCACGTTGTCGGTGGAGTCGCCGATCAGCGCCTGCGCCTCGATGACCTTCTCGGGCGGCACGCCGAACTTCTCGATCACCTCGGGGATGCCGATCCGCTTGTCCTTCATGGTGTCGTACATCACGACGCAGTCGTTCACGAGCTGCATCAGGTCCTTGTCGGACGACACGATGGTGCAGGTGGCCTGCGCCTCGCAGGCGAGGCGCGCGTAGGTCGCGATCAGGTCGTCGGCCTCGAAGCCCGCTTGCTCCAGGCAGGGGAGGTCGAACGCCTTCACGGCCTCGCGGATCAGCGGGAACTGCGGAATGAGGTCTTCGGGGATGTCGGGCCGGTGCGCCTTGTATTGCGGATAGAACTCGGTGCGGAAGGTTTTCTCGGACTTGTCGAACACCACCGCGAGGTGCGTGGGCTTCTCGTCCGGCTTCATGTCGTTGAGGAGCTTCCACAGCATGTTGCAGAAGCCCAGCACCGCATTGATCTGCAGACCGTCCGACTTGCGGGTCAGCGGCGGCAGCGCGTGATAGGCGCGGAAGATGTAGCCCGAGCCGTCGACCAGGAAGACGTGGTCGCCCTCGTTGAGGGCGCTGCCTGTTGCCGTCCTGGCGGCGGATTTTGCCGCGGGCTTTGCGGTCGCGGCTTTGGTAGCCGGTTTTTCCGGTGCGGCCTTCGCGGCAGGCACAGGCTTTTTGGCGGCGGACTTGGTTTTGCTGGGGGTCGGCATGGCCCGAATGTGGGCCGTGGGCCGTCCCGAATCAATGCGGAACGACCCTGCTGTGAATCATTCCGCGGGCTGCAGCACCGGCCCGCGGGCGGGCTTGAGCCTGGCCCAGGCCGGCCGCTCGAACAGGAAGCGCAACGGCGTGTTGCGCACCGCCCAGTACCAGACGAGCGCGCCGATCACGCCCACCGCCGTCACGATCAGCGAAACCGTGCCGAGATCCGCGATGATGCCGGTCTTGAGCAGCACGGCGCGCGTGGTCGCCATCGGCAGGAAGAAGGCGAGATAGATGACGATGGAATTGCGGCCGCAATAGCGCAGTGCCTGGAACAGATCGCTCCGGGCCATCAGCGCCGCGACCGTGACCACGGCACCCGCGCCGATGATGCCGAGACCGAGCGAGATGCCGGGCTTGTCGGCGAGACCCGCGATCACGAAGCCGCCATTGACCAGCGCCCACAGCGCCAGGCCGCCCGCCGCCAGATCCGGCCGCTGCTGCACGCCCGCGGCGAGCGCGAACACCTGCTTGGCGAAGACATAGCCCGTGTAGATATAGACGAACCGATGCGCGAACTCGTCGATCACGGTCCAGCCGGTGTTGACGTGCGCCATCTCCATCGCGGCGCCGATCAGCCACAGCGCCGGCCACGGCACCCGGCGGGTCAGCTTGATGACGACGAAGAAGATCGGCAGCAGGTAGATGAACCACAGCGTGCCGAACGGCTCGATGAAGGCGCCGAGATAGCTCAGGCCGACGCCGGTCCAGCCCTGCTCGGCCGCGAACATCGGCGCCTTGAAGGCGAACTGGATCGTGACCCAGAGCACGTAGAAATAGGCGAAGTGCACGACCTTCTTGTCGAGATAGTCGCGCCAGTCGCGGTCGATGACGCGGGCCAGGAACAGCCCGGAGATCAGGAAGAAGTCGGGCATGCGGAACGGCCGGGCAAACTCGACCACCGCGTGCATCCAGCCCTCGCGGCCGGCCGCGAGCTCGACGCCCAGCGTCGAGTGCATCATCACCACCATGACGATGCAGAAGCCCTTGGCGTAGTCGACCCAGCCGACCCGCGAAGCCCCCTGCCGGTGCATAACCCTGTCCATGTCGCGAAGCTGTTACACTTCCGTGGTTTCGGCTGCGTTTACATGACCCTCGAATCACCTGGGGTAAGGGACCGGTCAGGTCCCGGAACCCTCGCCACCCCCTATGTCCTCTGCTAATAGGCCCCGTCCGGCGGGGAGCCGGATTCGTTAACCAAGATCGGACACGAATGCGCGTCGCTATGATCGGCACCGGCTATGTGGGCCTCGTTTCGGGGGCCTGCTTCGCCGACTTCGGCCACCACGTCGTCTGCGTCGACAAGGACGCATCCAAGATCGAAGCCCTCGACCGCGGCGTGATGCCGATCTACGAGCCCGGCCTCGACGACCTGGTCGCCACCAACGTCCGCGCGAAGCGGCTCAGCTTCACCACCGACCTGAAGGAAGGCGTGTCGGGCGCCGATGCGGTGTTCATCGCCGTCGGCACCCCCTCCAGCGAGGAGGACGGCCGCGCGGAC
>CAKZHN010000143.1 GCA_936924235.1 uncultured Rhodoplanes sp. | reverse complement strand
CGGGCGGTGCGCTCGGAGTTGGAGAACAGCCGCGCCGTGATCGAGGCGGCGCTCGGCGTGCGGCCGAAGCATCTCGCCTATCCGGTGGGCGACAAGACCGCGGCAGGCCCGCGCGAGTTCAAGATGGCGTCCGATCTCGGCTTTTCGACCGCGGTGACGACCCGTCCCGGCGTGATCTTCCCGCAGCACGGCCGGCATCTCACCGCGCTGCCGCGCATCTCGCTCAACGGCAATTTCCAGAGCACACGCTACGCCAAGGTGCTGATCTCGGGGGCGGCCACCGCGCTGAACAACGGCTTCCGTCCGGTCAATGTGACCTGACGGTGCCGATCAGCATCCACTTCACCAGCGGCATGGCCGGCAGCACCCAGCCGATGCCGGCGACCACGTAATACAGCGCTGAAATCCAGGGATTGTTGAAGATCGGCGGGAACTGGGCGACGGCCATCGCCACCAGCGCCCAGCAGATCACCAGCACGAGCAGCGCGACTGTTCCGATCAGCTTGCGGATGCGAGGGCTCATAGCTCAGGTGTGACTTGCCATTGATGCGTCGGGCAGGGCAGGACTATATGTCCGGCGCATTCCCTGCAAGACGCATGACCGAACCGCACCCTGCCGCATCTCGCCGCCCCATCGTCCGGCTCTGGCTCTACGCCGTCGCCGTGCTGATGGTCGTCACGCTCGCGGTCGGCGGCGCGACCCGGCTCACGGAGTCCGGCCTCTCGATCGTCGAGTGGAAGCCGGTGACCGGCGTGATCCCGCCGATGTCGCAGGAGGCCTGGCAGGCCGAGTTCGGCAAATACCAGCAGATCCCGCAATACCGCGAGCTCAACCGCGGCATGAGTGTCGACGAGTTCAAGACCATCTACTGGTGGGAATGGACGCACCGGCTGTTGGCCCGGACCATCGGCGCAGTGTTCCTGCTGCCGTTCGTGTTCTTCCTGTGGCGCGGCTGGATCGAGCCGCGGCTGAAGGCGCGATTGTGGACGCTGTTCGGCGCAGGCGCGGCGCTCGGCGCGGTGGGCTGGTGGATGGTGTCGTCGGGCCTTGCCGACTCCAGCCGCGTCAGCGTGTCGCAATATCGGCTGGCGTTTCATCTGACGCTCGCCTGCGCGATCTACGCGGCCATCCTGTGGACCACGCGCAGCCTGCAGCGCCGTCCGGCTGGCGAGCTGCCCTGGCGGCTGCGCGCGTCGGCTTCAGCGCTGATGATCCTGGTGGTGCTGCAGATCTATCTCGGCGCGCTGGTCGCGGGCCTTGATGCAGGCCTCGTGTTCAACACCTGGCCTGATATCGACGGCTCGCTGATCCCGGCGGCCGAGCGGCTGTGGTTCGAGGCGCCGGTGTGGCGCAACCTGTTCGAGAACACGCTGACGGTGCAGTTCAATCACCGCATGTTGGCCTATCTGATCTGGGCCGTCGCGGTGCTGCACGCGATTGACGCGTTCCGTTCGCGCGGAGCAGGCGCTGCGCGCAACGGCGCGCTGACACTAGCCTGTCTCGTGACGCTCCAGGCCGGCATCGGCATCATCACACTGCTGCATCAGGTGCCGCTGCCGCTCGCGCTGCTGCATCAGCTCACCGGCATCCTGGTGCTGACCGTCGCGGTGATCCACGCGCAGCGCATCTCGGCCAATCCCGTGCCGGCCGTCTCCCACACCGAACCCTTTGCCGCCGATAAGTCCATCCCGCGGAGCCCTGCATGATCGAGCTGAGCCGCCGCGGCGGCATCGCCGTGCTGACCATGGCCCATGGCAAGGCCAACGCGCTCGACATCGAGTTCTGCGATGCGATCGTCGCCGAGTTCAACAGATTGCGCGGCGCGCCGGAGCGGGCCGTGGTGCTGACCGGGCAGGGCGGCATGTTCTCGGCCGGCGTCAACCTGCTGAAGCTCAGCGACGGCGGCGTGGACTACGTCCGCCGCTTCCTGCCGGCGCTGCACCGGCTCTACGAGACGATCTTCTTCTTTGGCAAGCCGGTGATCGCCGCGGTCAACGGCCACGCGATCGCCGGCGGCTGCGTGCTGGAATGCTGCGCCGACAAGCGCATCGCCGCGGCGGGCTCGGCGCGGATCGGAGTGACGGAGCTTCTCGTCGGCGTGCCGTTTCCGCCGATGGCCTTCGAGGTGATGCGGTTTGCGACTGCGCCGCAGTATTTCGCCGACGGCATGCTGAGCGGCGCGACCTTCACGCCCGACGTGGCGCTGACGCGCGGGCTTGTCGATCAGGTGGTCGAGCCGGCGCAGTTGCTGGATTGCGCGTTGGCTGCTGTTGAAACGCTCGCAGCGCTGCCACCCGCGACCTTCGCGCTGACCAAGCAGCAGCTTCGCCAGAGTGTCACCGACGCAATGGAGCGGCACGGCGCGCGCGTCGCAGCTGCTTCGGAGGAAATCTGGACATCGGCGGTCACGCTCGATCGCGTCCGCGCCTACGTGGCGAAGACGCTGAAGAAGGCCTGACGGCCTACTTCATCACCCCGAGCTCACGCAGGTACTTCTGCACGCCCGGATGAATCTGGCAGGCGCTCGGCGCCGCCATGAACGTGCTCTGCGGCGTGGTTTCCTTCGCCTGGTCGAGCCGATTCATCAGCGCCGCATGGCCGTCGTTCAGTGCCTTGGCCAGGCGATAGGCCACGTCGTCGGGCAGGTCGGCGCGCGCCAGGATGTAACTCCACGAGCCGACCGAGTTCACCGCCTCCTTCTGGCCCGGATAGGCGCCGGCCGGCACGGTGATGGGCTTGAGGAAATTGTGCTTGGTCGTGACCTTCGCCACCTCGTCAGCGTTAAGCCCGACAAAGCGGCCGCCGGCCTGCATCACCGCGGTGAAGCCCGGCCAGCCGATGCCGCCGCCCCACAGCGCAGCGACCCGGCCGTCGGCGACCATCAGCGGACCGTCCCCAGCCTTTTCGAGATAGTGCGGCTCGAAATCCTTCTCGCGGTCGAGGCCGAGACCATCGGTGACATAGCGGCCAAGCAGCGTGAGCCCCGAGGCCTTGGTGCCCCAGGCGATCGGCTTGCCGACCAGATCGCGCAAGCTTTTCGCCTGGCTGTCGCCGCGCACCGCGAACATGCCGGGATTGGAATAGATCGCCTGGATCACCAGCGCCGTGGTCTTCGGCTGGCCGATGCCCTGGAACGCCTCGTAGGCGGGCTCGCCCGCGACCAGTGCGATGTCGACCTTGCGATCGTTGAGCAGCCCGATGTTCTCGGCGCTGCCCTTGGTGTTCCTGGTCTCGACGTTCAGCGACCTGTCGGTCTCGTTGATCACTGCCGCGGCGTTGTCGCCGAAGAACGGGAATCCGCCGCCCGGCGTGGCGGTGGCGAGGACCACCCTGGTCGACTGTGTGCTCATCATGGCGCGCAATGTAGGCGGCCGAACAAAGCCAAGTCGAGGGGTTTCATGGGCCCGTAAACGTCGCCCGGCGGCCGGATCGCGACGAAAGAACGCACGCGAGGAAGGTCCGGGCGGGTGCAAGATGGTGGCGCAACTCGCAGCACCTGCAGATCGCGGCCGACACGCCATCCAGTCATGGGGGCACAACCGCATGCACCGAATTGCTGCGAAGTTGGCGTCACAAAATTCAAAAACCTGCGGAGGTACACCATGGAATTTCCGCGTCGCCAATTCCTGCGCTTTGCAGCGGGCGCTGCCACGTTTCCGGCGATTTCGAGCCGCGCCTGGGCAGACAATTACCCGACACGGCCCGTGACCCTGGTCGTGACGTTTCCGGCCGGCAGTTCGCCCGATACCATCGCGCGGCTCGCCGCCGAACAGCTGTCGCAACGGCTCGGCCAGCAGTTCGTGGTCGAGAACCGGCCCGGCGCCGGCGGCAATATCGCCACCGACTACGTCGCGCATGCGGAGCCGGACGGCTACACCATCCTGATGCCGGTCTCGAGCAACGCGGTCAACGTCGCGCTCTATCGTAATCTCAATTTCGATTTCCTCCGCGACATCGTACCGATCGCAGGCATCGCCAAGACGGCGTTCATCATCGTCACGGCTGCTTCGTTCCCGGCCAAGAACCTCGAGGAGTTCATCGCCTATCTGAAGGCCAATCCGGGCAAGTTGAACATGGCGTCGGGCGGGATCGGAACGTCGCCGCATCTGTGCGGCGAGCTGTTTCAGATCCTGACCGGAACCAAGATGACTCATGTGCCTTATCGCGCCAACTTCATGCCCGACCTGCTCTCCGGTCAGGTGCAGATCTCCTTCGATCCGCCCGCCCAGGCGCTTCCCTTGATCCGCGACGGCAGGTTGCGCGCCTACGGTGTGACCACGGCCTACCGGATCAAGGCGCTGCCGGACGTTCCCGCCATCGGCGAGGTGGTGAAGGGCTATGACGCGATTGGCTGGTACGGCCTTGGCGCGCCGGCCAAGACGCCGCCCGAAATCATCAGAAAGCTCAACGAGGCGATGACGGCCGCCGTCACCGATCCCAAGGTCAAAGAGCACTTCGACAAGTTGGGTGTCGAACCGATGCCGCTTTCGCCGGAAGGCTTCAAGCAGCACATCGCCACCGAGGTCGCGAAGTGGAGCAAGGTGATCGAGACGCAGGGAATCAAGATCAGCTGATATCGATCAGCCGACATCTCGGCACGTTTGCTCAGCCTATGCCGCGTCGAGCGCCTGCTCGAGATCGGCGATGATGTCGTCCTTGTCCTCAAGGCCGATCGAGAGCCGCACCACGTCCGGGCCGGCGCCGGCCGCGACCTTCTGCGAGTCCGAAAGCTGGCGGTGCGTGGTCGAGGCCGGATGGATGATCAGCGAGCGGGTGTCGCCGATGTTGGCGAGATGCGAGAACAGCTTCACGTTCGAGACGAGCTTGACGCCCGCGTCGTAGCCGCCCTTGAGGCCGAATGTGAACACCGCGCCAGCGCCCTTCGGCACGTATTTCTTGGCGAGGTTGTGATAGCGGTCGCCGGCGAGGCCCGGATAGCTGACCCACGCCACCTTCGGGTGCTGCGACAGCCAGTTCGCCACCGCGTTGGCGTTGTCGCAATGCCGCTGCATGCGCAGCGGCAGCGTCTCGATGCCGGTCAGGACCAGGAAGGCGTTCATCGGCGACAGCGCCGGCCCGATGTCGCGCAGGCTCAGCACGCGGCAGGCGATGGCGAAGGCGAAGTTGCCGAAGGTCTCGTGCAGCACGATGCCGTTGTATTCAGGGCGCGGCTCCGAGAGCATCGGATAGCGGCCCTCGCGCGACCAGTTGAAGGTGCCGCCGTCGACGATCATGCCGCCGATCGAGTTGCCGTGGCCGCCGAGGAACTTGGTCAGCGAGTGCACCACGATGTCGGCGCCGTAGTCGAACGGCTTGCAGAGGTAGGGCGTGGCGAGCGTGTTGTCGACGATCAACGGCACGCCGGCGCGCCGCGCGATCGCCGAGATCGCCTCGATGTCGGTGATGACGCCGCCGGGGTTGGCGATCGACTCGATGAAGATCGCCTTGGTCTTCGGCGAGATCGCGCGCTCGAACGAGGCGAGATCATCCGGATCGGCCCACACCACGTTCCAGCCGAAGTTCTTGAACGAGTGATTGAACTGGTTGATCGAGCCGCCATAGAGCTTGCGCGAGGCGACGAACTCGTCGCCGGGCTTCATCAGGCAGTGGAACACCAGCACCTGCGCGGCGTGGCCCGAGGCGACCGCAAGGCCCGCGGTGCCGCCTTCCAGCGCCGCGACGCGCTCTTCGAGCACGGCGTTGGTCGGGTTGCCGATGCGGGTGTAGATGTTGCCGAAGGCCTGCAGGCCGAACAGCGAGGCCGCGTGATCGACGTCATCGAACACGAACGACGTAGTCTGGTAGATCGGCGTCGCGCGCGCGCCGGTGGTCGGGTCGGGCTGGGCGCCGGCATGGATCGCGAGCGTGGCGAAGCCGGGGGTGCGTTCGGTCATGTGACGTCCTTGGCGCTGTCCGGGATGAAATGTCCTGGATGAATTCGACGGGGCGAAAAGGCCACGTTTATCGGGTGTATCGAACCACAGAGGGGCGTCTAGGCATAGATCGGAAAGAGCACACGTCTGAACTCCAGTCACTTAGGCATC
>CAKZHN010000142.1 GCA_936924235.1 uncultured Rhodoplanes sp. | reverse complement strand
GGCCGTAATAGGGATCGGGAATTACCCGGCGAATGTCCTCGCCGGTGAACACGCTGAGCACGCCGGGAATGCGCGCCGCGGCGCTGACATCGATTCGCTGTATACGGCCGTGCGCAACGGTGCTTCGGAAGATCTTGCCGTGGGCCATGCCCGGCACTTGCATCACGTGGGTGTATTCGGCGCGGCCGGTGACCTTGGCCCGTGCCTCAAGCCGCGGCAGCGAGACGCCGATCTGGCGTCCAGCCGCACCTTCTGTCGGCATCGCCGACCCTTTCATTGTCCCCGGCAACGCCTTGTCGCGTTGCTATTCGGAATCGAAGCGTAACATTCAAGGGAGTGCTGTCGAGACGCTCGGGCATGCGTTCTGCGACAGGCCTTATGCGTCAGCGCAAGGTGGGGAGCATCAGTCCGCGCGAATGCCCGCGAGCTTGATGACCTTCGACCACTTCGCCGATTCCGTCTTGAAGAACTCGTTGCATTCCTCAGGCGTGCTCGCGACCGTTTCGAAGGCCATCGTGGCGAGCTTTTCTTTGACGTCGGGCTGCGCGTGGATAGCGGCCAACATCTTGTAAAGCTGCGCGATGATCTCCTTCGGCGTGCCGAACGGCACCACCACGGCGGTCCAGGTCGAGCCTTCCACGTCGGGGAAGCCGGCCTCAGCCATGGTCGGAACGTCGGGCAGCGTCGGCGTGCGCGTCTTTGACGAAACCGCGAGCGCGCGGAGCTTGCCGTCCTGGATCATCGGCACCGCGGGCGCCAGCGCGCCGAACGACGCTGGCGTGTGGCCGGCGACGGTCGAGCCGACCGCGGGACCGCCGCCGTTGAAGGGCACGTGAATAAGATCGGGCGCATAGGACAGCCGGAACAACTCGCCGACCAGGCTCGGCGGTGTGCCGACGCCGGGCGAGGCGAAGCTGTATTTGCCGGGATTGGCTTTGACGAGCGCGACCAGCTCCTTGGCGGTCTGCGCCGGCACGGAAGGATTCACCGCGAGCACGATCGGCTGGATCGCGCCGAGCGTCACCGCCTCGAAATCCTTGAACGGATCGTAGGGCACATGGCTGTAGAGGAATTGATTGTTGACGTGGCTGCCACCCGTCACCAGCAAGGTGTAGCCGTCGGGCGCCGATTGCGCGGCGCGCGCGCTCCCGGCGTTGCCGCCCGCGCCGCCGACGTTCTCGATGTAGAACGACTTGCCGCCGGTCTGCTCGGACAGCTTGTTCGCGATCAGGCGTGCGTACAGGTCGGTCGGGCCGCCTGCCGCGAACGGCACGATCATGCGCACCGGCCGCGACGGATAGGTCTCGGCCCGGGCCATGCGTGGCAGCGCGGGGATGGCGGCAAGGCCAGCGGAAAAATGCAAGAACCGGCGGCGGGAAAGTCGCATGGCATCTCCTCCGGGATTTCCGATTTGCGGTTCTGATGCCGCTTCATTTTGTCGGCTCGATCTTACGCCGGGCTGCGCCGCGGCCAAGCCTCGGTTTTGGACAAGGCCCTGGTTTCGGACACAGCCATGGGCAATGACACTTCTGGTTTTGCCGAAGTGTTATGGGGTGAAGTTCCGCGCGAAAAGCGCCATGTCTGGCGCGGGCGACAGGCAACATGGAGCCTCGTCATGGACACCGCAGTTTCGAACCCGACAGCGGCCAAGCTCGATCCGCGCGAAGGGCATCACCGCATCGCGAGCCCGCACGCCGGATTGTCGCTGTTCCTGCGTCATCTGCCGCCGCGCGGCGCCGCAAGCGATCGCGTCGTGCTCTACGTGCACGGCGGAACAATCCCGTCGGGGCAGACGATCGCGCATCGCTTCGACGGCCGCTCGTGGCGCGATGAGCTGAACGATGCCGGCTTCCATGTCTGGGGGCTGGATTTCCACGGCTTCGGCCTGTCCGATCCGTATCCGGAGATGACGCAACCCGCCGAGGCCAACGCGCCGCTCGGCCGCGCCGAGGACGCAAGCCGCCAGCTCGAGGCCGCGGTGCGGTTCATCGCGAAGCATCACAATGTGCCGCGCATCTCGATCATCGCGCACTCCTGGGGATGCATCGTGTCGGGCCGGCTCTCGGGGCGTTGCCCCGAGCTTGTCGACCGGATGGTGTTTTTCGGCCCGATCAGCTGGCGGCCGCGCCAGGCGGAGGCGCAGAAGCTCCCCGGCTGGCGGCTCATCTCGCTGAAAGACCAGTGGGACCGCTTCACCGAGACCGTGCCCAAGGGCGAGGCGCCGGTGCTGTCGCGCAGCCACTTCGATGAATGGGGCGAGCGCTATCTCGACAGCGACGCGGCGAGCCGGACGCGCTCGCCCGCGGCCGTGAAGGTGCCGAGCGGTTCTTTCCAGGACATCTTCGACGCCTGGGCGGGCGAGCTGGCCTACGATCCGGCCCTGGTCCGCGCGCCGGTCGCCATCATCCGCGGCGAATGGGACAGCTATTCCAATGATGCCGACGCGCATTGGCTGTTCGGCGCCCTGAAAGCTTCGGCCGAGAAGCGCGACATCAAGATCGGCCGCGGCACGCATCTGATGCATTTCGAAGCGATGCGCGGCGCGTTGCATCGCGAGAGCATCGCGTTTCTCACCGACGCGCGCGCCATGCCGGCCGCCGCGTGATACCAAGACAAGACGGAGGAATTCATGTTTGCCGTGATCTTCGAAGTCCAGCCCAAGGAAGCGCGCTTCGACGAGTATCTGGAGCTCGCCAAGGGGCTCAAGCCGAAGCTCGAAGCGATCGATGGATTCATCGACAACGAGCGCTTCAAGAGCCTGCGCGACCCGCGGTGGCTGGTGTCGCTGTCGACCTGGCGCGACGAGAAGGCGGTGATCCGCTGGCGCACCCAGGCCGAGCACCACGGCGTCCAGGAGAAGGGGCGCTTCGAGGTGTTCGAGGACTACCACCTGCGGGTCGGCGAGTTTTACAGCGACACCAAGACGCCGGTGACGACGCAGCAGCGCTTCGACGAAACCGAGATCGGCGAAGCCAAGGTGGTGACGCTCACCGAGGTCGAATTCAACAACAAGGTCCCGGGCGATGCACTGGCGGCGGAGCTCGGCCTCGATCGCAATCGCGGTGGAGTGGTCGGGCAGGAGACCTTCGAAAGTATCACCGTACCGGGCAAATTCCTTCTGCTGGTATCGTGGTGCGATGTGAAGGCGGCCGAAGGGTTTGCGCCAAAACTGCCTACCGCCGCAAAGTCGCTGCGCCACCGCAGCGTTCGCATCATCCGCGACTACGGCATGTACGAGCGCCGCGAAGCGCCGCAGTTCTATCCGGAGGTGCGCAAGGCCTCGTAGTCGTTTGGGAATACTCGACAGCAAGGCTGCGTCGTTTGGCGGCAACGCTGCGTCGTGGTGACGTCAAAATCCGCCCGTAAGTTGCCGCCGGTAGAACACACACAACTCCGGGAGGCGGACCCATGGCGCAGTATCCTGCGATCATCGACCTATCTGACCTGAACGGTAGCAACGGCTTCAAGCTCGACGGCGAAGCCAATGGCGATCTGAGCGGCTTTTCGGTTGCCTCGGCCGGCGACGTGAACGGCGACGGCTTTGCCGACCTGGTCGTCGGCTCGCCCTACGCCGGTCCTCACGGCAGTCAGTCGGGAGCGAGCTATGTGGTGTTCGGCAGCGCAGCGGGCTTTGCCGCCGATTTCCATCTGTCGAGCCTCGACGGCAGCAACGGTTTAAAGGTCAGCGGCGTGGCGGCGCAGGACTACAGCGGCCGCTCGGTCGCGTCGGCCGGCGACCTCAACGGCGACGGCTTTGCCGACCTCATCGTCGGTGCGAACGGCGCCGATCCCCACGGCAACCTGTCGGGCGCAAGCTATGTGGTGTTCGGCCACGCTTCGGGCTTCGCCGCCAATCTCGATCTGTCGGCTCTCAACGGCGGCAATGGCTTCAAGCTCAGCGGCGAGGCTCAGTTCGATCGCAACGGAGACTCGGTTGCGTCGGCGGGCGACGTCAACGGTGACGGCTTCAATGACATCATCGTCGGTGCGCACCGCGCGAACGCGGACGCCTATGGCTACCACACCGGCGCGGCCTATGTGGTGTTCGGCCACGCTTCCGGTTTCCCGACGAACCTGGATCTGTCGAGTCTTGACGGCAGCAACGGCTTCAAGGTGAACGGCAAGCCGCAGGACTATATGGGATCGTCGGTCGCCTCAGCCGGCGACGTCAACGGCGACGGCTTTGCCGACCTCATCATCGGGATGGGTCCCGGTACCTATAGCGGCTCCGCGGCCTATGTGGTGTTCGGCCATGGCGGCGGGTTCGCCGCCAATTTCGATATAGCGACTATGACTCCCAGCACCGGCGGCATCCGGCTGCTGGGGTCGAGCTACGATTACAACGGCGGCATTTCAGTCGCCTCCGCGGGCGACATCAACGGCGACGGCTTCGCCGACATGATCGTCGGCAACGACTACCTCGACAGCGCCGGCGGAAGACACTCGGGCGCAAGCTACGTGGTGTTCGGCGGTGCGAACCTTTCGAACATAGATCTGTTGGGACTCAATGGCAGCAATGGCTTCCGGCTCACCAGCACAATCGATGAGGATCACAGCGGTCATTCCGTTGCCTCGGCCGGCGACGTCAATGGCGATGGATTCGACGACTTGATCATAGGCGTCGCTGGTTACAATTCGTACGGCCTGTATTCCAATTCGGGCGGAGCCTATGTGCTGTTCGGCAAGGCCTCGGGCTTTGCTTCCTCGATCGATCTGTCGACGCTCAATGGCAGCGATGGCTTCAAGATCACCGGCCCCGGTACGACGCACTATGTCGAATCCGTGGCCTCGGCGGGCGACGTCAACGGCGATGGCTTGGCCGATCTGATCGTCGGCGTGCCCAACGCCGATTCGAACAGTCTCGGCTCCGGTACAAGCTACGTTGTGTTCGGCCGCGAGCCCGATACGGCGGTCGATCGCACCGGCACCGATGCGTCGCAGAGTCTCGTCGGCGGCGCGTTCGACGATACGCTGAACGGCAAGGGCGGTTCCGACAATCTCTACGGTCACGCAGGAGCGGATACGCTTAACGGCGGCGCGGGCGACGACGTGCTCAGCGGCGGCGACGGCGTTGACGTCTTGAATGGCCAAGGCGGCAATGATGTGCTGATCGGCGGCGCGGGCCGCGATGCCATGAAGGGCGGCGGAGGCGACGACACGTTCAAGCTCCTCGGCCTGACCGATAGCGGCGTGGGCGGGGCGACGCGTGATGTCATCCGCGACTTCGAGCAAGGTCACGACAGGATCGATCTGTCGGCGATCGATGCGAACAGTCACACCTCGGGCGACGACGCGTTCACGTTCGTCGGCACGGCGGCGTTCTCGCACACCGCGGGTGAGCTCCGGCAGTACACCACCAGCAGCGGCAACACCATTGTGGCGGGCGATGTCGATGGCGACGGCCGCACCGACTTCCAGATCGCGGTCAACGGCGCCCATGCGCTGAGCGCCGGCGATTTCATTCTGTAGCCTGCGGCAGCAGCGTGGCGGTTACGCGGCGCTGCGCTTGCCCCAGAGTTCGGCGCTGGCGAGCTTCGCTCCCTCGCTGAGCGAGCGGAGCTTTGCCCACATGATGCTCTCGTGCACCCGCTTGGCGAACGGGCTCTGGGCGAAGCCGCAATCGGTGCCGGCCATTACGTTGTCGCGGCCGACGATGTTGGCCAGGCGGACCAGCCGCTGCGCCACCAGCTCGGGATGCTCGACGATATTGGTGGCGTGGCTGATCACGCCGGGAATGAGCTTTTTGCCGGCCGGCAGCTTGACGTCCTTCCACACCGTCCATTCGTGCTCGTGGCGCGGATTGGCCTGCTCGACGCTGTAGGCGCCGACCTTCACCTGCAGCAGCAGGTCGACGATGTTCTTCAACGGCACGTCGAAGGCGTGCGGGCCGTTCCAGCTGCCCCAGCAGATGTGATAGCGCGAGCGCTCCTCGGGGATGCCGCGCAAGGCGTGATTGAGCGCGTCGATGCGAAGCTGCGCCCAGGCGCGGTACTGCGCCTCGCTCATCGGCGGCACCATCTTCTCGTGCATGTAGGGCAGGAAGGCGTCGTCGATCTGCACATAGAGGC
>CAKZHN010000141.1 GCA_936924235.1 uncultured Rhodoplanes sp. | reverse complement strand
TTGCTCCGCCAACATGACGCCTCATGAGAGCGCCCTCAGTTGAGCAAGGCAGCGCGACCTTACGCAACGCAAGGAAGCCGTCAAATTCGACCACCCTGTTTGCAAGCTCCGTCAACATAGTTGCGGAAGCACCGATCTCGCCGCAGCTCGGCTAAGATGCCGCCATGTCCGCACCGCCCCCCGACCGCTTCTATTCCGGCCTGCCGGTCTTCCGTGACTTCACCCATGTCATGGACCCGGCGCTGTTCCGGCCGCTGCCCGACGACTGGGTGGTCGGCACCGCCGACATCGTGCAGTCGACCAAGGCAATTGCCGAGAACCGCTACAAGGCGGTGAACATGGCGGGCGCCTCCGTGATCGTCGCGGTGACGCATGCGCTGGAGGACCGCGAATTCCCCTTCGTGTTCGGCGGCGACGGCGCGAGCTTCGCGGTGCCGGCCGCAGATGCGCAGGTCGCGCGCGAGGCGCTGGTCGCGACCGCGGCCTGGGTGCGCGACGATCTCGAGCTGACGCTGCGCATCGGCATGGCGACGGTCGGAGACATCCGCGCCAAGGGCTTCGACGTGCGCGTGGCGCGCTATGCGCCGTCGGAGCACATCGCGATCGCGATGTTCGCGGGCGGCGGCATCGCCTTCGCCGACGCCGCGATGAAGCGCGGCGACATCGCGCTCCAAGCCGGCCCGCCCGGCGCGCGGCCGGACCTGAGCGGACTGTCGTGCCGGTTCGAGGAGATCAAATCGTCGCGCGGCGTCGTGCTGTCGCTGGTGGTCGCGCCGGTGCCGGGCGCGGATATGGACGCGTTCCGCGCGGCCGTGGAGGACATCGCCCGCATCGTCGACAAGACCCCCGATGCGTCGCGGCCGGTGCCGGGCCAGAAGCTGCGCCTCACCTGGCCGCCGCAGGGCCTCGAGCTCGAAGTTCGCGCCTCGCGCCGGCCCAGGGAGCCGCTGTGGCTGCGCCGCATCCAGGTCCTGGCCTACACGTTCTTCGCCTTCCTGATCATGCGCTTCGGCATCACGGTCGGACAATTCATTCCGGCGAAATACACCCGCGAGCTGATCGACAACTCCGACTTCCGCAAATTCGACGATGCGCTTCGCATGGTGCTCGATTGCACCTTGGAGCTTGCCGACGAGATCGAGGCGCATCTCGCCGACGCCGCGAAGAACGACATCCTGCGCTACGGCACCCACCGCCAGCACGCCGCGATGATGACCTGCTTCACGCCGTCGCCGACGCGATCCAACCACGTGCACTTCGTCGACGGCGCGCTGGGCGGCTATGCGATGGCGGCAAGCCAGCTCAAGCGCGGGTTGACTCAAACGGCCTGACGGCTGCTAGCTTCGACGCTCCGTATCGAAGCCATCGCAAGGACCGTCTCATGAGCAAAGCCACCGCCGTCCTCAAGCCCGGCGAGCCCGTCACGCTTCCGCCTGCCGGCAACATCAGCTTCGAGATCGAGACCGGCCAGCGTTTCAAGCTCACCCAGCCGGAGGGCGAGCAGGTCGCCGACCTGATCTCGTTCAACCGCGACGATCCGCGCGAGCTTCTCTCGATGCACGGCAGCCGCGCCGTGAACCTGTCGTGGAAGTTCACCAGGCCGATGACGCTCTACACCAACCGCACGCGGCCAATGTGGGTGATCGAGGAGGACCTGACCGGCGAGAATTATTGCGGCGGCGGCTACTGCTCCGAGCATCTCAACATGATGCGCTACGGCGACAAGGGCAAAGGCCAGCCGAACTGCCAGCAGAACCTGGAGAAGGCCATCAGCGGCTACGGCATGGACCGCTGGAACTTCAACATCGACGCCTGCTTCAACGTGTTCATGACGGTGGCCTACGATGCCGACGGCAAGTGGGAAATCCGCGAAGCCAAGGGCAAGGCCGGCGATTACATGATCATGAAGGCGCTGATGCCGCAGATCGTGGCGATCTCGAACTGCCCGATCCTGTTCAACACGTGCAACAACTTCAAGCTCAAGCCGCTGACGCTGGAGATTTTGAAGTAGCGGGGCTCGCTCTGCGCATGTCGCGCCGCTCTATCCGCTTGTGTCCCGGATGCTCTCAACAAATCATAAGAAACCGGGGTCCCGGGTCTGCAGCGCATCACTTCGTGCTGCGCTGCGCCCGGGACACGTGCGGATAGAACCCGCGCCCAACCTACGACAGCAGGAAGTCAGAAGCCTGCAGGTCGTGATGGCCCTTCACCACGACCTCGAAGTCGATGCCCTTGTCGAACTTGCCGTTGCCGTCGAGGTCGGCCTGCACGACGGTGTCTCCCTGGACGTCGAAAAACGACCGGATCGAGCCGGCGGTCCGATCGAAGTGGTGCGGATCGGCGTCGTTGAAGTGCAGCGGGCCGTTGGCGACCGCGTTGTAGCTCGAAAGGTCGATATGATCGTGCTCCGCCGTCGCATCGCGCGAGCCGGAGAAGTCCATGATGCGGTCCATCTCGGGACTGGACGACGGTGTCGTGGGCAGCGAGGCCGGCGCGGTGAAATGGAAGGTGTCGGAGCCGGCGCCGCCCCACAGCTTGTTGTTGCCGGTGCCGCCGTCGAGGACGTCGTTGCCGGTCCCGCCATAGAGCTTGTCGTCGCCGCCGTCACCGTAAATGGTGTCGTTGCCGGCGCCGCCGTCCAGGATGTCATTGCCGTCACCGACAGCGGTGCCGGGAAAGAAGTGATCCCCGGTGATCGTGTCGTTGCCGTCACCGCCATAGATCCGGTCGTTGCCGGCGCCGCCGTCCAGCTGATCGTCGCCGCCCATGCCGTGCAACACGTCGTTGCCGTCATTGCCTTCCAGGAGATCGTGGACGGCGCCGCCGATGATGTGGTCATCGCCACGGCCGCCGTCGGCGATGCTGGCGCGACCGAAGTCGCTGCCGGGGTCGATGCCGTCTCCGGTCCTGATGATGTCGTTGCCGTCGCCGCCGAGCAGCAGGTCGTTGCCGCCAGTGCCCCGGATGGTCTCGTTGCTCGTCGAATTCTCGAATACGGCCGCCCGCACGAACATATCGGGAGTCGACGGATCACCGTCCGACACCCGGATGTTATAGACGCCGTCATTCACATAGCTGTGGAAGGTGTCGTTCGGCGGCTGCGACGTCGTGCCGTCGCTGTCCGCCGTGACGGCGTCCAGGGTGCCGTCACGCCAGCTGATCACGTAGTGCGCGTCCGGTGCGCCTTGAATGACCAGACCGCCGCCCCCGGCACCGAGCCCGACCGCAGGCGATGAGCTCCAGCTGCTCCAACCGACAGTGAATAGCGACGCAGTCATAATGATTTCCCTTTCCAATATCTGGCTGGCGCCCCCATCTGCGTATCCGGATGGCAGCGCGGCGCGTGGTTCGCGCCATGAGATACGTTGCGAAAAAACGGGGGTCGTCACCGTAACGGAGGAGACCGCATGGGCGGCCGCATCAATTCGGCGTGCTGCTTGAAATCGATGGCCCGGTGACGGGTGCCCGAAGCCGTAACGGCAAATGCCAGGCGGCTACGCCGTTACACAGGCCGCTCACCCTTCACGGTGACTCGGGTGCCCGAGCGGGTGTGCGGCCAGTAGTCCCACATCGCGCGATGCTGGGCGCAGCGGTTGTCCCAGAACGCGATCGCATTCTCGGTCCAGCGGAAGCGGCATTGGAACAGCGGGTTCTCGGCGTGCTGGTAGAGATACGCCAGGATCGCGTCGCTCTCGTCGCGCGGGACGCCGATGATGTGGTGGGTGAAGCCGCGGTTGACGTAGAGCGCCTTCCTGCCGGTCACCGGATGGGTGCGGATCACCGGATGCTCGGCGCTGGGATAGGCCGGCTTGTCGGCGACGCCGGCATTGGCATAGAGCCCGCGATAGACCGGCTCGCCGTCGTGCAGCGCGGTCAGGCCTGCGAGATACGCCTTCATGCGGTCCGACAGCGCCTCATAGGCCGCATACATGCTGGCGAACAGCGTGTCGCCGCCGTGCGGCGGGCACTGCCTGATGTGGAGGATCGAACCCATCGGCGGCTCGAGATCGCAGGACACGTCGGTGTGCCAGCCCTCGCCGTTGGCGCGCGGCGAGTTCTTGTCGGCGTGGATCTTCATCAGTGCGGGCTCGCCGGGCTCGTGCGGCGCCGCGGGGTGGATGTGCAATTCGCCGAACAGCCGGCCGAAGGCGAGATGCTGCTGCGGCGTGATGGGCTGGTCACGGAAGAAGATCACGAGGTTCTCGGCGAGCGCGCGGTGCACCTCGTCGAGCGCGCGGTTCGACAGCGGCTTGGCGAGATCGATGCCGCTGATCTCGGCGCCGATGATCGGCGTGAGCTTGTCGACGCCGATGGTCTCGTAGGGCGCCGATTCATCGGCCGCGTGGCGGTAGCGCGGGCCGTCCTTGCTGCTGAGCGAGCTCATGACCATTCTCCCGGTCGAGAACGGTCCGATCTTAGCGCTAAACTGGCTGCCGCAGAAACCACTGCTGTCATGCCCGGCCTCGTGCCGGGCATCCCGCTTAGGTGAGCACAGTGCATCCCTAAACGAGATGGCCGGGACAAGCCCGGCCATGACGGCGGAGTTTACTGCGAGTTGCGCGGCCTTAATCCAGCGCCGCCGATTGGCTGGGCTTGACCTCAGCAGGCTTGGCTTCGGCGGTTTTCGCCTCGGTGGCCTTGGCCTCAGCGGTCTTGCCGCTCTCCAGCGACGCGCTGCGCGCACCGCCGACATTCACCTTGGTCTTCGGCGTGTCGCTCTTGGAGAGGTCCGGCGGCCATTCGGTCATCCAGCTCTGCAGCGGAATGACCGGCGGCGGGACGCCGGCGTCCACCACGCTCGGATCGATCGCGTAGTAGTCGCCGTTCTTCTCCTTCAGCACCGCGGTGTTGCGCGGGGTCACCAGGGAGCCGGAGTTGGAGAGACTGGCCACCTCATGGAAGCGGAACAGGCCGCCGCGTTCCATCATGGTCATGTAGGTCCAGGTGTTGACCGACTCGTCGATGCAGTCGAGCTGCGTCGGATCGCTCATGTTCGGAATGATGTCGCGATCCTTGTGGGTCCATTGATGGACCGCGGTGCCGGTCTTGGCCCCGACCAGCATGCGCATGGTCGCGACCGCGATCGAAATCTTGCGCCGCTCGGCCTTGGCGTCCTTGGCCGGCGGCCGCATCACCGCGACGACCTTCGACCACTCCTGCTGGGTCAGCGAGACGGTCGAGCTCGAGCTGCAGGCGAAGCCATGGCATTCGCGGAACGAGGCGAGCGTCGGGGTGGCCTGGGCATGGGCGTCGAGGAAGGTCGATGTCTGATTGTGGGCATTCTCCAGCGCGCAGCCGGACAACGCCAGCGCCGCAACCACCCCACCCAGGACACCCCACAAACGCACTGCCAACCCCCGTCAGCCTGCCCGATTGGAACCAAGTCTAAGCCCTGGCAGGCTCGCCGCCCAGGATGTCCTTGGGACACCTTCCAAATCTGGGAACCCCTGTGTCCCGGGCGCAACGCAGAGCGGTATTGCGCACCGCTTCACCGGCGCTAGGCTCCCGATCCCGCCAAGCCGTCAAACCAAGGATTGTCCCGTGACCGCATCCGCACGTCCCCCGTTCAAGGCCGAAGTGGTCGGTAGCCTGCTGCGCCCGGCCGCCATCCACGAGGCCCGGAGCGGCCGTGCGCAGGGCCGCGTCAGCGCCGACGAATTGTGGGCGGTCGAGACCCGCGCCATCGAGGATGCGGTGGCGCTGCAGCGCGATGCCGGCCTCAGGGTGTGCACCGACGGCGAATTCCGCCGCCGGCACTGGTTCATGGACTTCATCGAGCGCATCGACGGCGTGGGCTTCGAGGGCTCGCTGCCGACGCGGTTTCACAACGAGGGCGGCGACATCGAATTCGCGCCGCCGCGCGTGGTCGTCAAAGGCAAGCTGAAGCGGACGCAGTCGCTCGCGGTCCATCATTTCGCGGCGCTCAAGCCTGTCGCCGACAAAGCGGGACTCGTCGCCAAGCAGCCGATCCCCTCGCCGACCATCCTGCATTTTCGTGGTGGGCGGGCGGCGATCGACAAGACCG
>CAKZHN010000140.1 GCA_936924235.1 uncultured Rhodoplanes sp. | reverse complement strand
GGCGCCGTTCGGCCCGAGCAGGCCGAAGATCTCGCCCCTGCCGACGGTGAACGAGATGTCGTCCACCGCCGTGGCCCGACCGTAGCGCTTGGTCAGGCCCTCGACTTCGATGACGTTGTCGCTCATCGGCGGCCGAACCTTGCCACCGCCGCCAGCATGATCAGCAGCGCCACGCCGACGATGCCGATCCCGACCAGACCCCACTGGGTCGAGGTGCCGACCGCGACGCGGTACTGGGTCGAGGCGGTCTCGCCGCGGGACGTGACCGTGAAGGTCGGCGCGTAGTCGCCGGCGATCGCCTTCTCGGGCGGCGTGATGCGGACCTGGACCTCCTTGGGCTGCGTGGCGCTAGCCGGAATGCGGTCGATGGTCTTGGGATCGAACTCGACCTTCCAGCCGCTCGGCGAAGAGCTCGAAAGCTCGACCTCGTCGGCCGGCGCGCTGCCGGTGTTGCTGATCAGCAGCGGGATCGTCGTCTCCTTGCCGGCCTCGGCGCGGCCGCTCAGCACGCCGTCACGGCCGGCGAGCGAGAGCCGCGGCTGGCCGGTGATCTCGGCCGCCACGGTGGCCTCGGCGGTCGCGTCTTCGGCTGTGGCCTTGACGGTGATCGGATAACGGCTGGCGTTGGCGGTGCTCGGCGGCCGGACCTTGAGCTTGACGGTCTTGGATGCCCCGGCATCGACCGGCACCGAGTTGAGCTCCTGGCTGCCGTACTGCTCGGTGAAGCTCGCCTCGAAGTTCTGCGGCGCCTGGGCGCCGAGCGCGACCACGAGATTGCGGCCGGAGTCGTTCTTGATGTCGAGCTGGTACTCGAAGTTCGACTTGGCGGTGCCGCGGATCGACGGCAGCTGCGGCTTGAGCGTGAGCTTGGCCGGCAGGTCCTTGGCGAGCGTGATCGAGATCGGCAGCGTCAGCTCGGTGGACGGGCCCTTCGCCGTGACGGTGATGTCCTGGGTGCCCATCTTGGCGCTGTCGGGCACGTCGAGGCGGAGCTGCATCGTGGTGCTGTCGTTGGTCGCGACCATCGCGGCGCTGGCCGGCTGGCCGCCGCCGAGCAAGGTCACGGTCCAGCCCTGCGGCGCGCCGTTCACTGCGAAGTTGAAGCGCTCCGGCGGCAGCGCGTAGTTGCGCAGCCGCAGATTGATGGTGGTGGTGGAGCCCGGCCGGACGGTCGTCGAGGGATAGTCGGTCAAAAGGAACATCCCCTTGACCGGCGGCGGCGCGTCTTCGGCCCCGGCAGGAAGCGCGGGCGCCAAGACACCAAGGGCCAGCAGAGCAAGGGAAAGCAGGGTAGTGCGAAGTCTCATAGCGATATCTCCCGGTCGAGCCGTAGTGATGACCGTTGTATCGCCCCCTGCGCCGACCTTGCCCGGTAAACCGATACAGAGCCAGCGCGGGAGCAATGTTCCCGGATCGTGACGAAATCCGGGCAGAAACAAATTGAACTTCGCGTCATTTGGCAAGTCTCTATGGACAGAAAGCCGCAGGGGGGTCCCCGGCGCGGCCAAACCGGGGCCGGATCGCGTCACATGCGCGGGAGCGGATTGCGGAGCGGAACGCCGCCATTGACGAGGCGTTATCCTCCGGCAATATCCTGGGCCAAGGGCGAGAGAAGGATGCCGCGCATGGATCGCGTCGCCGTCGTCGCACTGGTGTGGTTCGTCGCCTGGACCACGGCTGGCTGCCAGCTCAGCAAATACGCATTCAACGACCCCGGCAGCGGAGCCATCGTTGGCTTCACGTTCGCGCTGCTCACGGTGTTCGCCTGGCCCTGGGTGCTGCCCCGCCGGCTCGAGCACTGGATGCACGATCCTTTCACCCCCGGACCCGACTAAGCCGCGCTGGGAACAGCGTCTTTGTGCCGCGCGTTATCAGGCGAAGGAGTTTCGCCATGGGACGCGTCGCAATCGTTGCGGCTATCTGGTTTGCGTTCTGGATCGTGGTCGGCGCCGTGGTCGGCGGGCTGACCAGCGGCGGCCATGGCGGCGTGCAGAACGGCATTTATTTCGGCGCATTCAACGGCACGTGGTGGGCGGTGTTCACGAGCTTTACGTGGCCGTGGATCATGCCCAAGCGCATCGACCGCTGGATGTACGGCCGCACCGAATAGGCATCGCACTGAATAGGCTTGGAGGCTGAGATGCACAAGGAAGGCGATCACGTGGTGGAAACGGCCGTGGAGGCACGCGCCGGCTTTCGCGACCGTCCGGTGGCCGTGGTGCTCGCGGTGAGCACCGCACTCGTCATCGTGATCTTCGGGCTGGTCTATTTGACGCAGTTCAGCTGACGCAGCTCAGCTCATGAAGCGGCAATTCACGAGGCGGCGGGAACGCGCAGCACCTGCGGCCAGTCCGGCTCGTCATGGGGCAGCACCCATGGCTCCTTGTACGCGGCTTGCGTCCATTCGACCCAGGCCGGCAGCGCCATGACGGCCGACATGTAGGCGCGCGACGCCTCGCTGACTTCGATGCCGTAGGTGTGAAAGCGCGCCACCACCGGCGCATACATGGCGTCCACCGCGCCGAAACCGCCGCACAGGAACGCTCCGCCGGCCCCGAAGCGAGCGCGGCAATCCGTCCAGAGCGCGTCGATGCGCTTGACGTTGGCTGCGACCTCGGCGTCGAGCGCAAGCTTCTTCACCGGCCGCCACATGTTCATCGGACAGGCTTTGCGCAGCGGCTGGAAGCCAGCGTGCATCTCCGAGGCGATCGCGCGCGCATGGGCGCGTGCCGCGGCATCCGCCGGCCAGAGCTTCGCTCCCGGGAATTTCTCGGCGAGATATTCCAGGATCGCAAGCGACTCCCAGACATGCACGTCGCCGTCGACCAGCACCGGCACCTTGCCGGTGCCGGAGATCTTCAACACCCGCGATTTGAAGTCCGCGGCCTCGAGCGAGATCACCACCTCGTCGAAGGCGATGCCTGCGGCCTTCATGGCGATCCATGGTCGAAACGACCAGGACGAATAGTTCTTGTTGCCGATGACGAGCGTGAGCGCCACGACGGCCCCTCCCCTTTAAGTGAAATGCTAACGCCGCACCGACTTCACGCAGGCCGCGACCACCTCGACGCGGGCGTTGCTGCGCGAGCGGCACAGCGCCGAGGACTCGGTCGGATAGATCGCGGGCGTGCGGCCGACGCCGCAATGGGCGGTGAGGAGCACCTCGTCGGGCTCGCACTGCATCGAGCAGTCGCCGTTGCAAGCCGTGCGCACGATGCGGATGCCGGGCTCGCCGTTGGCGCCCCGCGGACCGGCCGGTCCCGCCGGACCTTGCGGGCCGCGATCACCCTGCGGCCCCTTCGCGCCTTGCGTCGTGACCAGCTGCGCCGATCCCGGCGCCTGCATAGCCGCGGTGGCGGCCTGCGGAGTGGGCGCGGTCCGCGTCATCACCAGGCCGAACACCACGACAAAGCCGATCAGTCCAAGCAGGCCCAGGACGCCCAGCAGCCAGACCTGGCCGGAAGACTGGTGCCGCACAGGCTTGGTTTCGGTTGCAGGCGGTTGCTGGTCACTCATCAGGTCATCCAAACGGCCGGCGGGCTTTTTGTTCCAACCGCAATCTATGCGTCCAGTTAGCCTTTGGTAGGCCGGGGCTCCGGCATCTCGACCGGGCCGCCGGACTTCTTCCAGGCGCCGAAGCCGCCACGGATATGGGCCACCGGCTTGAGCCCCATGCGATGCGCGGTCTGGGCAGCGAGCGCCGAGCGCAGGCCGCCGGCGCAGAAGAACACGTAGCGCTTGTCTTCGGCGAACTGCGGCTTGTGGTACGGACTCTGCGGGTCGATCCAGAACTCCAGCATGCCGCGCGGGCAATGCAGCGCGCCCGGCACCTTGCCGTCGCGCTGCAACTCGCGGATGTCGCGGATGTCCACCAGCACGGTGTCGTCGCGGCCGTGGAGCTTCAGCGCGTCCTCGATCGTGATCGTCTCGATCTCGCGCTCGGCGGCCTCGCACAGCGCCTTGACGCTGACGGTGATGGTCTGGGGCATTGCAGTCTCCGTACCCCCGGATGGTGGCAGAGCGGCAGCGCAAAGGCCAGCGGCCGGACCCTGACACGGCGGGCCACGATCTTGCGCCTCCGTTCGCAGGATGGGAGCTTGGCCGTGGAGATTCGCCATGCAGCTCCTTTCGACAGTCGACATAGTGGCGCTCTGCTGGTTTCTCGGCGCCTGGATCGCTTATTCGGCCACGCTGTCGCTCACCCAGCGCCGCCGCCGCGGCCTCAATTCCGAGATGAACCTCTATCGCGATGTCTGGATGCTGCAGATGCTCAAGCGCGAGACGCGCATGGTCGATGCCCAGATCGTCGCGGCGCTGCAGAACGGCACGGCGTTCTTCGCCTCGACCTCGCTGATCGCGATCGGCGGCGCGCTGACATTGCTGCGGGCGCCGGAGGAAATTCTCCAGGTGCTGGGCTCGCTGCCGTTCGGCGCCCAGATGACCCATGTGCAGTGGGAGGCGAAGACCATCGGGCTCGCGGTGGTCTTCGTCTATGCGTTCTTCAAGTTCGGCTGGGCCTACCGGCTCTACAATTACGTCGCCATCCTGGTCGGGGCGACGCCGCCGGCCGCCGAGAAGGACACGCCGGAGGCCCAGGCCCACGCCCGGCGCGGCGGCCGGCTCTGCGAGGTCGCGGGCCTGCACTTCAACCGCGGCCAGCGGGCGTTCTTCTTCGCCCTCGGCTATCTCGGCTGGTTCATCAGCCCGTGGCTGCTGATGGTTTCGAGCGTGGTGGTGACGGTCGTGCTGTGGCGCCGTCAGTTCGCATCGGACTCGCGGCGCGCGGTCTGCAGCGGCGAATAGCCGTACCGATCAGCCCAAACCGTCAGCCGAGATAGACCAGCACGCCCAGCACCGAAGCGCCCACGACGCCGACCAACGTGGCCAGCAGCATCAGCCAGCCTTCCGAAGGATCGGGCTTGGCCGCCTCGTCTTCGACCGCGGCAGCATTGAAAGGCGTGCTCGGCGCGTGCACGCCCGCATCCATTTCGATCGACATCCGACGATCCTCCGGTGCAGCGCGCCCGCCTCACCTTTCGTTCGACCTCGGCATACTCAAGGTCCCGAATCGTTCAGAGTGCGTGTCGAACGATACAGCCGGACCGTGCGCGAGCGCGTCGACCGTTGTGGATATCAGCCGGACATTAAGAAACTCTTCACCATGACCGACCCGGCCGACATCGAAGCCGCGATCTTCCGCCTGCTCGGCGAGGTGCCCGCCGGCAAGACCATCAGCCCGACCGACGCCGCCAATGTGCTGAAGCCCGGCCCGGAATGGCATGTGCTGATGCCGCCGATCCGACGCGTTGCGGTGCGGCTCGCGCAGGAAGGCCGGCTGGTGATCTATCGCAAGGGCAAGCCGGTCGACCCGAACGACTTCAAGGGCGTGTACCGGCTGGGCCTGCCGCGGCTGGATTGAACACCTAGGCCGCGGACCCATAAATTCCTGATGTCTGCTATGCCCCCGATAACGACCGCAAAGCGATATCGTTTGATGTCGGCGATGTGCCAATAGGCGACATCGACAGCCTATTCGATCACCTCGTCGGCCCGACCGAGCAGCGTGATAGGCGTTTTCGAGGTCCGCACGATTTCCAGACGAAAGCAGCGGCGGCTTTCTAACCGCTTGCTGCGCGGCGATGCGCCCTCACGTTCGGCGATCGTTTTGGCGTTACGACTGTCAGCGGCTGGAGCGCGCGCGAAGCAGCCTCTGAGAAGCCAAGTGCCGCCCCATCAAGCGAGCGACGGACCTCCACTTTATCGACCGCAAAATGGAGCCCTGCCGGGACCGTAAACGCGAAGCTGTGACGGCCGCTGCCGAACTGATCCAGGTCTTCGCGATACCGGTTCGCCAGCGTCTGTCCGATCAGGCGGCCATCGGCATAGATGTCGAGACAGACCGGGGCTTCGGGATGGTCGACATTTTGCGCCCAGCCTTCGATTTGCTTCAGATCGACCAGATCGACAAAGCCGCGCAACGCGCCGATGTGGGGCGTATCGGCTGTGTGCGGCAGGCCGGACCGCTGCGCGATGCGCTGCCGAACGGTTTCGAGCTCATAACCCGAGTCGCAGCGTGGCGCGCAATACTTCGCCGGAACTGCGACCGCGTCCGGATAAAGCGCATGATAATCACGCGCGTTGTGAAACATGCCGCGGCTGTCGTCGTCGAGGAAGGTTTCCGACAGCGCGCCTTCGGCGACGATCACGTCGTGGGTGTCGAGCTCGACGTGGAAATACTCGACTTTGTCGACGCTTGGCGCCTGCACGATCGAGGTGCCGTTGATGAGATCTTTGGCCTCGATCAGCATGCCATTCAGATACATCGCGTGATGCGGCGAGATCCACAGATCGCGCTTGGGCACGTTGTCGTCGAGCGCGCCGGCCTTGATGCAGACCGGCAGGATATCGGTGCGGCCCATGATGAAGCGCCCGCCATAGCTGCGCTGCCCGATCCATTTGATCGGGCGCAGGGCGCCCGACATGGTCTTGACCTTGTCACCGATCTTCAGCCGCTCGACCCGGACCTGGCCGCGGCTGGTGCGGATCAGAGTGCCGGGGCAATAGCACGGCGCAATGTCGGAGACGGTGGTCGAGAAATCGCTGATCGCGAGAGGATAGGCCGAACTGAGGTCCTGGATGCTAAAAGTCGTGTCGCCATATGCGCCCGCGGTGGGAACAAAGGAGAGGTGCTGCAAGGCGCTGGTGACGTCATTGGCCGTGCCCGAAATCGAATAGACGCCCGTGATGGGATTGTAAGAGCTTCCGTCGGTCGCGGCATTGGGGTCGTCAAGCACGCCCTTGGCCGGCGACGACAGCGTGATGGTGAGCGTCTCGATCGGGTTGCCGAAGTTCGTATCGCCGATCACATCGCCGGCGAACGGATTGACCGGAGCGCCCGAGGTGACATGCACCACAGGAGAAGCGACCGTGATCGTCGGCGCGACCAAGGCCGTGATGGTGATCTGACCATCGCCGCCATGGGTTGCGGCGACTTTCGTTACACTTTGGGCGTTCGCGTTGACAAAGGACCCACCGCCACCGCCGCCGCCGAAAGCACCGCCGCCGCCGCCGCCGTATCCACCGCCGCCGCCGCCACCGTAAACGCCACTGCCGCCGCCGCCAAATCCGCCATTGCCATCTCCGCCGGCGAAGGTCGTGCCGTCCACGCTTCCGTCTTGTGCATTATGACCGCCGGTGAACCCGCCGCCGCCGCCGCCGTACGGGCCGTAACTAACAACGCCTTGCGCGCCCGCTGCTCCATTGACGCCGCCGGCGCCGCCGGCGCTGCCGTTGCCGCTGCCGCCGTCACCGCCGGTCCCCTGGGTTCGGCTGCCACCGCCATCACTACCTATATCGGCGCCGCCGCCGCCGCCAGCAATCACCTCGTTGATATTGACAGCGCTCGACCCATCGTAGGTCTCGATCACGAAACTTCCGCCGCCGCCGCCACCATCGGACGCGCTGCCGCCCATGCCTCCAACGACAATCTCGAACCGCGCACCGGCCTGCAGATAGACTACACCGCCGGCCAGGGCTCCCAGTCCTCCGGCCTTGAATGCGGCGTTACCTCCCTGCGCGCCTTCGGCCGTGATGTCGTAATAGCCGGAGGTTTGAACCGTGAAGGTCTCGATCTTGCCGGTATAGCCGAAGCTCTTGCTGAAAATCGGCGCAAGGATGTCGGTGGTCAACGCGGCCGTCGTCGGTTCCGCGACATCGCCGCTCGATGTATCGGAGAGGGAGAAGGTCAATGCCTCGACACCGTTGACGGCCCCCGTGAGGGTCGTCGGCGCGGTCAGTGTCAGCGCGTCAAGTTCGCTTGTGATGTCTGCCGCCGATCCGGTGAGCGTATAGACGCCGCCGCCTTGATTGCTGAAAGTGACGCCTGCCGGATGCGCTGCGCCGACGCTAAGCGAAGCGTTGGCATCGCTCAGCGTGATGGTCAGCGTGTCCGTCGGCGAATTCGGGTTGTTGTCGATGATCGCGACACCGGCGAAGGGTGTAGTGGTGGTCGAGCCGGGAGTGGCGTAGGTTCTCGACCCACCGGTGATCACCGGCGGGGCCGGTACGTAGATGTTGGACGTTACCGTAGCCGTCGATGCTGCTGACGGATCGGCGCTCGATGTGTCGGATAGCGTGAAATTGAGTGTTTCGATTCCATCGACTGCGCCGGTGAGACTTAAGGGCGCGGTCAGGGTCAGCGCGTCGAGTTCGCTGGTGATGCCGGCGGCCGAACCGGTCAGCGTGTAGACCCCACCTCCCATATTGTTGAAGGTGACGCCCGCCGGATGCGAGGCACCGACGGCGAGCGACGCGTTGGCATCGCTCAGCGTGATGGTCAGCGTGTCGATTGGCGATTTCAGGTTGGTATCGGTGATCGTGACGCCGGCAAACGGCGTGCCCGTCGTCGAACCGACGTAGACGTTCGTGAGCGTCCCGCCCGTGATTGTCGGCAGAGCGGCCACCAGGTCAACGCTTACCGAAGCCGTCGTCGGCCCTTGCGCATACGCGCTGGAAGTATCTGAGAGAGACAGGGTCAGGGTCTCGACGCCGTTGACGGCGCCCGTGAGGCTCGCCGGCGCGGTCAGCGTCAACGCATCGAGTTCGCTGGTAATATTGGCCGCCGAACCGGTCAGCGTGTAGACGCCACCTCCCAGATTATTGAAGGTGACGCCCGCCGGGTGT